>DATFPF010000001.1:0-9571 GCA_035264945.1 Rubrobacter sp.
TTCTTCAACATCAAGTGCCGCTACTCGGGGCTCAAGGCCGACGCGGCGGTCCTGGTCGCCACCGTGCGCGCCCTCAAGGCCCACTCGGGAAGGTTCGAGCTGGTCGCCGGACGCCCGATGCCGCCCGCGCTCCTTGAGGAGAACCCGGGCGACGTCTTCGCCGGGGCGGACAACCTGAGAAAGCAGATCGAGAACATTAAATTGCACGGCGTCTCGCCCGTGGTCGCGATAAACGCCTTCCCGACCGACCACGACTCCGAGCACGCCGCCATACGCGAGATCGCCGAGGCTACCGGGGCGCGGGTGGCCGTCGCCAACCACTTCTCCGAGGGCGGCGCTGGCGCCACCGAGCTTGCCGAGGCCGTCGCCGAAGCCACCGAAGAGCCCACCGAGTTCAACTTCCTCTACCCCGAGGAGGCGAGCCTCAGGGAGAAGATAGAGACCATCGCCACCAGGGTCTACGGCGCGGGCGGCGTGGCGTACGACATGAGGGCCGCCGCTCAGCTCGACTCCTACGAGAAAAACGGCTTCGGGCACCTGCCGGTGTGCATGGCGAAGACCCACCTCTCCATCTCCTCGGACCCGAACCTCATGGGTGCGCCCAAAGGCTGGACGCTCCCCGTGCGGGAGGTGCGCGCCTCCGTGGGCGCCGGCTTTATCTACCCTTTGTGCGGGGAGATGAGGACCATGCCCGGCCTGAGCGCCACCCCGGCCGCCACGCGCATAGACATAGACCAGAACGGCGAGGTGGTGGGCCTCTCGTGAGCGAAGGCCCCGTGCCGGCCCACGCCAGGCCGCCAGGCCGCTTCCCGGACGTGGCGGCGTTCGCCGGAGCCGGCGAGGCGGGCGGTTTTGTGAGGTTCGGTACAATATTTGTCCATGCGTCTGTGGGGAGGGAGAGGAACTTCCGATGACCGAGAGAAGAACGCCGCTGTACGACTTCCACTTCCGTTCGGCGAGGAACCTCGTCAAGGGGGGCGGGGACTTCATGTTTCCGACCTCGTACACCTCGCCCGTCGAGGAGCACCTGAACGTGCGTCGCAACGTCGGGATGCAGGACCTCTCCACGATGGGGGAGGTGGACATAAAGGGGCCAGGGGCCGAGAGGCTCGCCAGGCGTCTGCTCGTCAACGAGGTCCAGGACATGGAGCCGGGGCAACTACGCTACTCGACGATGTGCAACGAGGAAGGCGGCATCGTCGACGACGTGACCGTCTACAAGTTCGACGACGAGCACTTCATGGTCGTCACCAGCTCCGGGCCGCGTCTCAAGACGTACCGTTGGATCTTCGACCACGCCAGGGGCGCGAGCGCCTACGTGACAGACGTGACCGCGGCGGTGGCCCTCCCCGTCGTTCAGGGACCGCGCTCCCGAAGTTTCCTCAAGACCGTCGTCGATGGCGTGGACCTTGACGGCCTGCGCTTCTTCCGCTTCGCCCCGTGCCGCATCGGGGAGGTCGAGGTCCTGATCTCGCGCTCCGGCTACACCGGGGAGCTCGGCTACGAGCTCTACACCCCTGCGGAGCAGGCCGGCCCCCTCTGGGAGTTCCTCCTGGAGAAGGGCCGCGCGTTCGACCTCAGGCCCTACGGCGTCGAGGCGATGCAGAGCTTACGCATCGAGAAGAGCCTCCCGCTCTACGGCCCCGACATAAGCGAGGACGACACGCCGTTCCACGTGGGGCTCTCGCGCTGGGTCCGCTTCGGCAAGCGCGACTTCGTGGGCCGCGAGGCGCTGCTGCGCCTCCAGGAGGTCGGGCTGGACCGGCGCTGGGTGGGGCTCACCCTGGAGAGCGGGGTGCCTGCCGCGTCGGGCGCGAAGGTCTACAGCGTCGGCGACGTGGCGACCTTCCGCGAGATGATAGAGACCGGGGCCGAGGCCGGTGAGTACGAGGACGCGGTGATGCCCGGCGACCGGCAGGTCGGGCGCGTCACCTCGAGCGCGATGGGGCACAGCGTCGGCAGGATGCTCGCGCTGGCCCACGTGGACACCGCCCACTCCTGGCCCGGCAACAACCTGGTGGTGGAGATCAACGGCCGGCCAATCCCCGCCAAGGTCTCCCCGACGCCCTTCTTCGACCCGGAGAACGCCCGCATCCGCTCGGAACCGACCGAAGACGGGCGGCGCTCCGAGTCGGCGGCCCGCGCGGCGGCCACCGCCCACCGCAGCGCGCCGGCCGGGCAGTCGTCCAACGGGGGCGCAGGCTCGTGAGCGTAACCTACTCGGGCCGCTACGACGTCATCGTCGTCGGCGTGGGCGGGATGGGGAGCGCCGCCTCCTACTACCTCGCCCGGCGCGGCAAGCGGGTGCTGGGGCTCGAGCGGTTCGGCGTCCCGCACTCTATGGGATCTTCGCACGGACACACGCGCATCATCCGGCTCGCCTACTACGAGCACCCCTCCTACGTGCTGCTGCTCAGGCGCGCCTACGAGCTTTGGCGCGAGATCCAGCAGAAGGCAGGAGAGCGCCTCCTGCACACCACCGGCTCCGTGGACGCGGGCCCCGAGGAGTCCTGGGTCTTCAAGGGCTCCTGGGAGTCTTGCAAGATGCACGACATCCCCCACGAGGTACTTACCGGCCCGGAGTTGCACCGCCGCTTCCCCGGCTACCGCCTGCCAGCCGAACACCTCGCCCTCGTGCAGCCCGACGGCGGGTTCCTGGCGCCCGAGAAATGCATAGTCTCCTACGTGATTGCCGCGCAGGCGCACGGGGCCGAGATCCACGCCCGCGAGAGGGTCCTCGATTGGGAGCCGCTGGAGAACGGGGTGCGGGTCCGCACGGACCGCGGCGCCTATGAGGCCGAGAAGCTCGTCGTCACGGCCGGCGCCTGGGACGGCGAGATCATCGACGTGCTCGAAGGCCTCGCCGTCCCCGAGAGGCAGGTCCTCGCCTGGCTTCAGCCCACCCGCCCGGAGCTTTTCCGGCCCAAAGACTTTCCGGTCTTCAACCTGCTCGTCGACGAGGGTCGCTTCTACGGGTTCCCGGTGCACGGCGTCCCCGGCTTCAAGTTCGGCAAGTACCATCACCTCGAAGAGATCGTAGACCCCGAGACCCTCGACCGCGAGACGCACGATTACGACGAGCGGCTGCTGCGGGACTTCGCGGAGCGCTACTTCCCCGACGGCTGCGGGCCGACGATGGACCTGCAGACCTGCATGTTTACCAACACGCCGGACAACCACTTCGTCATAGACCTGCACCCTGACTACGAGCAGGTATCGTTCGCCTCACCCTGCTCGGGGCACGGTTACAAGTTCGCGAGCGTGGTAGGCGAGGTCATGGCCGACCTGGCCGAGTCCGGCATCACGCGCCACGACATAAGCCTCTTCCGCCTCGACCGCCTGACCCAGCCCTCCCGGCAACCGTCCGTCTTGCCGGGAAGCCAGGACGGCCAGGCTTACGAGCGGAACGGCCGCTCCCGCTCATTTCCGCGGGTGCCGGATGTGCGACCATTCTGGTAGACGGTCCGAAAACAGGCGAGGCCACGAGGTGGGAGTCGATGCGCGAGGCGGTGCCATGAAGCTCGGCGATTTCGACACGCTGACGTTCGACGTCGTGGGCACGCTTATAGATTTCGAGGCCGGGATCCTGGACTGGTTCCGGCCTATGCTGGGGCGGCACGGGGTGCCAAAGACCGACGAAGCGATCCTTACCGCCTTCGCCGCGGTCGAGGACAGATACCAGAGGGAGACCCCGGAGAAGTCTTTTACCGAGATGCTTCCTCTCATCTACCGGGAGATGATATCCGGGTGGGGCATGGGGCCTCGCGAGGAGGACGCTGAGGATTTTAGGGACTCCATCCGGTCGTGGCCTCCTTTCCCCGATACGGTGGAGGCGCTAGAAGAGCTCGGAACGCGGTACCGGCTCGTGGCCGTGACGAACGCCGATTCGTGGGCGCTGGGGCACATGAGCGCGAACATGGGGGATCCGTTCCAGGAGAAGATCACCTGCGATGAGGTGGGGGTGAACAAGCCGAGCCCCAGGGTGTTCGAGTATGTTCTCGATAAGCTCACCCCGGCGGGAGTGAAGAAGAAAGACGTCCTCCACACGGCCCAGAGCCAGTACCACGACATCGCGCCGGCGAGTTCTTTGGGCTTCGCCACGATGTGGATCGAGAGGCGCCACGGCAAAGGCGGCTTCGGCGCTACCCCGAGACCCGAAGAAATCGTGACGCCCACCTTCCACGCCACCGGCATGGCCGACTTCGTCCGCCAGGTGCGCGAGGAACAGCAACCTTCGGGAACCACGGGCCTATGAGGGGCCCCCGGGGACGGGGTCGCGATTTGCGGTCCTTCGGGAGGCTTCAGGGCGCTAGATACGACGCAACCCACGAGCACTCCGGAGGTGCGGGATGACGGTAACGGTTCGCGCCCTCTCGGGCGCGCTCGAGGACGGACAGCGGCGCGGGTCGGTCTACGGTGGCGACCTGCTCGTCTTCAAGAAGGTGCCCCCGATGGAGGAGCTCTGCGCGTTCGCCGACGTCATGATCCGGGAGGTCTTGGGAACCCGGGACCCGGTGAGGGCGCAGTTCGAGTTGGACCGCGACGAGTACCTCTCGAGGGTGGAGGCGCTCCAGAAGCGCTTCCGGAAGGATGACGCGGCCAAGGAGCTGCTCCTCGCGGCGCTCGGGTACGTCGGGGTGGACCTGCGGCGGACCTTCTGGGACCCGTTGTACCTGCGCGTCTCGACCCACGGCGGGGAGCACCCGGGACGCAGGACCGCGAGCTTGGGCTTCCACCGCGACACCTGGTCTTCCAACGTCTACGCGCAGACCAACTGGTGGGCCCCGATCTATCCCATAAACCCGGGCCGCACGATGGCCTTCTATGGGGAGTACTGGGACAAACCCCTCGAGAACACGAGCCGAGAGTGGGACTTGGAGGAGATCAGGGCCGGCAAGCCGGGCATCCCCGTGGTGCCCGAGCCCGCCGAGGCCGTGGGCACCGCCTCCGAGCTGCGGGTGGTGATCGAGCCCGGGGACCTCCTCTGCTTCTCGGGGACGCACCTGCACGCCAGCGTTCCGAACACGACGGGCGTCGCCCGGTTCAGCGTCGAGGTGCGGACGGCGGACGGCGGGGACGCGGCGGAAGGCCGCGGCGCCCCGAACCTGGACGGCGAGGCCCCCCGCGTTGCCTCGAGCTGGTTCCGCCACCTGCGCGACGGCACGCCCCTAACCGTGGGTGGCGCGGAGGGGTGAGGGCTGAGTACGGGCGCCGCGACGCCGAACCCGCGCCGCGACGCCGTGTAGAATAACCCGTCATGGAGACCGTCAAGCGCAAGAACGCCTTCGTCCAGTCGGTCGACCGGGCGATCACCGTCATGGAGTTCCTGTCTCGGCGGGGATGGGCCGGGGTGACGGAGGTGGCCAACGAGCTGGACATCCACAAGTCCACCGCCTACCGGTTGCTCACGACGCTGAGGGACCGGGGGCTGGTCGAACAGGACTCCGCCACCGAGAAGTACCGGCTGGGTTTCGGCCTCGTCGCCCTCGCCAGTTCGGTCACGGCGGACCTGGACGTCGCGCGCTGCTCCCGCCCGGTCTGCGACCGGCTGGCCGAAAGGACGGGGGAGACGGTCACCGTCGCCGTCCTGGAGGGCGACGACGGCATCATCCTCCACCAGAGCAACTCGGGGTCTTCCGCCCTGAGCGTTAGCTGGGAGGGCCGGCACACGCCCCTCCACGCGACGGCGGCGGGCAAGATCTTCCTGAACTACATGCCCGAAGACCAGCGACGCCGCCTGCTCAGAAGGCCGCTGGAGCGCTACACGGAGAGCACCATCGCCGGGTCAGCGGATCTCCAGAAGGAGCTACGCGCCAGCACGGACAGGGGCTACTGGTCCACCGTCGAGGAGCTGGAGGACGGGCTGAACGCGATCGCCGCGCCGATCCGGTGCGCGGAGGGCGCGGTCGTGGCCGCGGTGAGCGTGTCAGGGCCGGCCTTCCGGCTGCCGGAGGATTCGTTCGACGAGGTAGGCGGCCTCACCGCCGAGGCGGCGGCGGAGATCTCGCACTGCCTCGGGTTCCGCGCTTAGAGAGCTGTCGGCCATCAGCCCGCTCCGGCCTTCGGCCTCCGCTCTCGGCGGCCAGCTTTTTTGGCTGAAGGCCGACCGCCGAGAGCCGACAGCTATCCCACGTTCATCGTGACGGTCTTGAACTCGGTGAACGTCTCCATCGGGTAGCGGCCACCGACGCGCCCCACGCCGGATTTCGAGCCCGCCCGCCCGCCGAAGGGCAGGTGGCTCTCCCAGTGGTTGGAGGAGGCGTTTATGTTGACCCAGCCGGTCCTGACCGCCTCGGCGAAGCGGAGGCCCCTCGCGAGGTCCCTGGTGAAGACGGCAGAGAGCAGGCCGTAGGGCGAGGAGTTGACGGCCCTGATGGCCTCCTGCTCGTCGCGGATGACGGTCGCCGGGATTATAGGGCCGAAGGTCTCTTCCCTGGAGACGCGCATCTCGTCCGTGACCTTGCCGAGCACGGTCGGATGGTAGTAGAGGTCCGTTTGGAAGCCCCCGGCGCGGGAGCCGCCCGCGACCAGTTGCGCCCCCCGCTCGAGCGCGTCGGAGATGTGTTCGTCCATCTTCTCGGCCGTCGGCTCGTTGTTGAGGGGGCCGAGCGTCGTATCGGGGTCGAAGGGGTCGCCGAGGCGGACCCCGCGCTCCATGGCGACGCCGAGCCCTTCCAGAAAGCCGTCGAAGACCCGCTCGTGGACTAGGAAGCGTTCGCCGGCGGTGCAGCTCTGCCCGGCGCCCAGGAAGGCTGACGTCAGGCTCTCCTCCGCGGCGAGCTCGAGGTCGGCGTCGTCCAGGATCACCATCGGCCCGTTGCCGCCCATCTCCAGGAGGAGGGCCTTCCCGGCGGCCCGCGTGGCCACCTTCTGCCCGGTCTCTACCGAGCCGATAAAGGCGACGGCCTGCGTTCCGGGGTTGGCCGCCACCTCGTCGCCGACGACGGGACCGCGGCCGGTGACCATGTTGAAGACGCCGGGCGGAAGTTCCGCGTCCACTATGCACTCGGCGAGCTTGACCGCGCAGACCGAGGTCGTCGGGGCGGGCGTCCAGACGACGGCGTTGCCTGAGGCGAGGGCCGGGGCGAGCGCCTCGGCCGGCATCGTGTAGGGCCAGTTCCACGGCGAGATCACGCCGACCACCCCGCGCGGGACGCGGTAGAGGAAGACCCGCTTCCCGGCGTCCACGGAGGGCGGCATCGAGCCCTCCAGGCGGGTGGCGTCGGCCCCCGCCATCTCGAAGTAGACGACGAGCTCGTCGACCTCGTCGTAGGCCTCGGCCGCGAGCGGCTTGCCCTGGTCCAGCGTCAACGTCTCCGCCAGGTCGTCGCGGCGCTCCTGGATGATCCGCGCGACCCGGACCATGGTGGCGGCCCGCTCGAAGGCGGAGAGCGCCGCCCACCCGGGCCAGGCCCGGTTTGCCGCGGCTATCGCCCGGCGCACGTCCTCGCGGGTGCCTTCCGGCACGGTCCCTATCATCTCCCCGGTAGCGGGGCTCGTGGCCTCCATGCGGGCTTCGGACTCGCCGCCGGCCCACCTGCCGGCGACGTACATCGCGTAGTTCTTGGTCTCGGTGTACATCACTTCCCCCTGGCGAAGGCGTTCCGGTAGATCTCCTCGTAGTCCGCGACCGTGACCTCGCGGGGGTTGCCGACCGTCTGCGGGTCGTCGTAGGCGATCCAGGCTAGCATCGGGATCTCGTCCTCAGAGAAACCCAACTCCTCCATCGTCGGGATGCCGGCGTCCTCGGTGAGGCGGTAGAGCTCCTCTATGCCGGACCACGCCGCCTCGAGCGGGTCGAGCCCCCGGACGTCAGCGCCCATGGCGAGGGCGATGCGGGCGTAGCGCTCGGGGGCGGCCGGGGCGTTGTACTCGCAGACCGGGCCTAGGACGCGTGCGGTCAGGGCGCCGTGGGGACAGTCGTGGACGCCCCCGGCCGACTGACTCATGGCGTGGGCGGCCCCGGCGCTCTCCGTGCCGTAGGCCATCCCCCCGAACGTGGCCCCGTGCGCCATGAACGTGCGGGCCTCCATGTTCGAGCCGTCCTCGCAGGCGGCCCGCAGCCACCTTGAGGCGTACTCTATGGCCGTCAGGGCGAAGGAGTCGGTGAAGGGCTGGTGGTAGTCGCAGGTGTAGCACTCGATCCCGTGCGAGAGCGCGTCCATCCCCGTCGCCGCCGTGATGGCGGTCGGCAGGCCTACCATCAGGGATGGGTCTACGAGCGCCACGTGCGCGCCGATCAGGGGCGTGCCCCCGACGTTGAACTTGATCTTGCGCCCATGGTCGGTGATGACGGCCCAGAGCGTGACCTCGCTGCCGGTCCCCGCCGTCGTTGGCACCGTCACGAGCGGCGGCACGCGCCGCGTGATTGGCTTCCCGCCGTCCTCGTAGTCCAGGATCGACCCGCCGCCCGTGACCTCGACCCCTACCCCCTTGGCGGTGTCCATCGAGCTGCCGCCGCCGAGGGCCACGAGCCCGTCGCAGCCCTCGCTCTTGTAGAGCTCGCTCACCCGTCCTACCAACTCAACGTCCGGGTTCGGCCTGACCCCGTCGAAGACTACGGCGTCCGCGAGGTGCTCGACGGCCCTCTCAGCGAGGCCGGCGGCGGCCACGCCCCCGTCGGTCACGAGCAGCGGGCGCCTCACGCCCAGCTCCTCGACGATTCCGCCCAGCCTGCTTATGGCCCCCTGCCCGTGCACGATGCGGGTCGGCACCTCAACGGTGCGCACGGTCTCGACTTCGACGCTCATACGGCCTCCTCGCTCGCGTTCTGCATCTGGTTCTGTTCGGTGTTGGGCGGTGTCGAGCCGGGACTTCGCACGAAGTCCGGCGCGAACCTCTGGAGGGCGAGGCGGCGGGGGGCCAGGTAGAGCTCCGGCGTCCCCAGACGCTCCAGGAACGCGAGCGCGTCCTCTCCAAGCGCCGCTCCCTCCCCGATCCTGGCCTCCCACACGTTCGCCTGCTGGCCCGGATCCTCATCGAGACCGTAAAACTCGGGCATGTAGGCGGGGCCACCCAAAATGAGGGACCGCCTGCGCGTGGTCACGGTGACCGGCATGTAGCTGGCGATGCGCCGGGGCCGCGAATCGACGGCGGTGGTGAACTCGCCCGCCGCGAAGTACAGGGGCCAGGAGCTTACGACGAACGGGCGATGCTCCCGCTTCTTACCGAAGAGAACGTCCCCGAACGGCTCCCCTTGCATCGACGGGGGACGCCCGACGCCCACGAGGTCGAGGATCGTGGGCGCCACGTCGGGGGCGGTCGTCATCGCCCGCCTGCGACCCGGTTTCAGCCCGGGGGCACGCGTTATCAGGGGCACGTTCGTCAACTCCGTGTAGAGCGGGGACCATCCCACGGTTAGCAACCAAGACTCGGGCAGCCAGTCAGGGACCACCGAGTCCTCGGCCGGGACGGCGTCCTGGTCGTTGATCCACTCGGCCTTGCCGAAGTAGCCGTGCTCCCCGAAGTAGAAGCCGTGGTCGCTGGTGAAGACGACGATGGTGTTCTCCGCGAGGTTCAGCGCGTCGAGCTTGCCGAGGAAGCGCCCGATCCAGAAGTCCACCATCGTTAC
>DATFPF010000002.1:0-5292 GCA_035264945.1 Rubrobacter sp.
CCTCTGTAGTCGTCGCGACGGTGTTTGTCCGGCTGCCGTGACCCGAACGCGTTTAGGATGTAACAGAACTCTTCATTCTCGCAAGCTCACGCAAGTAGGATGACTACTCCCGGCTTGTGCGGGCGCTTGCTGCTCCAAACAACGACGCGCACGCGGCGCCGAGAATACCAGTGATAGCCGCTATCATGGCAAGCAACCCTATGTTACCCCAAGGCATCGGGACGTCGGAGAAGACGCCCACTATGTTGGCGCAGATGAGCAGTCCGGCGAGAAAGCTTGTGCCCACCACCACGCAGTAGGGCACGACGAAGAGCGAGGCTTCGAGCATCGTGAGCTGAGAAGGACTCATGCCCAGGTTCAAGAGGTGACGGTGATGCTCACGGGCCATCAAGAAACGGTCCACGAGTGACGCGAGGCATCCGACGGTCAGCACAATCGCCGCAGCATAGATACCGCCTACGAGCCACGGTACGAGCGGTGATGGGCTCATCTGGGACGACAACGCGCTACTGACGTATGGCGCGGGAAGCGTGCGCATGGCTGCTGTGCGCACCCGCCCCTCCAGGCTTTGGAGGGATTCGTCATCGAGCACCAGGGCTTCGCCGCTGGCTGATACTTCGCCCTCAGGCACGGGTCGGACCTTCGTGCCGGCAGGGTACCCGAACACGCTCTCTTCCAGTTGTCGGGCGACGTCGCCGGATAGGCTGAATGGCGACCGCGGTTCGCACGGCGCCCCTCCGAACCGGGGCGCGAGTTGTCGGCAGTTGGCGCCGACCGTCAAGGTGTTTCCGTCGACACGTATCGGAACGGTGATAGCCGTCCCCAGCGCGTTTGCGAGCCGGCCGGGGTCGTTTGGGCGGGGGTCTACCCAGCGGACATCGACCGTTCGGGTCCCGTAGTCACGCACGGGGGCCGCTTCCACGTCCCGGGCGAGAGCGATGTACCCGACCGCGGAAGTCGCTATGACCACGAGGGCCGCGGCGCCCGTGAAAGGCCGGGTGGCGCGGACCGGGTCCCACTGGAGGCTCCGGCCTGCGATCGACACCGCCACAGGCCCCAGGCGGCCGAGGAAGGTTCCGACCTCGCGTACCGCGCCCGGCAAGGCCAGCGGGACGCCGCCGATCGCTGTCAGGATGCCGATCAGGTTGAAGGTCCCCGCCAGGTCGCCGTGCAAGCTTTCGCCCAAAACGAAGGCCGCGAACGCAAACATTAGCGGGACCAAACGGGTCAGGGTCACGGACGATTTTTGGGGCGCCGGCCGGGGCTGTGGACGTTCGCGCCGGCGACGGACCCCCGCGACCGCGATCGCTGCCAGGCCGACCGCGGCTATGCCGGCCAAGAACTCGGCGAAGACGAGCCACCAAGGCAAAGCGAGGTCCCCCCCCACCACGACCGATCCGACCAGCGGCGCTCCGCCCAATACCCGACTCCCGATCGCGCTCCAGAGTATCGAGGCCACGAGGAGGCCCGGCACGGCCAGGATCGCCGTCTCGAGGACCGCCAGCGCGAGCAACGCCCGCGCGGGCGCACCGATGGAGCGCAGGATCTCGAAGCGGCGGTCGCGCACGCCGCTGGCCGCGGCAAGGCCCACGACCAGCACGATCAGTCCTGGCAAGACGAGAAACCCGGCCACGCCCGCGGATACGGAGGTGACGGTTACCTGGGACGGCTCCAAAGTGAGCGGCAAGGCCCGCCCGCCGACGGGATGCGAGCCGAAACCTTGGGCGCGCACTGTCGCCTGGCCTCCGGCGAGGTCCCGGCCTTCCGGCACACGCACGTACGCGAACAGTTCGTCAGCGCTCCGGACGCCGCCCGAACCGAGCACCAGGTGGTCCGGGTAACGCGCCGCGAGCCTGGAATCCTGTGAGGCCAGCCTGGCGAGCCCCGGCGAGATCACGGCTTGGCCCGGTTTGGGGAGCTGGGACACCCCCGGGGGGAGGACCGCCTCGGCTTCGGTGGCTGGCTCAACCCAAACCACCGGGTACTGTTCGCCTCCCCACACGTCGTTGGCTATCGTCAGCAAGAGGTCGGACGGCGACGGTTTCGCTGCCACTACCGCCATACGTTGCGTTTCCCTATGGGCCTCGCGCTGCGTCATGGCCATGAGACTGCTCGCCACGAGCAACAGCATCATGAAAACCGCCGCCGAAACCGGCACGACGATGCGCCGCCACCTGTGCTCCGGGGCCCGGTTCCGCGCCAGCCCGAACGCGACGCGGAGGATCAGGAGCCGCCCATCGCGCGGGAGCTGTCCGTAACCTCGTTCTGCTCCAAGCGCCCGTCACGGAGCCGCAGCACGCGGTCCGTCCTCGAGGCCACCAGCGGATCGTGGGTGGTGATCACGACCGTCGACCCGAGCTCCCTCGCGACGCCGACCAACAACTCCGCGACTCGAACCGTGTTGTCTTCGTCGAGTGCGCCGGTGGGTTCGTCCGCAAGGACCAGCGACGGCCGATGGGCAAGCGCTCGGGCGATGCCCACCCTCTGGATCTCCCCGCCTGAGAGCTCGCCCGGGTGCGCCTCCGCGCGCTCGTTGACGGCCACCCGTTCTAGCCACTCCTCTGCACGAACTTGTGCGTCCTCGCGCGAAGCGCCCATCAACCGCAAGGGTAGGGCGACGTTTTCGATCGCCGTCATCTCGGGCAGAAGCTCGCCGAACTGGAAAACCAAACCGAGGCGACGGAGCCTGAAGGCGGACCTTCGGGACGGGCTGAGCGAGGTCAACTCCGTTCCGTCGATCTCCACCGAACCGCCGGATGGCGCGGTTATGCCGCACAAACAGTTCAGAAGGGAGGTCTTGCCCGACCCGGACGGACCCATCACGGTGAGGCATTCCGCCGCCTCGGCCGCGAGATCCAAACCGTCGAGTATGCGCCTGCCCGGCACGTCGAACGACACCGTGCTCGCCTCGAGCCGCGCCAACTAGCCGGGCCCTCCTCGCCGCTCATTGCTGGAGCGGGCCCGGGACGCCCGAACTTGCTCCACGGCCGCTACAGAAGTTCCCCTGGCGAAAGTACTTGGTGCAAGGATCGGGCCGGAACCTGCGGTCCTCACAGGTCTTGTGGTCGAAGATCTGGCTAGGGCGGTAGGAGTCGCGGGCGCCGGACGTGTTCTGCCAGGCGGGACGGCGTAGTTGGGGGTGCGCTGGAAGACGGTGAGGTGATCCCCCTGCTCGCTGATCTCCGTGGCGACCTGGATGCCGGTGGCACCGGTGCCGATGAGCCCGACCCTCTTGCCGGTGAAGTCGACGCCCTCGTGGGGCCATTCGGCGGTGTGGTACCGTTCGCCGGTGAAGCTCTCCATGCCGGGGACGTCGGGCACGTTCGCCGCCGACAGGGCGCCCAGGGCGGCGACGAGGAACCGCGCCGAGACGACGTCGCCTTTGTCCGTGCGCACCTCCCACCGCCCCGTCTCCTCGTCGAAGGTCGCCGCCGTTACGCGCGTCCCAGGCTGGATGTCCCGGTTCAGGTCGAACCTCTCGGCCACGTGCTCCAGGTAGCCCAGCACCTCATCCTGCTGAGGGTAGCGTTCGCTCCACTTCCACTCCTGGAGGAGTTCTTCGTCGAACGAGTAGCAGGAGATCCAGCTGGACGTATCGCTGCGCGCGCCGGGGTAGCGGTTCCAGTACCAAGTCCCGCCGATGCCGTCCCCCGCCTCGTAGACCCGCGCCGACAGCCCCAACTCGTTGCGCAGCTTGTGCAGCGCGTACAACCCCGCGAACCCGGCGCCGACTATTACCGCGTCGAAGTCGGTGGCCCGCCCCTACCCGTCTGCCCGCTGCTCTTGCCGGGTGCCGGACATACTTTCCTCCCGATCGTGACCCTAGGAGCAAAGTATGGGAGCATTCGTACCCCGGTGCAACGAGGACGGATGCCTGCGCTTCGCATGCCGCAAAGGCGGTAGCGCGAGTACGGCGAGGACCCCAAAACCATCCTGGCGGAGGGCCGCCGCGGCGACGCGGGCGATGGTCGACCGGATGCGCAAGGAGCCGTGGTGGGCTGGGATCGAGGCGCTCGCGCCCACGCTCGCCTGTGACCCCTAGGTGATGGGCGACGTTGGCAGGGGCAGCACGACGCCCGCCCTCGTCACTTCCGGCGGGGCGAGGGCGGGCGTCTCGCGGAGGCCATGCCGAACGGGCGGCACAGGTTACTGGAGGGAGGAGCACACGTAGTGGCCCCCGACGTCCTCCCCCGGCGCTGGCTGGGTTCTTCGCCGCCTGAGACGACGAGCCAAACCGCGGCGTGCTGGGCGTGGCGTGCCAGCCGGCGAGTTCGTAGCCGCGATCCACGCGAGTGCGTCAAAGGGGCGTTCCCCGAAGCCCGGGCTTCCTCCGCTCGCTTCGGCAAAAGTCGGGCAACAATCGGTTTAAGAAGATCGTCTCGCCATTGCGCCGGGCGTCGCGGTGCCTGTCAAGTGACCTTCGGCACGAGGAAGCGAGAAGGAGAAGGTCGTGCGCCGGACGAATTTCGTGTTCCTGGTCCTCCTGGCCCTCATGCTCGGCGTGCTCATCGCCCTGGTGGACTCCGGCCCCGGCTGGGACGACACGGGGGTGTCCGCCGCCATGGTGCTCGTCGCCTCGGGGCTCGTGGGCGCCCTCCACCCGGCGCGGGCGTGGGTGTGGGCGGTCGGCTCGTGGATACCGCTCTCGGGCCTCGCGTTCGACCGGTTCGACCTCGCGTCGCTGCTGGCCCTGGCCTTCGCCATGGTGGGCGCCTACGCGGGGGCGTTCGCCGGCAAGCATCTAACCACGGCCAACGGCGCAGCCTAGGAACGCGGCCTCGCCCTTCTTTCTGCCTTGTGCTCACCCGAGCGCGGAAGGGCATACCCGGAACTTCGGGCTTGGATCGTTCACCGAAGTCCACACCCAGCGTAGCCCCGGTCGGAGCCCCACGAGCGTTTCGGACTCGTGGGGCTCCGACCTTTCCCGCCAGAGGGTGATCAGGCTACCCGAGTTGCGCGCCCACGTCTGACAGGGCTTCATCCACCGTCGGCGCGGTGCGACCTTCGATGATCCGTTCGCCATCCTCGAACCCGAGGACGGCGACGTAGCGGCTGTCCCCTGCGTCGTTCCCGGCGTCGAGCAAATCGAGCGCGATCTCCTGCCAGCTACCGTCCGCGTCCTCCCTGATACCCTGGAAGGTCGTTACCTGGTACGTCTCGGATATACCCAGCTCCTTCTCGATGCGCCTGATGATGTCCGTGGTGTCCATTGTCAGCGCCACTCCTTTCCTACGGGCACGCCCTCGGCTGCACCGTACCCGCCACGCTCCATCGGCATGCATGGGCGTGGGA
>DATFPF010000003.1:0-9358 GCA_035264945.1 Rubrobacter sp.
TTGGCGGCGACGTCGGGCGCGGCCTCAGGCACGTGCTCGAGGTTGTCCACACGAGGAGGAACCTCTTGTCTCTCAAGAAGGCGTGGAGCGCCTCGGCCGGCGTCCGGTACTCGGCCTCGTTGAGCCCGAGGGCGCGGACCAGCCGAGAGCACCAGCGCTGGGTCGCCCAGGGTCGCCAGGGCCACGAACGCCGCGCCGTCGGGGAAGAGGCCTGCTGCCTGCTGCCCCGCCAGGTCCCGTCAGGGTGCGCAGACGCGCCCCCGCTTCGCCGAGAAAGTCTCCTATCTCCGCGAGCTCGGGCCCCCTCCCCACGAGGGGCATCGGCGGCACCGGTAGCTTCGGCTCCGGGATGGGGGCGGGGCGCGCCCCGCCTCTGCACCGAGGCGAGGAGGGAGAGGCGCTAGTCTTCGGGGCGGCCTCGACCAACCTCACCGACAACGCGTCGAACGAGTATCAGCCCGACTGACAGCCGCTACCGTAGCGGGAACGCGGGGCGGCGGGCCCCTCTCGTCCGCCGCCCTCGACGGTGACCCCGCTCAGCGCGGGGCCATCCTTACGGCCCCGTCCAGGCGGATGACCTCGCCGTTGAGCATGCCGTTCTCGACGATGTGCCGGACGAGCGCCGCGTACTCCTCAGGCCTGCCGAGGCGGGAAGGGAAGGGGACCTGGTCGCCGAGCGAAGCCCTGGCCTCCTCGGGCAGGCCAGCCATCATCGGCGTGTCGAAGAGGCCAGGGGCTATGGCAACGACCCGGATGCCGGACCGGGCGAACTCGCGGGCCAGGGGCAGCGTCATGGAGGCCACGCCGCCCTTGGACGCGGCGTAGGCCACCTGCCCGATCTGGCCTTCGAACGCCGCTACGCTCGCGGTGTTGACGATCACCCCCCGCCCCCCGTCCGCGCCAGGGTCGTTCCCGACCATCGCCGCCGCCGCGAGCCGTACAACGTTGAACGTGCCGATGAGGTTCACCCGGATAACCCTGGTGAACGAGTCGAGGGAGTGGGGGCCGTCCCTGCCGAGGGCCTTCTCGGCGATGGCGACGCCGGCGCAGTTGACGGCGCCGTGGAGCGCCCCGAACTCCAAGGCCGCCTCCACGGCCGCCCGCACGCTGCTCTCGTCTGTGACGTCGGTCTCGACGAAGCGGGTGCCGGCGCCGGGTTCGCCCCTGAGGTCGGCGACGACCACGTTCGCGCCCGCGTCCGCGAGCATCCTTGCTGTGGCGGCACCGAGGCCGGAGCCGCCGCCGCCCACGAGGAAGGTGCGGTCCTGGATCTCCAACGTCTACCTCCCGGGTTGCGGGTACACGGTCCTTACCATGGCGTCCCAGGCGCGGTCGGGCAGAACGCGCCGGAGCAGGATAAAGATGTGGGCCGACGGTGTCACGGCGTAGCGGGTTCGGGGGCGGGCCGCGGTTATGGCGCGGTCTATCGTCGCCGCCACCGTCTCGGGGCCGCCGCCGAGCTTGAGGAACGGGCCCCGCTCGTAGTTGTCCCTTACGACCTTCGCGACGGCCGCGCTGAAGCCCGCGTAAGGGCCTTCCGCGGGGGAGGCGTTCCCGTCCATCGAGCCGGTGGCGGCGTCGGCGAAGCCCGTGCGGATGAGGCCAGGCTCCACGACCACCACATCGACGCCGAAGCCGGCGACCTCGAAGCGCAGGGCGTCGCTTATGGCCTCGACGGCGTACTTCGTCGCGTGGTAGTGGCCGCCGCCGGGGAAGGTGAGCCTTCCGCCCATGGACGAGATGTTGACGATCCTGCCCCACCCCTGCCGGCGCATGCCCGGGAGTACCAACTGGCACATCCTCACCAGCCCGAACACGTTCGTCTCGAACTGCCGGCGCACCTTCTCCATCGGGACCTCCTCTACCGCCCCGGACTGGCTGTAGCCCGCGTTGTTGACGAGCACGCCGACGGCCCCCTCCCGCCGCTCGACCTCCGCGACGGCGGCCCGCATGGAGGCCTCGTCCGTCACGTCCAGCGGGAGCAGCTCGCAGCCGAGGCCGGCGAGCGCCTCGATCTTCTCGACGTCGCGGGCCGTGGCGTAGACTTTCCAGCCCCCAGCCCCCAGCCGCCAGGCGCCCGGCCGTCGCGCGCCCGATGCCGGTGGAGCAGCCCGTGATCAGGACCGCCCTTGAGACGGCCACCCTTTACCTTTCCACCACGGTTGCGGAGATCCTGCTCGGCCTTCCCGCGTCGTGGAAGATCGTCTGGTGGGCGACCTCCGTGCGGTCGGACCGGGCGGCGCCTTCCCCGGTGTTGAGGTTCCGCTCCCACCGCGGATGTGAGCTCGACGTTACCTCCACCCTCAACCTGTGGCCGACCTTGAACGTATTGCCCGTCGCCCAGAGGTCCACGCTGTACTCGTAGACCTCGCCTGGCTCGATGGGGGAGGGCGGGGTGGGGGTGACGACGCCGGGGGCCGGGTAGCTCTCCCTGGCGCTCGCGCGGATTATGCCGTCGCAGATCCCGATGGCCAGCCCGTCCGGATGGACGTCAACGAGCCTGGCTACGAAGTCCGTGTCGGGCGCGGACGAGGAGGCGAAGAGCGTCGCGTGGACCGAGCCGAGGACCGTGTAATCCTCAGCTAGAGGTTCACTGGTGTACGTGAGCACGTCGGGGCGGCTTTCGATGGGCCCCTGGTCGCGGGCGCCGGGGCCGTGGATCGGGGCCATGAGCGTGGGGCCGCCGAGCGTCGGCACGGGGTTCTTTGGGTCGTAGTCGTACTCGGAAGGCTCGTCTACGGTCCCGCCCGGCTCCCTCGTGAGCCGTCCGCAGGAACGGAGGTGCCAGTCTTCGGCCCGCGAGCCGGGGGGCGGCCACTCGTCGTAGGTGCGCCAGCGGTTCTCGCCCATCACGAAGACCCGGACGGGCGGCGTGGCTTCCAGCGCGGCCTCGTCCCCCTTGAGGGTTGCGTCGAACCAGCTGAGGTGCCTGTCGGTAAGGTCGCCCCGGTAGTTCAGGAACCCGCCCGTCGAGCCGAAGCCGAAATCGAGGTCGCCGAAGGTGCTGCCGAAGTCCGCGTGGGTCCAGGGGCCGACGAGCAGGTGCGGCGCCCGCATCCCGGCCTCCTTGGAGCGGTCCTTCATGGCCTCGTACTGCCGGATCGTCTCCCCGATAAAGCAGTCGTACCAGCCGCCGATGTGGAACGTAGGTACGTCCACGCGGTCGTACTTGCCGTCTATGTTGAGGTGTTCCCAGCCAGGGTCGTCTACGCCCCGCCCGAAGTTATCTCCAACGAACGGGACGACACCATCCGGGTTCGGCAAGTCGGAGAGCGGCAGCGCGTCGTAGCCGCCGCCGGCGAGGATGTCGTCTATTACCCCGACGAGCTCGGGCAGCTTCTCGCCTATCTTCTCTGGCTCCTTCCTGTACTTGCGGAAGAGCTCGTTCGGGGCTATGGCGGCCTGGGCCCAGTAGAACATGATCCCGACCTCCTGCACCCCGCCGCGCATCTGCGCGCCGTTGAGGTGGTTTCCCCAGGTGATGCCCGGCACCATGCTCTTCAGGGAGGGCGGGCGCATGACGGCCGCCTGCCACTGGGTCTTGCCGAAGTACGAGAGGCCGAACATCCCGACCCGCCCGTCCGAGCCCGGAAGCCCGGCCGCCCACTCGACGGTGTCGTAGCCGTCCTCGTACTCGCTCACGAAAGGCACGAACTCGCCCTCGGAGGCGTAGCGGCCCCGCACGTCCTGGACCACGACGATGTACCCGGCGCCCGCCGCCTTTATGGGATCGAAGTACGTAGGGTCCCGCGGCATGTCCTTGCCGTAGGGCAGCCGGGTAAGCAAGACCGGGTGATCGTCCTCTCCCGCCGGACGGTAGACGTCGGACATCAGGGTAGTCCCGTCGCGCATCCGCGCCGGAACGTTCTTCTGGACGATGATCTCCGACGTCTTACCCAAAACCGGATCCCCCGCGGTAGTGTGCAACCCCCGCCGCAGTCTACCTGAACCACCGATTATGCTCACCGCTGTCTGAACGCCATGCCCCGAACACCGCACCCCACATCGTATTTGACCATTCGTTCCAGATAGTGTAGTTTGGTGCCGTCGGCCGGGGTCGAGAGAGGGGTGGAGGGTCTTGGGAACGGAGAAGCTGGGTTGGTGGCGGGCGCCGGCTTTCGTGGTCCTGTGCGGGTGTCTGATCGCCTTGATCACGTACGGTTTGAGGACGAGCTTCGGCCTCTTCGCCGCCCCTATAAGCGAGGGCCGCGGCTGGTCGCCCGAGGTCTTCGCCCTCGCCATCGCCATCCAGAATATCGTCTGGGGCATAGGCCAGCCGTTCGCCGGGGCCATAGCCGACCGGTACGGCTCGGCGAGGATACTCGCCGCCGGCGGCGTGGTCTACGGCGCGGGTGTGGCGCTTATGGCCGTGAGCCCGACGCCCGCCGCTTTCAACCTCACGGCAGGGGTGCTCGTCGGCCTCGGGCTCTCCGGCGGCTCCTTCACCATCGTCATAGCGGCCCTGGGCCGGCTGGTGCCGCCTGAGAAGAGCTCGCAGGCCATGGGGCTCGCGACCGCGGCGGGCTCGCTCGGGCAGTTCGCGTTCGCCCCGCTGGGGCAGGTCTTCCTCGCGGACTACGGCTGGCAGAGCGCCCTGCTCCTGCTCGCCCTCTTTATGGTCCTCGTCCCGGCGCTCGCCGTGATGCTCAGGGGGCGCGGCGAGGAGCGGGCGTCGGATGGGCCTGCTTTGCCTGCCAGGGACGCGGTGCGGCAGGCCTTCGGGCACGGCAGTTACCTCTTGCTCGTGGCGGGGTTCTTCGTCTGCGGGTTTCACGTGGCGTTTATCACGACGCACCTGCCGGCGCACATCGCGAACGTCGCGGGGCACTCGCACGGGGGGCACGCCGGGATGAGCACCGCGGGACCCGCGATCGCGGCCTGGGCGCTGGCGCTTATAGGGCTTTTCAACATAGTGGGGTCGTACGGTTCCGGGGTGTTGGGAGCCAGGTACAGCAAGCGGGTTTTGTTGTCCGGGATCTACCTGGCCAGGGCCGGGGTGATCTGGCTCTTCATCATCCTGCCGCCGACGCCGACGGTGGTGCTCCTGTTCGCCGCCGCGATGGGCGTGTTGTGGCTCTCGACGGTGCCGCTGACGTCCGGGCTCGTGGCGGTGATGTTCGGGACGCGGCACCTGGGGACGCTCTTTGGGATCGTCTTCTTCAGCCACCAGGTCGGCGCGTTCTTGGGCGTCTGGCTCGGCGGGGTCGCCTTCGAGCGGACGGGATCCTTCGCCCCGGTATGGTGGGCCGGCATCGCCCTCGCCGTCATCGCCGCCGTCCTTCACTGGCCCATCGTGGAGCGCCCGGCCCCCCGCCTCGCCGTCTCCCCGCAACCGGAGGGGTGAGGAGAGATGCCGCGAACGAAGGAGTTCAGGCCCGAAGAGGCGCTCGACGCGGCGGTGCAGCTTTTCTGGCTCAGGGGCTACGGGGCTACCTCGATGCGCGATCTCCTCGACGGCATGGGCATTGGGCGCGGCAGCTTCTACGACACCTTCGGAGACAAGCACGCCCTCTTCCTCGCGGCCCTCGACCGCTTCGAGAGCTCGCGGACCTCGTGGATCGACGAAGCGCTGGAGGATTCCGGCCTGGACGGGATAGAAGAGGTCTTCCGGCGCACCATAGAAGGGATGGTCCGCTTCGAGCCCAGGAGGGGCTGCTTGCTTGCGAACACAGCGGTCGAGCTCGCGCCGCACGATCCGGAGGTGGCGGCGAGGATCTCGCGCTACGTCCGCCGCACCGAGGAGGCGTTCACGGGCGCCCTCGTCCGCGCGCAGGGGGCGGGGGAGATCCCGGCGGAGAGCAGCGACCCGAAGGTCCTCGCCCGCTTCCTCGTTAGCAACCTGCACGGCCTGCGCGTGCTGGCAAGGGCCGGGTCGGACCGCCAGACCCTCGAAGACGCCGCCCGCGTCGCCCTCGAGGCCCTGCGCTGAGGCGATCTGCTTGGGGTAGATCGCGCCGTCAGCAATCAGCTCGCTACGGCCTCCCGGCCTCCGCTTTCGGCCGTCAGCTTCCTGGCCTTGCCGGTTCCTAGTGGTGTGGCTTGGGCGCGGGCGTGGTGGGCGTACAGCGCCAGGCCGGCCAGAACGGCCGCAATCGCCAGGATAGGCGCGGCGGCCGAGACCGCTACGAGGCCGAGCAGCCTGCGCCTCATCTCCCGAGTGTCGTTGAGGTGCGGGAAGGGTTCGTCCGGGACCCCTACGTTCAGGAAATCGCAGAGCGGCTCCCAGCCCTCCTTCACGTCGTAGACGAGGAGGCGTTCTGGGGGGACGTGGCGCCTGACGTCGCCGTTGTGGCGAAGGAAAGTCTCGATGGCGTGGCGGCGGTCCTCGAAGCGGCCCTCGAACGTGCCGTCCCAAAGGATCTCGTCCGCCAGGCGGGCGATGCCCGTGGCGCCGGGGGCGAAGAGGCCCGCCAAGGCGAAGACCAGCCTCAAGGGCGCGGGGCCGGCCGAGAGCTTGCGGATCCCGTAGATCGTGGAGCGCACGCTCTCGTACCAGCGGTCCGGGTCGCGGACGGTCAGGATCACCGGCGCCCGGGGAAACGCCTCCATGATCTCCGCGTAGAACGTGCAGGCAGGCCAGTCGACCGCCACCCCGTAGCCGGAGAGGAACCCCTCCCAGTCCACCCGCTCCCCGCCTCGGGCCGCCTCCCAGAACGCGACGTGCTCCGGGTGCCTGAAGACCTCGGTGAGTTGGTAGCTGCGGCCGAACCCCAGGGTCGCAAGCGCCGCCTTCAGCGACGTCGTTCCGGTCCGGCCGAAGCCTGCCCCTATTATCTTCACGCGCCCGGTTTGCCCGCGGCCCTAACGGCCGTGTCGGGAGACGAGCAGGTACAACCCCCCGGCCAGCAGCGCCAGGACCGTCGGCACCGCCAGGGAGATAGCGCGCATCATCCGCGCCCTGCGGCGCATCTCTGCCGTGTCGTTGAGGCGCGGGAAGGGTTTGTCGGGTGCCTCGACGCCGAGAAAGGTGCACAGGGGGCCCCAGCCTTCCTTTACCTCGTACACGAGGAGCTTCTCCGGCGGGACGCGGCGCCGCACCTCGGCGTTGTGGCCCTCGAAGACCGCCTTGGCGTGGTCCCTGTCCTCGAACCTCCCGTCGAAGGTGTATTTCCAGATCAACTCGTTGTTCATGCGGCCGACCTTCCCCACGGCCGGGACGAAGAGCCCGACGAGCCAGAACGTCGCCCGCGAGAGGGGGGAGAGGGCCGAGATCCTGCTCAGCTCGTAGATCGTGTTGCGGGTGCTCTCGTACCAGCGGTCCGGATCGCGGACGCTAAGGAGCACCTTCGCGTCAGGGTAGCGCTCCATGATCTCCGCGTAGAACGTGCAGGCAGGCCAGTCGACCGCCGCCCCGTAGCCTTCCAGGAGGCCGTCCCAGTCCACCGCCTCGCCGCGCCTCGCGGCGTCCCACGAGTCGGTGTGCTCGGGGTGCTCGAAGACCTCCGTCATGTGGTAGCAGGGCCCGAAGCCCAAATCCTCGAGGGCCGCCTTCAACGACGTGGTGCCGGTCCGGCCGAAGCCGGCCCCGATCACCGCCAGCGGCACCCCTCAGCCCGCCGCGGGCGCGTAGCCCTCGAACTGTTCGCGCAGCTTGAGCTTCTGGAACTTGCCCGTGGCCGTCATCGGGATGGACTCGACGAACTCGTAGGCGTCCGGGAGCCAGAACTTCGCGAAGTCCTTCTCCAGGTGGGCGCGGAGGTCCTCCCCCGTGGCGCTCTCGCCCTCTTTCAGGACTATCGCCGCGAGCGGCCTCTCGTCCCACCTCTCGTGGGGGATGGCTATGACGGCGGCCTGGGAGACCGCAGGGTGGGCCATAAGGGCGTTCTCCAGCTCGACGGAGCTTATCCATTCGCCGCCGCTCTTTATGAGGTCTTTGGTCCTGTCCGTGATCTTGATGAAACCGTACCTGTCTATGGTGACGATGTCCCCGGTCGTGAACCAGCCGTCCTCGGTGAACTTGTCGCCCCCCTCGGGCGCGTTGTAGTACTGCTTCGCCACCCACGGCCCGCGCACCTCGAGCTCGCCCATGGACTCCCCGTCCCACGGCACGAAGCCCTCGTCGCCCCGCGCCCTTATCTCCACGAACGGCACCGGGTAGCCCTGCTTGGCCTTGTACTCGAGCTTCTCGTCCTCCGGGAGCTCTTCGACCACCGTGGGCAGGTTGGCGACCGTGCCGATGGGGCTCATCTCCGTCATGCCCCACGCGTGGACGACGCCTATGCCGTGGCGCTTCTCGAACGCCTCTATGACGCCCTTGGGCGCCGCAGACCCCCCGATGACCATGCTCCTGAGCTTCGAGAGGTCGTACCTGTTCGGCTCCGCGTCGAGCGCCTGCAGCACGGCGAGGAATACTGTCGGTACACCGGCAGTAAACGTCACCCCTTCCGCCTCCAGGTCCTCCAGCACGCTCGCCGGGTCGAGGTGGGGGCCAGGCATCATCAGCTTGGCGCCAACCAGGACGGAGGCGAACGGCAGGCCCCAGGCGTTGACGTGGAACATCGGGACGATTGGTAGGACGCAGTCGCGCTCCGAGAGGGCGAGCGTGTTGCCCATCGCTACCATCATGGAGTGGAGTACCGTCGAGCGGTGGGAGTAGAGGGCGCCCTTCGGCCTGCCCGTTGTGCCCGAGGTGTAGCACATCGCGGCGGCCTGCCTCTCGTCGAAGTCGCGGTACTCGAAGGCCGCCTCGTCGGCGTCGGCGAGTAGGTCCTCGTAGGAGATCATGCCCTCCGGGACGTCCCCACCCTCGGTTACAACGATCGCGTGCCCGACGCTCGTCCTCTCGCGGAACTTCTGGAAGACGGGGACGAGCGCCTCGTCGACGAGCATCACCCTGTCCTCGGCGTGGTTGGCTATAAACGAGAGGTCGTCCTCGTGCAGCCTTGGGTTGAGCGTGTGGAGCACCGCGCCAGAGCAGGGAACCCCGAAGTAAGCCTCCAGGTGCTGGTAGGTGTTCCAGCCCAGTGTCCCTACCCTGTCGCCGTCTTCGAGACCGAGCCCCTTTAAGGCGACGGCCAGCTTCTTGGAGCGGGAGACGAAGTCGGCGAAGGTGTGGCGGTGGAAGGACTTGTCCGGGCGGCGGGTGACTATCTCGCGGTAGCCGTAGAGCTGATCCGCGCGGCGCAGGATCGCGGGCAGGGTCAACTGGTAGTCCTGGGCGAGCCCCTCTAGCATGCTGCTCCTCCTCTGACGCGGCGCCGGACGCCTCGCGCCCGCTGCTCCCTTTCCCGTAAAGAGCGTTGTACGGGACGATGTTAGCAGGCAAAATGAAAAAGGGCCAAGGCGGGAGAGCGTGCCGGAAGGGGCGAAGGACGGCGGTTTCAAGGTGGTTGCGGCCACCCTCTTCGGGGGGATAGAG
>DATFPF010000004.1:0-12275 GCA_035264945.1 Rubrobacter sp.
TGCAGCCGCGCCGCGTGCCGCACCCTCGCCTCGAGCGTGCGGCTCGGCCTCCCCCCCGGCAGGACCTGCGTCCCGAGCACCACCGCGTACCTGGGTCGGTTCTCGTCGGCGTCGGGCACCCGTTCGGCGCCGAGGTAGACCCCGATCAGGCGACGGAGCTCGCCCAACACGCCACATTGGAGGGGCCGGATCATCCACCGGCCACGGACCTCGCCCGCGCAAGATCCTCGGGCGAGTTGACGTTCATTAGCAGGAGGTCGGGGTCCCCAAGAGACCCCAACTCCGCTTTCGGCACGTAGACGATGGCGTCCAGCCCGTCCAGAAACCCGCGCGCGGCGCGCATGCCGCCGTCCAGCGAGGAGCGGAGGCTGGGCAGCACCTCGCGGGAGTACGCGGCGCACAGAGGATGCGTACTCCCCCCGACATCCGGCACGGCGGCGAGGCCCCCCCGATCCCGCAGCACCCCCAGAAGATGGTCCACAAGGGATGCGCTCAGAAAAGGCATGTCCCCGGCGGCGACGAAGACGAGCGGGAAACGGGCCGCCGCGAGGCCGGCCTCCATGCCTGCGAGCGGCCCCTGACCGGGGCGCGCGTCGCCGACCGCGACGACCCCGGGCGGGGGAGTGCCGCCGCCGGCCAGTATCACCTCTTCGCAGCGAGCAGAGAGCGCGTTCGAGACGCGCCCGACCAGCGTCTCGCCGCCGACCCGCAGGGCCAGCTTGTCGCGGCCCATCCGGCGGCTGCCTCCGCCGGCGAGGATCACCCCAGAGGCGGGCGCGCTCAGGCGGTTGTCCCGACGGCGGCCTCTCCCCTGAGCCTCGCGATCTGGTTCCGCAGGGCCATTACCCGGTCGTTCCGGATCGCGGTGTCCGCACGCCGGGCGAGGCGTTTCGCGACGGCCAGATCGACGGCGGCCCCGTGGACCTTGCGCGCCCGGGACCACGTCCCGAAGCGGCCCCTGAGGAGCAGACCAAGATAGTAGCCGGTCTTTCGGAAGTAGCTGGGCAGTATGGAGTACTCCTGTGGGGTGATCGTGCCGGCCCCGACCTCCTCGCGCAGCTCATCCCGGATCATGCGCCGCTCCATCCACAGCCACACGGTGATGATCACCGCGTAGAGCACGAGCACGAAGAACAGCACGACGTAGGCCACGGGCCCGAACGTGGTGGCAGTGAAGTTGAACGTGGCGTGCAGCGTTATCGCCGCCGCGAGGCCGACCAGCGGCAGCACCACCTTCAGGATACGGCTGCTGACCCACGGTATGAGGCCTATCCCAATCCCCGTGAGGGAGGTAAAGGCCGCGTGGGCGAAGCCGCCGAAGATCCTGCGCATCACGAACGTCTCGGCCCCGAACTGGAGCCCGTAGAGGATGTCCTCCGCTATGGCGAAGCCGAAGCCGACGGCAGAGCCGTAGACGATCCCGTCCATCACCCCGGCGAACTCGACGAGCCCGCGCCTGCGCGACACCGCGTACGCCACGAGGAAGGCTATGAGCAGGGCGAGGCCCTTCGAGGTCTCCTCGACCGGCGGCGCCACGAAAACGGCGGTAATAAAGGACGCCGCCTGGCGGCCCGCGATGCTGCTTATCGTCACCGACGCTATCGTGTTGAAGACGAGCGAGAGCGTGGTAGCCACCGCGAAACCCCAGAGGAAGACCGGGATCACGTACCGCAAGGACTCCCGCTCGTAGAGGTCTATGAACCGGACGAACATGAGGTAGAGCAAGGTCTGGACGACGCCTATACCTACGAGCGAGGCGCTCAGTGACATGCGCTTGATCCTCCGGATGATTTCATGGGCCGCAAGTGTATACCCACTCTTGGTAAAATACCCCCATCGGACCCGAGAGGAGAGATTTGGACAGGGACGCCCAAGACCGAAACTCCATACTCGGCGCCCTCGGGCACCTGACCCACGGGGTCTACGTGCTCGGGACCCGCCGCGGGCGCCAGTCGAACGCGATGGCGGCCTCCTGGGTTATGCAGACCTCGGAACGCCCCCCCTGCGTGGCCGTCGCCATCCGCGCCGACCGCTACACCCACGACATCGTCGTCGAGAGCGAGACGTTCGCCCTGAGCGTCCTGCGCGACGACCAGGTAAACGTCGCCACCCACTTCGGCGAGACGAGCGGCGAGTACGCAGACAAGCTCCGCGGCGTCCCCTACGGCCTTACCCCGAACGGCTCCCCCTACCTCCTTGACTGCCTGGCCTACCTGGACTGCCGCGTGATGGACCGCGCCCGCGCCGGCGACCACACGGTGGTGGTCGGCGAGGTTACCGCCGGCGAGACCCTGGACGCGAGCTTCCCCCTGATCTACGACCCGAGCGAGTACGAGGAGGCACTCCGCTAGATGACCCCCACCGACCGCCTCCGGGACCTCGGCCTGGAACTGCCGCCGGTCCCATCCCCAGCCGGCTCCTACGTCCCCGCGACGCAGGCAGGCCCCCTGGTCTTCACGGCGGGCCAACTGCCCTTCAGGGAAGGCGAGCTCCACGCGACAGGCAAGGTAGGCGAGGCCGTGACCCCCGAGGAGGCCAGGGAAGCGGCAAGGCTCTGCGCCCTGAACGCTCTGGCCGCCGCCGCGGAGAGGGCGGGGGGCCTGGACAACCTGCGCGACGTAGTCAAGGTCACGGGCTTCGTGGCCTCCGCCCCCGGTTTTAACGGCCAGCCCGGGGTACTCAACGGCGCCTCGGAGCTTCTCGGCGAGGTCTTCGGGGACGCCGGACTGCACGCCAGGAGCGCCGTCGGCGTCTCCGAACTCCCCCTCGACGCCCCCGTCGAGGTCGAGATCGTGGTCAGCCTAGATCCCCCGGCCTAGACGTTTTCACGTTTGGCCCCGGCGGTATAATCTGTTCTGTCGTATACGTTTAGATCCGGAGGCAAGCTTTGGAAGCCACGAGAGAGAAGTCGGACATCAGGCTGTACACGGGCAGCTACTGCCCCTACTGCCGCAGGGTCAAGCAGGAGCTGGACAGGCTCGGCGTCGGCTACGAGCCGGTCAACGCCGACGAGGACGGCCGCCAGGAGGTCATCCGGCTCTCCGGGCAGCGCGCCATCCCGATCGTGACCATCGGCGATGAGGTCCTAGTGGACTCCTCGAACATAATCCGCGAGCTGCGCAAGCGCTACGCGTAGAGGTTCTGAGGTTCCGGGTCGCCTCCTTCGGAGGCTTCGAGGTTTCGAGGGTCGGTAAGCCGGTAACCCGCGATGCCCAGCACCCCGGG
Organism: Rubrobacter sp.; assembly: GCA_035264945.1. Taxonomy (GTDB): domain Bacteria; phylum Actinomycetota; class Rubrobacteria; order Rubrobacterales; family Rubrobacteraceae; genus Rubrobacter_D. The sequence goes on from DATFPF010000004.1 coordinate 3,226, forward strand.
AGCCTGGAACCTCAGGACCTGGGCCCGTCGCGGCCGCGGCGCCTACGCTTCCGGGGGCCCTTCCTCGTTCAGAAGGTCGAGGACGTAGGTTGCGTAGAAGGAGAGCGACTCCTCGGGGCCCTCGTTCAGGAAGGCGCGGGCCTTGCCGACGGGGTCAAGCGCAAAGTCCCTCACCTCGACCACGGGCCCCTCGCCCCACGTCTCGGGGGGTCGCCAGGCGGCCCCGATGCCGGCGTTTCGGCGGATGATCTCGCCCAGAAAGCAGCCCACACCGCCGACGAGCCCCTCCGTGACCGGCGTGCGCCCCTCGTAATCTTCGTCGGCGAGGGCGGCCATGAGGAGGTCTTCCACCAGGGGCAGGTAGTCGGGCTCGAAGTCAAGGTCCACGCCCCAGTGGCGGCTCGCCACCTCCCGGAAGAGGCCCGCCGCCTCCTCAGGACGGTCCACGCGGACGCGGAGCAGGTCCAGTTGCAGCAGCGCGGACGGGGAGCGGCCGCACAAGAAACGCAGTTCTTCCGGCACGGGGTAGGCGCTTAGCAGCTCGACGCGGGCCTCGGCGTCCTCAGAGTTGCGCAGCGCGGCGATACGCCCGGCGACCTCCCGCGCGCCGCGCTCGTTCCACGGTTCTGTGGCAACCTCCACGAAGAACGTCTCCTCGTCCCTCAGCAGGTGGATGGGAAGAACGGCCCGTCCCAGGGGGGAGCGGATCTCCTTGAAGAGCTCAAGGATCTCACCCCCGCGCTCCTCAAGCTCGCCTGCGACCCTCAGGATGGTCGCAGGCCTCGGCGCGTCCGGTTCGATCCGAAGTGGCCCGCGGGTCTCCTCGGGTGGCGGCCCCTCGTGCGCCTCCGGCGGGTTTTCCTCGCCTCTCCAGAACACTCCCCTGCGGCCTCCAGCGTAGATTCGGCAACAGCGCGAGTTTAGCATCGGCGGGGGTTTGCCCGCAGCGCCCCCATGCATTATCTTTAGCACCATGCCCGAAAGACAAGAGCTACTACTCGTGCGCCACGGACAGTCCACGGCCAACGCCAAGGGGGTGTGGCAGGGACAGATGGAGTTCCCCATCTCGGAGGAGGGACGGCGTCAGGCCGCCCTCGCGGGGCGGGTCCTCGCGGGTACCACCTACGACGCCATCTACAGCAGCCCCCTTGCGCGCGCCTACGGGACCGCAGAGATCATCGCCAGGGAGTCCGGCTTCGCGGGCGAGGTGGTGCCGGCGCGGGGCCTTATCGAACGCCACGGCGGCGTCCTCGAGGGCCGCACGTGGGCCGAGCAGGAAGAGCGCGACCCCGAGTTCGCCCGCAAGTTCCTCTCCCTGCCCGAGGGGGAGCGCTGGGCCTTCGCCGGCGCGGAGACCGACGAGGAGGTCATGGCCCGCTTCGAGGCGGCGATGGAGGAGATACGCGCCGGCCACCCAGACGGCGCGCGCATCGTCGTCGTCTCGCACGGCGGCTCGATGCGCGCTTTCCTCAGGGACCGCTTCGGGGCCGGGGTGCTGCCCGGGACCCACAGGGCTGCCAACGCCTCGATCACGCGCATCGCCTGGGGCCGCAACGGCACGGGGCCCGAGCTGCTCGACCTCGCCTCCACAAAACACCTCACGGGCCAGGACGGCCCCGACACCACGCAGGTGGAATAGCTTCTCAGCCGGTCAGCACTTCAGCGCGTCAGCACAAACAAAAGCTGACAAGCTGAAAGCGTAGGCGAAGCCGGGGCGTGCTGGGAGGCGCGAAGCGCAGCCCTAAAGCGGGCTGACGGCGCGGGCGTTGGGGCCGCGGTCGTTGCGGCCGACCACGTACTCGACGTCGGCGTTCGGCACGAGGGCTGATGGGTCCCCCTCGACCTCGGAGTGGTGGACGAAGAGGTCCTCGCCTGTGGGGCGGATCAGGAACCCGTAGCCCTTCTCGGGGTCGAACCATTTAACGCGGCCCTGCTCCCTGGACGGGTCGGGCGGCGCCGGGGTCTCCTCCTTCTCGGATTGTCCGTTGGAGGAAGTCTCCGACCAGGCCCCGCCCTCGGGTTCGGAGGCCTCCCCGGCGTCGGGTTCCAGGACGATGGAGTCCTCCGCCACCTTCACGACCACCGCGTCCACGCCGGCCCAGTGCTCTTTCCAGATCGGGTCCTCGGCGACCGCCGGGTCGAGCCAGAGTCCCCATCCGTCGTTCTCCCCGTGGTCGAGGACGCCTTCGAAGAGGACCTCTGGCTCCCTCGGCCCGCGCTCGCGGCGGTAGATGTCGTTGCGCGAGCGGAACGACTGCACCGAGGAGGCGCTGGTACCCAGGGCGTCGGCGATCCAGTCGTCCGTCTTGCCCGCCTCCACCCACTCCCGGATGCGGTCCATGTGCGGCTTTAACGCTATGCGCTTTCTGGAGTCTGCCATGCTACTGCCTGCTCCTTCTTGCCCTGGCTTGGGGTTTAACGGTGTCTCTTCGGGCGATAACGGGCGGGTTCTCTTGATGCCGCCCGGCATTCTATCACCTCGGCCCCCCTCTATGAATCCCCCAGCCCGGAGGTGCCGGGCTGGTCCTCGTGCCCTGACTCCGGCGCCGCCGCGGTCCCGGCGTCCCCGTCCTCTTCGGACGCCCCGGGCGCGTCCTTGGCCTGCGGGTCCTGCACCCTCGTCGGCTCCTCGCCGGCGGCCGGCTCTTCGCGGGTTCTGACCCTGTCTTCCCTCTCCGCAGGTGTCGGCTGCTCCCCGGACCGCCAGGCCGCGGCGCCGCCTGAGACGGCCCCGCCCTCGGAGGCGACGTTCTCGTCCGCAGGCTCCTCCTCGCGGGTGGTCTCCTGCCGCGGCGGCTCCGCGTAGTCCACGAAGCCCTCGCGGCCGAGCTCCTCCAGCATCTCGCCGACTACGGGGGCCGGCAGGTCCAGGCGCAGGGCCAGCTCTTCCCCGCCCGCGAGCGTCTCGTAGTCGTCGGCGGGGGCGTAGCCGAGGGTCTCGAGCGCCCGCGCCGCCTCTCCCGTCGGGACCAGGGTGTTGCCGCCACAGGCGACGCGCAGGTGCTGGAGTAGCCGCAGGTCCAGGCCGCCGACCACGCCGATTATGGGCTCCGTCTCGAAGATGCGGCGCCGGATAAAGAGGCGGGTGTCGTAGCCGTCGGCCCACCGGCGGAGCACCTCCCCCTCGTCCACGTAGTTGTACTGGGCGACCCTGTGCTGGAACTGGCCAAGCAGCCTGCCGGTGAGCACCCGCAGGTTCCGGTCGCCGAAGAACCAGTCGTCGCCCTCCACGTTCATGATGCCGCTGGCGTGTGCGATGGTCAGCGGCTCCTCCTCGTCCTCGAACGTGGCGCGGAAGGAGCGCACCATCTCCCGCACCTCCTCGCGCGGGCGCCCGCTCTTCATCAGGGCGACCTCGTAGACCACCATGGCCGCCAGGCCGCCCCCGCCGGAGCGCTCGTCGACCCTTCGGGCGGCCAGATCCAGCCGCCGGTCGAAGTCTTCGAGGTTCCCTATCTTCCAGGCGGCCTCCGCCGCCCTATCCGCTACTTCGACCATGGCATCTCCTCGACTCTAAGGAAGGTTCTCCGCCAATATAGCAAGCATTCACCTGGCCCTCAATTCATCCCCTTGAGGCCGTAGATCCCCGGGGCCGTCTGCACGAAGGGCGTCTCCGGGTTGTCGCGGACGTCCACCGAGAGCCTGGCGCGCATCGTGTTCTGCGGCGTGCGGCCAGCGCTCGCGAGGTAGCCGGACTCCATCGCCAGCTCGGTTATGTCCCCGTAGTGCAGGGGACGGCCGACCTCCCCGAGGACCTCCCTGGCCGCGGCCTTGAAGTCCATCGGCGCGCTCACGCGCCTTCCGGCGAGACCTCCGGGTAGGCCCCGATCAGGCTTACATAAGGGCAGTGTTCCTCCAGCCCGTCGAGCGCCCGCCCTACCCGCTCCTCGTCGGGGTGCCCCCTGAAGTCCGCGAAGAAAACGTAGGTCCAGGCCCGCTTGCGGCTCGGGCGGCTCTCGATGCGGGTAAGGTTTATCCCCTCGGCCGCGAAGGCCGAGAGCGCGTCCTTGAGCACACCGGGCCTGTCCTTTACCGAGAACACCACGCTCGTCTTGTCCCTGCCCGTCCGGGCCGCCCACGAGCGCCCCAGCACTATGAAGCGCGTGGTGTTCGTCCTCGCCTCCTGGATGTTGCGAGCAAGTACGTTAAGGCCGTGGGCCTCGGCGGCCAGCGCGCTGCCCACCGCCGCGACCCCGGGCTCCGCCGCGGCCCGCCGCGCCGCCTCCGCGGTCGATTCGACCTCCTCCAGCTTCGCGTCGGGCAGCTCCCGCCGCAGCCACGAGGCCGCCTGCGCCAGGGCCATCGGGTGCGAGCACACGAGCGCGACGCCGGCGGGCGACGGCTCTGCCGAGATCAGGTTCTGGGAGACCGGCAGGTAGACCTCGCCGCAGACCTTGAGCGGGCTGTTCATCAGCTCGTCGAGCGTGTGGGTGACGGCGCCCTCCATCGAGTTCTCGACCGGGACGACGCCGTGCTCTGCCTCCCCCCTCTCCACCCGGGCGAAGACCTCGGCGACCGTCGTCTGGGGCTGGAGCTCGATGCTCGTGCCGAAGGAGCGGAGGGCCGCCTCGTGGGTGAAGGTAGCCTCCGGTCCGAGGTAAGCGACCTTCAGGCGCGTCTCCAGGGAGACGGAGGTGGAGATGATCTCGCGGAACACCGCCTCGAGCCCGCGCTTCGGGAAGGCGCCGTCGCCTAGGGAGGATACCCGGTCGAGGACCCGCCGCTCCCTGGCCGGCGCGTAGACCGCGAGGCCCTCGCGCTGCTTGAGGTGGCCGATCCCGCGCACCAGCTCCGCCCGCCGGTCTAGCAGCCGCACTATCTGGGCGTCGACCTCGTCTATCCCGGCCCGCAACTCGTCCATGCCGGCACCGTTCGGAACGGCGCCCTCTTCTCCAACTTCTATGCCTGCGTCGCTACGCAGCGGCTCTGATGGGTTCACGGCGTTTGCGGCCTTTCGTCGTGTTCGGGGTGTCGGTCTAGACAGGAAGATCGGGAGGAGCGCCCTCGCCTCTCAGGAGCGGGCGCGCTCCCCCCGGATAAATCGCCGCGTCGTTAGAGTGGCCAGCATGATGCGCACAAACTACCAGAGGCACTCGGCGGTTGTCAAAAGCCGCCGACGCCGAGGAGCAGCAGCAACGCCACCACCGCAGCCACCCCGAAGCGGTAGAAGGCGAAGGCGCGCAGGCTGTGGTTCGTAAGGTAGTTGAGGAGGAACCGGATGGTCACGTACCCTACCGCAGCCGAGGTCACGAAACCGACGACGAAGAGCACCGTCTGCGCCGCGTCCATCCCGCCGGCGAGCACCTCGGCCACCTTCAGGCCCCCCGCCCCCGCGATGATCGGCACGCTCATCAGGAAAGAGAACCGCGCCGCCTCCTCGCGCCTGAGCCCGAGGAAGAGCCCGAGCGTGATCGTCGCCCCCGACCGCGAGACCCCTGGCACGAGCGCCGCCGCCTGGGCGAACCCTATACCAACGGCCTCCCCGAACCCAAGCTTGGAGGCCCTGCGGGTCCGCCTGCCGACGGCCTCGCCCACGATGAAGAGCGCCCCGACAAGGACGAAGTTGAAGACGACCACCCAAGGGGACCTTACGGTCTCCTCGAAGAATCCCTCGAAGAGGAACCCTATAAGCGCGGCCGGCACGGTGGAGGCGATGATGAGGTAAGCCATGCGCTGGTCGGCGTCGTTGGCGAGGTCCCGGTTGGAAAAAGAGCGGAAGAACGCCAGCGCCATCCGCAGCAGGTCGCGCCAGAAGTACGAGACCACCGCGACCAGCGTACCCATGTGCAGCGCCACGTCGAATGAGAGCCCGAACCGGTCCTGGTCCAGCCCGAGGAAGTACTGCCCCAGCAGCAGGTGGCCCGAGCTCGACACGGGCAGGAACTCCGTGAGCCCCTGAACGACCCCGAGCACTATGGCCTGTAGAAGCTCAAGCAAGGATCAGGTCCTTCGGTCTAGCGGTTTCGGCGCGCATACTATTACAGAATTACAGAAGCTCGTCAGCTTGTCAGCCTCTTGGTCGTTTCGGGAGACGCCGTACGGCGTTGGCGATTTTCTCGTTGTGGTCCTGCGTTGTTCGGCGGGCGGGTTCGAAACCCGCCCCCACGACGGGTGCGTCGGGATGCGGCCGTGGGTAGGTCGATGGCGTTTTGGGGCGATACGGTCCGCCGATGCGCGGCCCGTGGCTGACCGGCTGACGAGCGGAGGCGAAGCCGGAGCGGGCTGGGTAGCCCCGCTACGGTCTGCTGAGGGCGGCCAGGGCGCGCCAGTCCTTGAGCGTGATGCGCCCGGCCTCGACGTCGATGAGGTCCCTTCCGCGCATCTCGTTTAGGACCTTGGTCACGGACTCGCGGGTGGAGGCGACCATGGCGGCGAGGTCCTGGTGGGTCAGGCGGAGGTCTATGGTGACTACGCCGTCGCTGCGCTCGCCGAACTTCTGGGCCAGTAGCGGGAGGAGGTTCGCGAGCCGTACCTCTGTCTCGCGGGGGAGGAGGCACTTGACGAGCTCCTCGTACTGGACCAGGCGCAGCTCGAGGAGCGTCATGATCTTGAACGCCACCCTTGGCTCCTGCCGGACGGCCCGCTCGACGAAGATCTTGGGCACCTTCGTCACCACGCACTCCGTCACGGCCTCGGCGTAGGCCCGCTGCCTGGCCTCGCCGGCGAAGGCCAGGTGCCCGAAGATGTCCCAGGACGTGAGCAGCCTGAGCGTCGCCTCCTTGCTGCCGGAGTAGGGGCGGTAGAGCTTCATCACCCCGGAGACGAGCACGTAGAGCGCGTCCCCGTACTCGCCCTCCCGGTAGACGGCGTCCCCTGGCCTGTAGGTCCGGTTCGCCGTGGCTATGCCCATCTCCTCCAGGAGCCGCAGGAGCGACCGGCACTCCTCCCCCTGGAGCCTCGTGTACTCCGGAATGGAGGGATCCATATCCATCTAGTTGCCCCCGATTACGCGCTCGTGGGCGATCCCGCCCAACCTGTTACCCATTGCTACAGTGTACCCTACCGGGGAACGGTGGCGCTCAGCGGCGTGGGACGGGTAGGCACGATTCGGTTAGAATGGCGCGGACACGTATTCGAGAGAGGAGACGGGGTGCGCGAGCGGCTAACGTTCGGGATCTTGATTTTGCTTCTGATCTTCCTCTTCGCCTTTGTGTTCGCCGTCCTGGGCAAGGGCGAGTACGAGGCGGGCGGAGAGATGGACACGTCCCCCACCCTCGCGATCTCACTCCCCGCCTGAGCCGTCCCTCTGCACGGCGACCTCGTATGACGACATCTTCGGGTGCCCCCTGAGCAACCCCTGCGTCCCGCCCCTGGCGTGGGCCTTGGCGAACTCCTCGCTCTGCACCCACGCGTCGAAGGCGGCCCTGTCCCGCCAACGCGTCACCACCAGCACCTCGTCCTCCTCGGCGGATTTGAGGACCTCCATGGAGACGAAGCCCGGAAAGTTTTGGACGTTACCCCTGCTGCCCGAGAAGCGCTCGACGACCTCGTCGGCGGCGCCCTCGTTCACGGGCAGGCTGTTCATGATGGCTATCATGCTATTCCCCCGGTCTAGTGGGCGACGACGATGCCGCCGCCGCCCACGCGTTTGGCCATCTTGAGCGCCCTTAGGGTCTCGGACATCAGGCTCCCCGCGTCCGCGCCGTGGGCCGGGTACTCGGCCACGCCGGCGTCCAGGTCGAAGCCGTCCGGCCCCTCCCGCAGCTCGGAGGAGACCCACTCCGCCAGCTGGTAGGCGTCCTCAGCGGTGCTCCCCGGCAGGATGGCGCAGACCTCGTCGTCGCCGAACCGGGCGCAGACGGCGTCCTCCGGGGCGTCCTCCTTGATTGCCTCGGCCAGACGGCTCAGGATCTCCCTCGCCCTGCCCAGCTTCCCCTCGGCCACGATCTCGGTAAAGTTGACGACGTCGAAGACGACCACGGAGAAGGTCTCGTGCTCCTTCACGGCGGCGGGCAGCAGCAGGCGGTTGAGCTGGTCCCTGTCGGGTAGGCCCGTGACGAGGTCCGTCGCCGCGGCGCGGCCCAACGCCTGCTCCATCTCCCGCCGGGCGGTCGCGTCGAAGGCCTCGAGGCCGTGCTCCGTCACCCAGTCGGAGGCCTGGATCAGCTTGACGAAAAAGGCGGCAACCTCCTCGCCGGGCATCCCGGCGAAGTCCACGCCCTCCTCGACGGAGTTCCAGACGCACCGGCGCAGGACGGAGAAGTCCTCTATTACCCCCACCGCGTCCCTGCCCATGTCGTGCTGACCGTCCGCGATCCGGGCGACAAGGGAGCGGATCTCCCCCCCCCGGCTGAAGCTCTCGACACCCTGCGGGCTCTCCAGAAAACCCGCGAAGATGCCGGTCAACTCCTCCATCATTTCGACCATGCGCTCGGAGGACTCGTCACCCCCCGTCTCCCTGCGCTCCTCCCTCCAGGACCTCGCAATGTTGGGCATGTCTTGACGGATGCGCGCGATTATCTGCGGTTGTGTCTCCATGACATCCAGTATACCCGCGGGGTTTTCCAGCGGGTAGACGCGGGCGCCCAGCGGCGGAGCCCGGAGGGTAGGAAACTTTTTTGGCCCGACAAACGTATAGAGATTATCGGATACAACGAAGAGAGAGTTCGGGGGGTTTAGAAATGGTATCAGCCCGGTAGATTAAGAGTAGTTTTTGAAATTGATTTTAGACGGGACCGCGCGTTTCGCGAGGAGGGCGTTTTGAAGACACAGGCCGGCGGTCGAGCAGAGAGACCGGAGAGGGAGTCCGAGACCCCCGAGCTTCTGGCCAAATACCTGGCTCACATCGGCCAGGGTCACCTGCTCTCGCACAGGGAAGAGATAGACCTCTCCAAGAGGGCCAAGGCTGGCGACACGCGCGCCCGGCAGAGGCTCATAGAGAAGAACCTCAGGCTCGTGGTCTCCGTGGCCAAGAAGTACCGCGGCTACGGGCTGCCGTTCGAGGACCTGATCCAGGAGGGCAACATAGGCCTCATGAAGGCGGTCGAGAAGTTTGACCCAGACAGGGGCTTTCGGTTCTCCACCTATGCTACGTGGTGGATAAGGCAGGC
>DATFPF010000005.1:0-13452 GCA_035264945.1 Rubrobacter sp.
AGCGGCCGACCCCCTCGACTACGTCCTCTCCTTGGCCGAGGCGGGCCTCGCCGAGATGCGGGCGCTCATCTTCGAGCTCAGACCCGAGTCGCTGGAGACGGAGGGGCTCGTGGCCGCGCTCGAGAAGCAGGCGGCAGCCATGAGGGCACGCCATGAGATCGAAGTGAAGACCTCGCTCTGCGACGAGCCGGAGGCTTCTCTGGAGGCGAAGGAGGCCGTCTACCGCATAGCGCAGGAGGCTCTTCACAACACCGTCAAACACGCCCGGGCGGGGAAGGTAAGGATAACGATGGACTGCGACCCCGGATGGATAGACCTCGAGGTCTCCGACGACGGCGTCGGCTTCGACTCCAGAGGCGACTTTCCCGGCCACCTCGGCCTGCGCTCGATGCGCGAGAGGGCGGCGCGCCTCGGGGGCGTGCTCGATGTGTCGAGCGCGCCGGGCGCGGGGATGACGGTCCGAGCCAGCATCCCTTCTGGGCAGGGCGTGTAAACGCCCTCCCTTAGTGCTTGACTCTGGGGGCCGCCACGCTAGCGAGAACCCGGAGGAAAGATGGCAGACAAAGCGCCGGCCAACAACGAGCAACTCGCCCGCCTGGCGAAGTACTTCGACGAGGCGGTCACGTTCTCGAGGCACATAAAGTCCCAGGTCGAGGAGGTGGAGCCTGGCAGGGCCGTCTGCCGCATAGACGTAGAGGACGTCCACCTAAACGGCAACGGAACACTCCACGGCGGTGTCTACGCCTCCCTCATAGACAACGCCATGGGCCTCTCCGTCGCCGCGCTCGTGGGCCTGCGCACCGCGACCATCGCGCTCGACGTCCACTTTCTGGGCGCCGTGCGGGAAGGCTCCATCCGCTGCGCCGCCGAGGTCGTCCACCGTACCCGTCGCATCGCCACCGTCGAGGCGAAGGTCCGCGACGCCGAGGACGTCCTCGTCGCGATGGGCACGGGGACGTTCCGCATCTTCGAAAAGAGCGGGAACCCAATAGTCTGAGCGGTCAGCCGTCAGCTCCTTGGTCAGACGAGGGATCTGGGAGGAGGTTACGCATCGCCTTAGTCCTTTGTCGGTGTGGATCCGAGGCTGACCACACCAAGCCGGCCGTGCCGGGGTGCGTAGGTTCCGCGGAGCTTCGCCACCGCAGGACAAGCTGATAGCTTCAATGCGCCTGGCGCGTTTCGCCTTTATCATTGGCGGAGAGATAGGGGAGAGGGAGAAGGGCCCGCGGGCGACCACACAGGAGGGTTTATGTTCGGCACGGACAAGCCGTGGCTGAAGGTGTACCAGGGGCACGTCGAGGAGGAGACCGAAATCTTCGACGGCTCGCTCCACGACCTGTTCAGGATGGCCGCCGAGCGGCACAGGGGGAAGACGGCGCTCACGTTCTACGGGACGACCTTCGAGTTCGAGAGGTTGCAGGCGCTCGTCGAAAAGATGGCGGGCTCGCTCGCCGCGAGCGGGGTGGGCAAGGGCGACCGGGTGGCGCTCATGCTCCCGAACTGCCCGCAGTACGTGATAGGTTTCTTCGCCGCCGTCAGGCTCGGGGCGATCGTCACGCAGCTGAACCCGATGTACGTCGAGCGCGAGATCGAGCACATCCTCACCGACTCGGGCGCCGAGACCATCGTCGTCTACAAGGACATGTACCCCCGCGTGCGGAGCATCCTTCCCGACTCGAACCTCAAGAACGTTATAGTCGTGGACTTCGCCGGCGAGCCCGGGGGCCTCGACCCCGGGCACCGCTCCTTCGGGGACTTTCTGCAGACGGACGCAGAGCCCGCCCCGCAGGTCCCGATAGAGCCGGCAGAGGACGTGGCGGCGCTGCAGTACACGGGGGGGACGACGGGGGTCTCCAAGGGCGCCATGCTTACGCACCGCAACCTCGTGGCGAACGTCCAGCAGTCGCTCGACCTGTTCATAGACGACCCAGGCGCGTTCTCAAACAACCAGAAGGTGATGGGCATCCTGCCGATGTTCCACATCTTCGGGCTGACGTGCGTGATGCTCTTCGCCATCAAGCAGGGCCTCAACCAGATCCTCCTGCCCAAGTTCGACCCTCGGGAGGTAATGGAGGCCGTCAGGGAGCACGGGCCCGTGATGTTCAGCGGGGTGCCGACGATGTACATGGCCCTCAACGCCAGCGGCGAGGACCTGACGGAGTACGGTTTCGGCAAGATCAGGACGTTCAACTCCGGCGGCTCGGCCCTGCCGATCCCGCTCAAGCGCTCGTTCGAGGAGAAGACCGGACGGCCCGTGTTCGAGGGGTACGGTCTCTCGGAGGCCTCGCCCGTCACGCACTTCAACCCGCCCTTCTCCGGGGAGGCGCGGGAGGGGAGCATCGGGGTGCCCGTGCCGAGCACCGACGCGAGGATAGCTGACCCGGAGACCGGCGAGATGGAGGTGCCGGTCGGGGGGCCGGGCGAGCTCGTGGTGAAGGGCCCGCAGGTCATGAAGGGCTACCTCAACATGCCCGCGGAGACGGCCGACGCTTTAAGGGGCGGCTGGCTTTACACCGGGGACATGGCCAGGATGGACGAGGACGGCTACTTCTATATAGTCGACCGGAAGAAGGACATGATCCTGGCGAGCGGCTACAACGTCTACCCGCGCGAGATCGAGGAGGTCCTCTTCGAGCACCCCGACGTCTCCGAGGCCGTCGCCGTCGGCGTCCCCGACGAGTACCGCGGGGAGTCCGTGAAGGCCTTCGTGGTCCGCAGGCCCGGCAGCACGGTGACGGAGACGGAGATCCTGGCCTTCTGCCTGGAGCGTCTCGCCCCCTACAAGGCGCCGAAGAGCCTGGAGTTTCGGGAGTCGTTGCCCAAGTCCACCGTCGGCAAGCTGCTCAGGCGCGTGCTGGCCGAGGAGGAGCGCCTCAAGAGCGGGCCGGACGCCGGCCACAGCATAGCGCCGGAGACCGCCACGGGCCCCCCGCCCCCGCCGGCCTAAGGTTAGAGGCCGATAGCTGACGGCTGAAAGCGCCCGACCCGAGGGAGGACCCCTGAACGCGCTAGACCTTTTCCGCCTGGACGGCAAGACGGCCATCGTAACGGGGGGAGGCCGGGGCCTCGGCCGCTACATGGCGGAGGCCCTCGCCGACGCCGGGGCCTCAGTCGTGCTCTGCTCCCGCAAGAAGGAGTCGCTCGAGGAGGTCAAGAGGGAGATAGAGGCCGGGGGCGGTCACGCGCTCGCCCTCGCCTGCGACGTTACCGACCCGGACGACGTCGAGGGCGTGGTCTCCGAGGCCGAGAACGCCTTCGGGGGCGTGGACGTGCTCGTCAACAACTCCGGGGCGACGTGGGGCGCGCCGCCGGACGAGATGCCGCTCGAGAAGTTCGACCAGGTAATAGCCGTCAACGTGCGCGGTACGTTCCTGATGGCCCGGGCGGTCGGGCGGCGCATGATCGAACGCGGGAGCGGCGGAACCATCGTCAACATCTCGTCGGTCGCAGGCCTCGTCGGCGGCCACCCGGATTTTATGCAGACCGTAGGCTACAACTCATCCAAGGGCGCCGTCATCTCCATGACCCGCGACCTCGCGACCTCCTGGGCGCCGCACGGCATAACCGTGAACGCCATAGCCCCCGGCTGGTTCCCTACCCGCATGAGCGGCGGCCTCATAGAGAGGTTCGAGGAGCGGATGCTAGACGGCATCCCGCTCAGGCGCTTCGGCAACCCCGAGGACCTAAAGGGCGTCGTGATCTTCCTAGCCTCGCCCGCAGCCTCCTACGTGACGGGCCAGACCCTCGTCGTGGACGGCGGCGCCACGGCCTGGTGAGGCCGGCCTCTACCGCGGCCCGCCCCGCATGGGCTGGCCTCTCACGGCCCCGTCCGGGTACTCGTCGTTGTGGACGTCGACGTAGTAGCCGGTCGGGTTGCCCGAGATCTTCTTTATGAATCTCTCGCCGAGGCCGCGGATGCACTCGTGGTCCATGGTCCCGTCCGCGGGCGGTGGGTCGAGCCTGAGCTTCACCGGGCCGGTCTGGCCCGCGGGTGCCTCGTGTAGGTGGGCGGACGTCGCCCTGGCGATGTTCGAGACCCTTATCGTGTAGCAGATCTTGTTCTTGTTCGGGTAGAAGATTAGGCTGGCCTCGCCGGTACCGCCCGGATCGCCGCCCCGCTCCGACACCACCTCCGCCCCCGTGAGCGTCGCCGGCCTTATCGCCCCCGTCCCCGGCCTGCCCGCCAGGGCGGTTCCGCCGAAGACCAGGACGCCCGCCATCGCGACGATCGTAGCAGTGAAGTACCTCGTCTTGCGCACGCTCGACTTCCCTCCTGTAGACCTTCCACGACTTCTGGCCGCGCGGCCAGGCTTGTCCTCAACCGGCCCGCGTCTCGAACCGCAAGCATACTCCTACCGACCGCGCCGGTATAGTGCTTTCCATCACAGCTTCTCGGCCGGTCCGCCGGTTGCGGTGCGTCGCCCCGGCGGTAGAATCCCCCCTTGATCCGGGAAGACCCCGGGCCCCTATCCGGACCCCACAACAAAGGAAACCTCGCATGGCGGACGTAACGGTTATCGGCGGAGGGCTGGCGGGCAGCGAGGCGGCCTGGCAGGCGGCGGAGCTCGGGTGCTCAGTGGAGCTATGGGAGATGCGCCCGGTAAAGGAGACCCCGGCCCACCGCACGGAGCATTTCGCCGAGCTCGTCTGCTCGAACTCGCTAGGCAACAACGCCCTCGAGACGGCGTCGGGGCTGCTCAAGGAGGAGCTGCGCCGGCTAGGGTCCGTGATCCTGCGCAGCGCCGACGCGAACTCCGTCCCGGCGGGCGGCGCCCTCGGGGTCGCCCGCGAGGGCTTCCCCCGCGCCGTCACCGAGACCGTCCACGCCCACCCGAACATCGAGGTGGTCCGCGGCGAGATGACGGAGCTTCCGGAGGGCCCAACGGTCGTCGCCACCGGCCCCCTCACCTCCGACGCCCTCGTCGAGAAGATAGAGGCCCTCTCCGGCGAGACGCTCTACTTCTACGACGCCGCCTCCCCGATAGTCCACCGCGACTCCCTCGACGAGTCCGTCGTGTGGCGCGCCTCGCGCTACGGCAAGGGCGAGGCCGCCTACCTCAACTGCCCGATGAGCCGGGAGCAGTACCACGCCTTCGTCGAGGACCTCGCGACGGCGGAGCTCTCCCCCATAAAGGACTTTGAGGAGGACATGTACTTCGAGGGCTGCCTCCCCGTCGAGACAATCGCCAGGCGGGGACCCGAGACCCTTAGCTTCGGCCCTATGAAGCCCGTCGGCCTCCCCGACCCCCGCACCGGTGAGATCCCCTACGCCGTCGTCCAGCTCCGCCAGGACGACGCCGAAGGGCGTCTCTACAACATGGTCGGCTTCCAGACCCGTCTGAAGTGGGGCGAGCAGCGCCGCGTCTTCCGGACCATCCCGGGCATGCAGAACGCGGACTTCGCCCGCATGGGCGTCATGCACCGCAACACCTACCTGCCGGCGAACCTGATGCTCGACGCAACGATGAGGATTAGGCCCTCCCTGAGCGAAGCGCCCCTCCTCTTCGCCGGGCAGCTCACCGGGGTTGAGGGCTACACCGAGAGCACCGCCATGGGCCACCTCGCCGGCACGAACGCAGCCCGCCTCGCCCGCGGCGAAGAACCCATCGTTATGCCGGAGGGCACCATGATCGGCGCCCTCGCCCGCTACATCACGACCAAGGAGGGCACCCTCCAGCCCATCAACTCAAACTGGGGCCTCGTCCCCCCCGTCCCCAAAAAGGAGAATGGCCGCCGCCTCACCAAGCCGGAGCGCAGGCGGCGCCAGGCGGAGACGGCCCTCGCGGCACTCGACGGCTTTGTCGGCGCGAAGGTCGGCGCCGCCGGCTAGGCCGCGGTCCCTATCGGCGGAGCCCGCCCTTGCGGGCCGGATAGATACTAAAGTATCATGACGTGCGACATCGGCGGTAGGGATCGATGCGCGCGGGTGTCCGGCAACGGTGCGAGGAGGTGTTGACCGTGGCTCTGTACATGACGCAGTTCTCCTACACGGCGGAGGCGTGGAAGGCGTTGGTGAAGAGGCCGGAGGACAGGGCGGCCGTGTTCGCCGAGCACGCGGAGAAGCTGGGCGGGCGGATGGTCGCGCTCTACTACTGCATGGGCGAGTTCGACGGCGTGGTCATCTACGAGGCGCCGGACGAGAGGACCGCGGCGGCCATAGTCTTCACCGTCGCCTCGCCGGGTCACCTCAAGGGGACCAAGACGACCTCCCTGATGACCGTCGAGGAGACCATGGAGGCCATGGAGAAGGCGAAGGCCGAGGCCTACCCCGCGCCCAAGCTCTGGTCGCCGATGCCGAGCTAGGAGGCCTTTGGCCTCCGCTATCAGCTTTCAGCGGCCAGCTTCATATCGCCGGGATCGCTCGGTGGCGCCTGGGAAACGCTTCTTGCAGTATCGGCTCGGGGTGCGATCAGTGCCGCGCTCGGAGCTACGATGACCACGTTTAGCTGACGGCTGAAAGCTGACCGTTGACTGCTACATCACAGCTTCGCCGAGGACCCGGTCTGCAGCGCGGTCTCCAGGACCGTCTCCACGAGGCCCTCGAACGTGATCCCGGCCCTCTCGGCGGCGAGCGGGAAGGTCGAGGTCTCGGTGAAGCCGGGGATGGTCTTGACGTCTATTACCTGGGGGACGTCGTTCTCGACTATCGTGTCCACGCGGGCGTAGCCGGAGCAGCCCAAAGTCCGGTAGGCGGTGAGGGCGGTCTCGCGCAGGAGGTCGGCCGTCTCGGGCGGGACCTCGGCGGGGATGGCGAAGTCCGTGGCGCCCGGGGTGTACTTGGCCTCGAAGTTGTAGGCGCCCTCCCTGGGCCGGATCTCGACGAGCCCGAGCACGTAAGGGTCCTCGCCGGCCGGGTCCAGGATCGGGACGGAGACCTCGGTGCCGTCGACCCAACCCTCGAGAAGTATCTTGGCGTCGTACCCGAACGCCTCGTAGACGGCGTCGAGGAGCCCGTCTTGCCCCTCGACGCGCGACAGCCCGAAGCTGGAGCCCTCCCTGGCCGGCTTGACGACGAGCGGGTAGCCCAGGGAGTCGGCCGCCACGTCCAGGGCGGCCGAGGCGCCCATCTCGTTCATCGCCCGGCGGAGGAACGTGCGGGACGGGGGCGTCCTGATACCGGCCGCCCTGAGCGCCCGCTTGGCGTAGTCCTTGTCCATGCAGCGGATCGAGGAGAGCGGGCCGCTCCCGGTGTAAGGGACGCCCAAGGTTTCGAGCAGGGCCTGGACCGTGCCGTCCTCGCCGCCCGGGCCGTGGAGGCAGACGAAGGCGGCGTCCGGGCCGAGCTCCATGAGGGCCGCGGTGGTCCCCTCCTCAACGTCCAGGGGATGCACCTCGTGGCCCAGGCGTTCGAGGGCGTGCTGGACGCGCCGGCCCGTTACGAAGGAGACGTCCCGCTCCATGGAGTGCCCGCCGCGCAGCACGGCCACGCGCGCCACGGCGCCCTAGCCCTCCGCGCCCGAGGCGAAGCTCGCCGGGCGTTGCCCGCCCTTCTGGCCCCTGCCTTGGCCCCGGCGCGAGCCGCGCTCCATGTCGCTGCGCAGCTCCATGCGCTCGCGCACGGTCTCGGCGAGGATCTCAACGCCGCGCCGGATCTTCTCCGGCTCCACGAACGAGAAGTTGAGCCGCATGTTGTTCTTTCCCGACCCGCCCGCGTAGAAGCCCTCGCCAGGAACGTAGGCCACGTTCTTCGCCACGGCCCGCGGCAGCATCGCCGTAGCGTCCAGGTAAGAAGGTAGCGTCGCCCACACGAAGAGCCCGCCCTCGGGGTGGGTCCAGTGGACCTCCTTCGGCATGAACTCGGCGAGGGCGTCGAGCATAGCGTCGCGGCGTTCCTTGTAGATGCCCGTGAGGCGTTTGACGTAGGACCTCCAGTCCGCGTTGCGGAAGTAGGAGGCGATAAGCATCTGCGAGAGGTTCGAGGAGCAGAGGTCGGCCCCCTGCTTGCCCACGTTTATCTTGTGCAGGATGCCCGGCTGGGCGTGGACCCACCCGAGCCTCACCCCGGGGGCGAAGATCTTCGAGAACGTCCCGAGGTAGACGACCCTGTCGACGTCACCCCCCTCCTGCTCCAGGGCCGCGAGCGTCGGCAGCGGCTCCCCCTCGAAGCGGAGCATCCCGTAGGGGTTGTCCTCGACGATGATGAGGTCGAACTCGCGGGCGATCTCGAGAAGCTCCCGCCGCCGCTCGGCGACCATCGTAACGCCCGTCGGGTTCTGGAAGTTCGGGACGGTGTAGATGAACTTGACGTGCACCCCCTGCTTGCGCGCCCGCATCAGGGTCTCGCGGGCCGCCACCGGGATGATGCCCGCCCGGTCCATCGGGGCGTGGGCGATCTTCGGCCTGTAGGCGGCGAAGGCGTTGAGGGCGCCCGCGTAGGTTGGGCCCTCGCACAGCACCGCGTCCCCCTCGTCGAGAAAGACCTTCGCCACGAGGTCGAGGCCCTGCTGGGCGCCGGTGGTGACGAAGACGTCCTCCTGGCGGGCCGGCGTGCCCTCTGCGTCCATCACCTCTACTATTACGTCTTTTATGGACTCGAGGCCGGCGGTAGGACCGTACTGGAGGGCCTGGGCTGCGTCGGGGGCTATGCCCTGGGAGATCTCCCGGAACGCCTCCTCCCCGAAGGCCCTGGTGTCGGGGAAGCCTCCCGCTAGCGAGATGATGCCGGGGCGGGAGAGCGTCGCCATGAGGTCGCGGGTGGCTGCCGACTTCATGCCCTTGACGCGCGTGGCGTAGAGAAAGTCGAAGCGGTCGAGGTCTACGAGCGGCAAGGGTTATTCCTCCCTGTTTACGAAGGTTTCGACGTCCCTCCAGCCGAGCCCCCGCGAGAGGACCTGCCAGAGCTCGGGCGGCATCTCGAAGCGGCTCGCGCCGCACCGCCGGCCGCGGACGGAGAGGATCTTCAGGGCCTCGTCTCCGGCGGCCAAAGCGGCGTCGTCCGCGACGGCCCCGATAAGGTAAGCCTGCTCGACGGCGCCGCCCCCCCCGAGCCCGACGCGCTCGACGAGGTCCCTGTCCACCACAGGCGCGAAGAGGTAGCCCGTGGTCGCCGCGAGCAGACCGGATGGCTCGAGAACGAGGTCGTACTCGAGCGCCGGGCCTTCCCCGGCGTACCGCGCGTTCTTGAGGACCGTCCTGAAGAGGTTGTCCGTGGCGTGCCTCTCGAGGCGGGCCCGGATCTCCTCCAGCTCCGAAAGCTCATCGGGCGTCGGCTCCTGGCCGGGGACGGCGTCAGCCGTCGCGCGCTCCCACACCTCCTCGGGAAAGACGATGCTCAGGGAGCCGGCGTTGGCGGAGAGGAGGACCCGGCCCCCCCGCCGCTCCAGCCCTTCGAGGCTCTCCACCCTTACCTCTTGCATGGCGGCGACTCTATCACAAAGGCTCGCCACTATGTAAACTTTCGCGCCATGAGGGGCGTGCGGGTGGTCTTCGTCACGGGCAACGAGCACAAGCGCCGCGAGGTGCGCGAGATCTTGGGCGTCGAGCTCGAGGCGGCCGACCTCGACATCCCCGAGGTTCAGGGCATAGACCCCGCCGAGGTCGCAGCCGCCAAGGCCCTCGCCGCCCGCGAGGCGTTGGGCTTCCCCGAAGCCTACGTGCTGGCGGAGGACTCGGGCGTCATGGTCGAGGCCTGGAACGGCTTCCCTGGGGCGCTCACGAAGTGGCTCTTGGGCAGCGTCGGCGTCGAGGGGCTGCTAAGGATGCTCTCGGGCTTCGAGGACCGGTCCGCGCGGGCCGTGTGCGTGGCGGCCGTCGTCGCGCCAGACGGGAGTGTGGAGACGTTCCGGGGGGAGGTGCCCGGCGAGATCTCCCCGGAGGCGCGCGGCGAGGGCGGGTTCGGGTACGACCCCGTCTTCGTTCCCGAGTGGTCGGCCCGCACCTACGCGGAGCTCGGGGAGGAGAAGAACAAGGACTCCCACAGGGCTCGGGCTTTCCGGGCGATGAGGGGGTGGTTAGAAGAAGCATGAACGCGGGGTATAGAGCGCTCTGGGGGAGGGTTCCGGATCTCATCCGAAACCGGCGCTTTTGGTATTCTGTCGTAGGGATAGGAACTCGGAGAGGGAAGGGGCCGCGAATGCCGGCAGAGAAAGAGCACTCGGAGAACGGGGGCGGGGTAGCCACGAGCTCCGAACGCCTGGTGGACCTGTACACGCAGATGGTCAAGATCCGGGCCTTCGAGGAGGCATGCCAGAAGGGATTCAGGCAGGGCAAGATCGGGGGCTACCTCCACGTCTACATCGGCCAGGAGGCCGTGGCCACGGGCTTCCTAGACTCCTTCAAAGAGGGCGACAAGGTGATCACCGCCTACCGCGACCACGCCCACGCCCTGCTCCTCGGGACGGACCCCAAGGAGGTGATGGCCGAGCTCTACGGCAAGGGCGCGGGGATGGTCAAGGGCAAGGGCGGCTCGATGCACCTCTTCGACGTCGAGCGGGGCCTGATGGGCGGCTACGGCATCGTCGCCGGCCACATACCCTTGGGCGTCGGCTTCGCCTACGCGATGCGCTACCAGGAGACGGACCACATCACCCAGATCTACCTCGGCGACGGCTCCATCTCGAACGGCGCCTTCCACGAGGCGGCCAACCTCGCCGGCCTGTGGGGCAAGGACGGCATGTGCCCAGCCCTCTTCATCGTAGAGAACAACCAGTACGGGATGGGCACCTCCGTCGAGCGGACCACCGCCATGACGGACCTCGCCGCCAAGTTCGACGCCTACGGTATCGAGAACGAGAAGGTCGACGGCATGGACGTCGAGGCCGTCCTGGAGTGCGCCGAGAGGCTAACCGAGAAGGTCCGCGAGACGGGCAAGCCATACGCCATCGAGGCGCTCACCTACAGGACCGCCCCCCACGGCGCGGCTGACTTCTTCGAGAAGTACCGCGAAAAAGAAGAGATCGAGGAGTGGCGCAAGCGCGACCCGATAGGGATGCTGGAGAAGAAGCTCCTCGAGAACGACGCCGCGGACGAGGAGAAGCTCGATGAGATCCGCTCCGAGGCCAAGGAGCTTATAGCCGAGGCCGTCAAGTTCGCCGACGAGAGCGAGGAGCCTGAGATAGACGAGCTTTACACCGACGTCTACGCCGGGGCCGACGAGTACACGGGGGAGGAGTAGCCTAGCTATGGCGGAGACGAAGACCTACCGCGAGGCCCTCAGGGAGGGCATGGTCCACGAGATGGACCGCGACGAGTCGGTCGTCCTCATGGGCGAGGACATCGGCGTCTACGGCGGCACCCACCTCATCACCGACGGCCTCATAGACGAGTACGGCCCGAAGAGGGTAATGGACACGCCCATAAGCGAGGGCGGCTTCACGGGGGCCGCCATCGGGATGGCGATGATGGGCATGAAGCCCGTCGTCGAGATGATGACCTGGAACTTCTCGTTCCTCGCCTCGGACCAGATCATCCAGAACGCCGCAAAGGTACGCTACTTCTCGGGCGGCCAGGTCGAGGTGCCCCTGGTAATAAGGGGACCCAACGGCGGCGGCGTCCAGCTTAGCGCGCAGCACACGCACAGCCTCGAGAACCTCTACGGCCACTTCCCCGGCCTCAAGGTAGTTTCGCCCGTGACGCCCAACGACGTGAAGGGCATGATGATCACGGCGATAAGGGACCCGAACCCCGTGATCTTCCTCGAGGCCGGCGCCCTCTACGGCACGAAGGGCGAGGTGGAAGAAGGCGACAACGCTGTCGAGTTCGGCAAGGCGCGAATCGCCCGCGAGGGCTCGGACGTAACGCTTATCGCGTACGGTCGCCAGGTGAACCTCTGCCTGCGGGCCGCCAACACCCTGGAGGAGGAGGACGGCGTCTCGGCCGAGGTAATAGACCTGCGCTCCATAAGGCCATTCGATGAGGACACGATAGTTCAGTCCGTCGAGAAGACGCACCGGGCGGTTACGGTGCAGGAGCAGTGGCGGTGGTTCGGGGTGGCGAGCGAGGTGGCGGCGATCATCCAGGAGGGGGCCTTCGACTCTTTAGACGCCCCCGTGCAGCGGGTGAGCGGGGCCGAGGTCCCGGCGCCCTACGCCAGGAACCTGGAGCTTGAGGCCTTCCCGAGCGAGAAGCAGGTAACGAACGCGGCCCGTCGGGCTCTGTACATAGAGGAGAAGTAGGATGCCCGAAGTCATAATGCCCAAGATGGGCGACGCGATGGAGGAGGGTACCCTCCTCAAGTGGCTCAAGAGCGAGGGGGACGACGTCTCCGAGGGCGAGGCCATCGCCGAGATCGAGACAGACAAGGTAACCCTCGAGCTCGAGGCCGAGGACTCCGGCACGCTCGCCCAGCTCATAGCCTCGGAGGGCGACGAGGTCCCCGTCGGCGGGGCCATAGCCTTTATAGCCGGCGAGGGCGAAGATGTCCCCGAGCGCGGCGGAGAGGCGGAGGCCGAGGAGGAAGAAGGCGGCGAGGGGGGCGGCGCCCAGGCGACCGCCACCGAGACCGAAGAGGAAGAGTCAGAAGACGGCGGGGGAGAAGCTCAGGCGGAGGCTCCTTCGGGCAACGGCGCGGGCGGCAACGGGCAGTTCAGGGCCTCCCCGATCGTGCGCCGGCTGGCGCGGGAGAACGACCTCGACCTCTCGAAGATAGACGGCTCGGGGCCGGCCGGCCGCATCGTCGAGCGCGACGTGAAGGCCGCCATGGAGCGCGGCGACGCGAAGGCCGACGGCGGCGGCGGTGCCGACGGCCAGGCAGACGGCCAGGCAGACGTCGCGGCCCCCGAGCAGCCGACCGAGGGCCAGGCCCAGATGCAGGGCTTCCAGCCTGCCCGTTTGCCCGAGCCGACGGAGGCGCCGGGGACGCAGCTCGTGGAGCCGACGCGCATGATGAAGGTCATCGGCGAGCGGATGACCGAGGCCAAGCAGCACGTCCCGCACTTCTACGCCACCGTAGAGGTTGACATGAACAACGCGATGGCCTTGAGGAAGCAGCTCAACGCCCAGCTCGAGGAGGAGGGCATCAAACTCTCCGTAAACGACTTCGTGATGAAGGCGTGCGCCGCGGCGCTTCGCAACCACCCGAACCTTAACGCCATCTACACCACCCGCGGCGTCGAGCTGCACCAGAAGGTGGACATGGCGATGGCGGTCGCCCTGGATCAGGGGCTCATCACCCCCGTCATAAGGGACGCCGGGAGCAAGGGGCTTGCCCAGATCTCTCGCGAGTCCAAGGACCTCGCGACGAGGGCGCGCGATGGCCAGCTCAAGCCCGAGGAGTACCAGGGCGGCACGATCACCGTCTCCAACATGGGCATGTTCGGAATCGAGAGCTTCACCGCGATCATCAACCCGCCCCAGGCGGCCATAATCGCCGTGAGCTCCATCGTCAGGCGCCCGACCTTCGACGAGAACGGCGAGGTCGTCCCAGCGAGCATGATGAAGCTCACCCTCTCGGCCGACCACCGCATCGCCAACGGCCGCGACGGCGCCGTCTACATGGCCGAGGTCAAGAAGGTC
>DATFPF010000006.1:0-12655 GCA_035264945.1 Rubrobacter sp.
AACGTGCTCCTCTACAGGGAGGTCGGCGAGTCGGCGACGCTCCACCTGCAGGACGAGCACGGCGTCGGCAGGGTCACGACGCCCATGATCGGGGCCGCGGGCACGGGCGCCGCGCTCCGGGCCGTGGCGGAGCTCTGCGAGCTCGACCCCCGGTTCGTCGAGCGGACGATCTGGTCGGAGCTCGCCCGCACCTCGAAGCTGCCCTGGTATGCCCGGCTCCAGCCCCCCGAGACCTTCGCCGACCTCAAGGTCGCCGTCTTCGGGGACTTCACGTACCCCCTGGGGCTCGGCTACGCCCTCTCCCGCGAGGTGGGCCTCGAGGTTGCCGCGTGCGGGACGTACCTTACCCACCTCGAGAGGGACTTCCTCTTCCACGCCCATACCTTCACGGAGGGAGGGTTCGTCGAGGACGACCCCGAGCGGGTAGCGAACAAGATAGTGGCCGCGGGCCCCGACCTGGTCGTCGGCACGGAGCTGGAGAGGGCCGTAGCCCGAGACCTCGACGTGCCCTTCCTGCCGCTTTGCTACCCCGCGGCGGGCCGGCCCTTCGTAGAGAATCCTCTTATGGGTTACAGGGGTTCGAGCATCCTTGCCGACAGGCTTGACGAGGTTCTAGGTTCTAGGTTTTGAGGAGTCCGCGGCGGTCGCGCGGCACCCTGGCACTCCCGCGCCCACGGGCCCCTGGGCGTGTGCCGCACCCGTTTTGACTCAGGACCTCAAAGCCTCGATGCCTCAGCGCCCCCGTCCAACGGCGTCGCGCTCTCGTATAATCGCGTGCCGTGGGCATTCGAGACTTTATACAGCTGCTTGGGGAGCACAGGGAACGGTTGGCCGGTGGTTTGTCTGAGGCCGAGCGCGGGGAAGTGTTGCGCGAGGCGGAGACGATGGTGGGGATGATCGACGCCGCCCTCAGGGAGCTCGATTCCGTAATAAAGAACCGGCGCCTCAACCTGCCCGAAGAACACGCCGTCCGGTTCGCCCAGGACGTCTTCCGCCACCTGCGCGAGGAGGAGGAGAAGGTGAAGGCGGAGGCCCGCGGGTCGGGAGCCTGAGCCCTTGGGCGTGAAGCCCGCCGGAGGGGGAGGCCCATCTTGACGGAACGGCTCTACGGAGACCTCGCGGGGTGGTGGCAGGCGATCTCGCCGCCCTCCGAGTACGCCGAGGAGGCCGCGCTCTACGTACGCATGATCCGGGACGCCGCCCGCCGCCCTGTCCGCGAGGTACTCGAACTCGGCAGCGGCGGCGGCAACAACGCCTCGCACATGAAGCGCCACTTCGACATGACGCTCGTCGAGCCATCGGAGGGGATGCGTGGGCTGAGCCGCCGGCTCAACCCCGGCTGCGAGCACCTCGGGGGCGATATGCGCACGGTAAGGCTCGGCCGTCACTTCGACGCGGTCTTCGTCCACGACGCGGTGATGTACATGACGACGGAGGGGGACCTTCGCGCGGCCCTGGCTACCGTGGCGGATCATCTGGCGCCCGGCGGCGTCGCGCTCGTGGCCCCCGACGCGACGGCGGAGACGTTCTCGGAATCGACCGAGCACGGCGGCGGCGAAGACGCGGACGGTCGAAGGGCCCGCTACCTTCAGTGGACGCTGCCGCCGGCGCCGGGCGGGACCGTCTTCGAGACGCACTACGCGTTCCTGCTGCGGGAACCGGAGGGCGCCGTGCGCGTCGCCCACGACGTCCACCGCGAGGGCCTCTTCCCGCGCGCGACGTGGCTGCGGCTCTTCCGCGAGGTCGGGCTCGCGGCCGAACTCGTGCCCAGGACGATAGAGGGCGAGGAGTACGACGCCTTTGTGGCGTCCGGCGGCGCGTCCCGGGGAAGGGGCCCCGGCACCAGGGACGTCCGACCCTAGTCGTCCTCGCCGCACCCGGCGGCGAAGGCCGCGGCAGAGGGCCCCGAAACGTCCGGCTTGTGGGAGCCCGCGTTCGGCCTCGCGCCCTTTCCCCGCGTCCGACGAATCCTCTCTCGCCACCGGCGGCCATTCCTCGCGGCGGCCCGGCGGGGACGGGCCGGTTGGTAAGATCCAGAAACGGACCATCCGTCTCTTTCGTATAGACTCTGTGTCGGACAACGCGCCCGGCCCAGGCGGGCGCCCACAGGAGGTACGCAAGGTCTTGAATTCCAGAACGAGGACACGCTGGCTGCTCCTGCTCGCCACGGTCGCGACGGCGGCCCTGCTCGCCGGCTGCTCCGACGACGGTTCGGGGTCCAACGGGAGCGCCGCCGCGGCCCAGACGCCGCGGGAAGAGGCGCCCTCCCCCGCCGGGGTTCCCAAAGACGAGCCCGTCGCGCGGGTGGCCGCGGCTGTCGGGCCGAGCGTCGTGCAGGTCAACGTCGAGGTGTCGCAGAATACGCCGCTCGGCACCCAGCGGGGCGAGGGGCTAGGCAGCGGTGTGATCTACCGCAAAGACGGCTACATAATCACCAACGCCCACGTGGTCAAGGGCGCCTCCGACGTCACGGTGTCCTTCGCCGACGGCACTACCGAGCCCGCCAACGTCGTCGGGTCCGACCCGAGCAGCGAGATCGCCGTCCTGAAGGTGGACCGGAACGACCTGCCGGCCGCGACCTTCAAGGCCGACGAGCCGCCCGTCGTGGGCCAGCTCGCCGTCGCCATCGGCAGCCCGGCCGGCTTCGAGGCGACCGTAACGTCAGGCATCGTCAGCGCCGTCGGCCGCGACTTCCCGCCGGAGTTGACCCGCGGCGACAACCAGGCAGCGGCGGCGCTCTCGGACCTGCTCCAGACCGATGCCGCCATCTCGCCCGGCAACTCGGGCGGGGCCCTGGTGGACCGCGACGGCAACATCGTCGGCGTAAACGTCGCCTACCTCCCGCCGGCCGAGACGGGGGCCGTGAACATCGGGTTCGCCATCCCGTCTGACACGGCGGTCTCCGTCGCCGACCAGCTAATAGAGACGGGCGAGGTGACGCTCCCCTACCTGGGCGTGGGGACCGTTCCCCTACCCCCGGAGGTCGCGCAGCGCTTCAACCTCGAGGTAGACTCCGGCGCCCTGGTCCAGTCGGTCGACCCGGGCAGCGGCGCCGCGCAGGCAGGGGTGCGCAAGAACGACGTCATCACCGCCCTCGAGGGCGAACAGGTGTCGAGCTACGGGGACCTGTTCGGCGCCCTGCGCGACCACGCCCCGGGCGACACCGTCGGCCTTACGGTCGTCCGGGAGGGCAAGGAGAGGACCCTGGACGTGACCCTCGGCGAGCGGCCGGAGAACCCGTGAGGGCACCCGGGCGCGCAGGGCGCCGAGACCTTCGCCGTCCTCGCGATAGGCGACGCCGTCGTCGAGCCGGCCTCCCCGGGTCGGCGCTCGCTTCTCTGGGAGGCCGGCCCCGGGGGAGCCGCCGGGCCGCCCGCTTCCTCGCGGGGAACCCGAACCTTAAGGGCCCCATCGGCGCCGCCCGGCCGGGCCCCTGCCTCCGGCCCGCCGGGCGCCGGTACCGGGAGGGGTGACCCCCAAAAGACCTCCCCCCGCGGGGTAAAATACCCGCATGGGCCACGACCACTCCCACCCGGGCCATTCCCATGCGGGACACTCGCACGGCGGTCACTCGCACGGGGCGGGGGCGGGCAAGCGCGCGCTGGCGTTCGTCTTCGCTCTGACGGCCGCGTTCCTGGGGCTCGAGGTCGCGGGCGGGCTGCTGACCGGCTCGCTCGCGCTGCTGGCCGACGCCGGGCACATGGCCTCAGACGCCGTCTCTTTGGGGCTCGCGCTCTTCGCCGTCTGGCTGGCCGAGAGGCCTGCTACGCCGCAGAGGAGCTTCGGGTACAAGCGGGCAGAGATACTCGCGGCCCTGGCCAACGGGGTTACGCTGGTCGCGGTCTCCGTCTGGATCTTCGTCGAGGCCTTCTCTCGGTTGCAGGACCCGCCCCCCATCCTCGGCGGCTGGATGATGGCCGTGGCCCTCGTCGGGCTCGCGATAAACGTCACCGGCGCCATCGTCCTCTCCCGCTCCGGCGGCGAGAGCCTCAACGTTGAGGGGGCCCTCAGGCACGTGGTGGCTGACCTTCTCGGCTCCGTCGGGGTCATCGTCGCCGCCGGCGTCGTGCTGCTCACCGGCTGGCGCTACGCAGACCCCATCATAAGCGTGGTAATAGGAGTCCTGATCCTTGGAAGCTCCTGGAGGCTCCTGCGAGAGTCCACGAACATCCTTCTCGAGTCCACCCCGAGGGGCGTCGACGCCGAGAAGGTCGGCCGCAAGATGGCCTCCGTCCCCGGCGTCGAGGAGGTACACGACCTGCACATCTGGACCATAACGAGCGGCTTTCCGGCCCTAGCCGCCCACGTCCTCGTCGGCGCTACCGAGAACTGCCACGCCCGCCGGCGCGACCTGGAGGCCGTCCTCGCCCGTGACTTCGGCATCGAGCACACCACGCTCCAGGTGGACCACGCCGGCGACCACCACGCCTCCCTGCAGGCGCTCCGCTTCCCCTCCAGGCGCGGCTAGGGGCCCGCGCGATGGGCCGCTTCGACAAGCTAGAGGCGTGGGCCGGGCGCCTCAAGAGGGAGCTGCACGCCCTGTACCTGGCGTACCGCGACCCCAGGGTGCCGGCGCACGCCAGGGTGTTCGCGGTGATCGTGGTGGCGTACGCGCTAAGCCCCGTGGACCTCATCCCCGACCCCATACCCGTCCTCGGCTACCTGGACGATCTGATCCTGGTCCCCCTAGGCATCGCGCTGGCCGTTCGCATGATACCGCCCGGCGTCCTCGCCGAATGCCGGGCGGAGGCCCGCGATGCCGAAACCCGGGTGGACCCGAAAGTCGCGGCGGCGGCCGTCGTCGCCGTAGTGGCCATCTGGCTCCTGCTGGCCGCGCTCGCGGTCTACCTGGCGTCCGGCGCGCTCGGGTACCGTTAGGCGTTCCGGGCGGGGAGGATCGCCCCCCGCCCGCGGTGGCGTGCCCGAGGCCTAAAGCCGAGGGCCTACAGCCCGATATGCTAACCTCTACCCGCCAGAGAGCTACACAGGGACGGGCAATTGGGCAACAAGCGTAGCGGGCAGGTCAGGACGACCGCCTCCTCCTCCGGATCCAACAAGACCTACATCATCGTCGGGGCGATCATCGCGGCCTTCGTTGTCGGCTTTATAGCGCTGGTGGTGATCGACTCGCGCCAGCAGTCGGGCAGCACGCCACCCGGCGGCGTCAAGACCTACGACGTCGGGCCCGCGGGCAAGCACACAGAGGGCGACGTGGACTACGCGCAGACCCCCCCGGCCGGGGGCGAGCACAATCCCGTCTGGCAGAACGAGGGGTTCTACGACGCGCCCGTCCGGGACGAGAACGCGGTCCACACCATGGAGCACGGCGCCGTCTGGATCACCTACGCTCCCGACCTGCCGCAGGACCAGAAGGACGAGATACGCGAGATGGTCGAGGGCCAGACCTGCATGCTCGCCAGCCCCCACGCGGACCTCCCGTCCCCGATCGTCGCCTCCGCCTGGGGCAAGCAACTTACGCTGGAGAGCGCGGACGACCCGGACCTCGAACAGTTCATCCGGGCTTACCGCCAGGGCCCCCAGACGCCCGAGCCCAACGCCTCCTGCACCGGCGGCACGGCCGACACCGTCTAGATGGCGCAGAAGCCCCCCAAAGACCGGGGACCGCTCGTCCTGCTGCTCGCCGCGGCGGCGGTGCTCCTCGCGGCGCTCGCGCTGTGGCTCTACCTCACGAACCAGGAGCCGGGAGAAGGCTCGGCGGAGGCCGGGTTCGCCCGGGACATGTCCGTGCACCACGCGCAGGCCGTGGAGATGGCCGAGATCGTCCGGGACAAGACCCAGAGCGATGAGATCAGGCTCATGGCCGCCGACATAGCGCTCACGCAGCAGGGCCAGATCGGGCGCATGCAGGGCTGGCTCGACGCCTGGAACCTACCCGCCACCGGCACGGAGCCCGCCATGTCCTGGATGGGCCACCCGATGGAGGGCCGGATGCCTGGCATGGCCTCGCCGGAGGAGATCGAGCGCCTTCAGAACGCCCAGCCCGCGGAGGCTGCCAGGATCTTTTTGCAACTCATGGTCCCCCACCACCAGGCGGCCGTGCCCATGGCCGAGGCGGTCATGGAGAGGACCGACCGGCCCGAGGTCGAGAACCTAGCAGGCGCCATAGCGGCCACCCAGAAGGCCGAGATCCGGACCATGAAAGAGATGCTCGAGGAGCGCGGGTCCAGGGCCCCGTCCGGCCCACAGGGCCACGGGGGGATGCACTCCCACTAGTCTCTCCTCACAACGCCCTGGCGCCAGGCGTAGACGGCGGCCTGGGTACGGTCGGCGAGGTGTAGCTTGCCGAGGATGTTTGAGACGTGGCTCTTGACCGTCTTCTCGCTGACGTAGAGGCGGGCCGCTATCTGGGCGTTGCTCATGCCGTCGGCTATGAGCTTCAGCACCTCAAGCTCCCGCTCGGAGAGCTCGCGGAAGACGTTCGGCTCGTCGCGGCGGGCGCCGTGGAGCTCGCGCACGACACGGGCGGCGACGCGGGGGTGGAGCACCGCCTCCCCGGCGGCGGCCTTGCGGACGGCGTCCGCCAGCGCCTCTGGCCCGATCTCCTTGAGGACGTAGGAGAGGGCGCCGGCCCTTATCGCAGGGAAGATGTGCTCGTCGTCGTGGTAGGAGGTGAGCATTACGACGTTCGTGCGGGGGGAGGAGGCAGTGAGGCGCCGCGTGGCCTCCACGCCATCCATGCCGGGCATGATCAGGTCCATAAGGGCGACGTCGGGCGCGTGTTCGGCGGCGAGCCTGACGGCCTCCTCCCCGCCCCCCGCCTCTGCGACGACCGTGATGTCCGGCTGCGTTTCGAGGAACGCCCGCACGCCCTGGCGCACGAGCGCGTGGTCGTCGACGAGGAGTACCGTTGTGGGTTCGCTCACGACGTCTTTCCTTCCTTCGATGGGTCTCCGAACGGGCAGACGGCCGTGACGCGCGTGCCTCTGCCCGGCGCGCTGTCGACGGTGATCCGGCCGCCCAGCCTCACCAGGCGCTCGCGCATGCTCTGGAGCCCGAATCCGCCGCCGGAGCCGCGGGAAGGGTCGAAGCCCCGCCCGTCGTCGGCAACGCGGAGGGTGAGGTCGCCTGCGGTGTAGACGAGGTCCACCTCCGCCCGCCCCGCGCCCGAGTGCCGGGCGACGTTGGCCAGGGCCTCTTGCGCGATGCGGAAGAGGCCCTGCTCGACGTCGAGCGGCGCCTCGCGCTCGCCTCGAACGCGGAAGTCGGCCGGGATCTCGGCCCCCTCGGACCAGCGGGCCACGTACTCGCGCAGGGCGCCCGCGAGGCCCTTGCCCTCGAGGGCGGCCGGGCGCATCTCCGCTATGAGGATGTTCAGCTCCTTCTGGGCCTGGCGGACGAGCTCGTCGGCCTGGCCGAGGTGGGACTCGGCCGAGCCGGTGTCCTTCCGGATCAGGGCGCGGGCGGCGGCGATCTGGAGCGATGTGGCGAAGACCTGCTGCTTTACGGAATCGTGAAGGTCGCGGGCGAAGCGGTTGCGGGCCTCGAGCGTCGCCAACTCCCCGCGCGCCTGCAGCAGGTTCTCGAGGTCGGCCGCCATCTGGTTTAGCTCCCTACTGAGTTGGCCTAGCTCGTCCTTCGAGCGGTCCTTGGCGGTGACGGAGAAGTCGCCGCGGCTCCATGCCCTGGCGGCGCGGGCAAGCCCGCCTATCCGGCGTGTGATCCCCCAAGCCGTGAAGAAGCCGAAGATCAGGCCGAGAAAACCGGCCGGTATGAGCAGCAGCACGGCCACCACGCCGACCGAGACGAGCAATGCGCCGGCGAGGTTAGGCATCCGAAACGTCCCCACGAGCGCCCCGGCCACGTCACCCCCCCCGTCTTCGAGCGGTACGGCCATGAGGAGCCTGTCCGACGGCATTCGCGAGGACAGCGCCTCCGAGCTCTCCTCGCCCCTGAGGGCGGCGTTCAGGATCGGGGCCAGCCCCTCGACGCGCCCGGCGTCGAGGGGCTTCCCCTCGGGGAACGCCTGGAGCTCGGGGTCGGAGACTAGCAGCCTCCCGTCCTCGTCCACCACGAAAACGAAGCCTTCGTCGACGCCGCCGGGCCGCGGACCGTTGCCCCCGCCGCCCTGCATGCCCGAGAACGCGCCGAGCTCCTCGCGCAAGCCCTGTACGTCGGGGGGGTTCTGATCTAGGTGCGGCTCCAGCCGCGGCGCGAGGTTGTCCTTCGCGATAATAACTATGGATCTCGGCAGCAGGTCAGAGCTCAGAAAGGCCGTCACGCCGCTGGCGATGAACAGCTCCACGGCGAGCAGCGTCACCACGGCGACCAGCGTGTAGCTCAGGGCCAGCTTCCACCGCAGCCGCCGGAGCGAGAAGATGTTGCTTTTCACGGGCGCACGCTGTTCATCGTCAAGGCAGTTTAGTCCGACGGAGGCCGGAGCACATCGGTCCGGGGTCCTAGCGGCGGTGCGCCCGGAGGATTAGGTCGGCGCTGATACGAACCCGCGCAGGGCCTCAGGTCGTCCGCCCCGCGCGCTCCCCGGCGCCGCGACGGGCGGGAGAAGATCGTCCCCCGGCCGTAGCCGGTATCGTCCCCCCGACCGATGACGTATCGGGCCAGCCCCCGCATCATCCGGGTGTCGAAACGGAAAGCAGAAGAAAGGGGAAGATCATGGCAGGAATCACCTACGGGGCTTCGGTGGCGCCAGGCACGCAGGTCATCGGCAGGAGGGTGCTGGCCACGATAATCGACGTGCTGCTGCTCGGCGTCGTGGCGGGCCTGTTCACCGCGCCGGGCGCCCTGATCGACGGCCTGGGCTCGGGGCAGTTCTCGGACGTCGCCTCGGGCGTGCTCTTCTCCTTCGGGGGCCTCGCCGCCCTGCTCGTCTACTTCGCGTACTTCACGATAATGGAAGGCCGCTACGGCCAGACTCTTGGCAAGATGGCCCTCGGCATAAAGGTGGTCCGCGAGGACGACGGCAGGGCGCCGGGGACCAGGGCCGCGGCCCTGCGCACCCTTATGCGCTTCGTGGACAGCATAGGCTCGTACCTCGTCGCCTTCGTGGTCGTCCTCGTCTCGGACAAGAACCAGCGCCTCGGCGACATGGTCGCGAAGACGCTGGTGGTGCGGGCCTGAGGCCCGAAGCACGCAGCCCTCGCACGACCGGGCCGCGGGGGAGCGTCTCCTGTTCCAGGAGGCGCTCCCCCGCCCACGTCATGGGACCTTTGGGTCCGCGGCTACGCGCGTTCGTCGTCCTCCGCCAGGCGTATCCACCCCACGACGCTCCATGGGTAGAAGTAGCGGGAGGTCTGGCTCTGGTCGGAGTGGCGCGTGACAAGCATGACGACGCCCCGATCGTTGACGTCCTCAAGGTACACGGGCGCGGCGGCCCGCAGATCGCTGGAGAGGGCCTCCGTGGTTTCGAGCATTACCTGGTGCCCGATCCAGGCCTCCGGGATCCTGCCCTCAGAAGCGCCTGACCTCTCCCTATCCATCACGGTTCCCTCCTCTGCTCCGCCTCGTAACCCGCAAGGTCAAGACGCCCTACCCCGCGGCCGGTCACCTTTCGCGGACCTCATCGCCTGCCCCGGACGAGGCAAACGGGGGCCAGGCGCGCCGTCAGCCCGACTCCTGGGTGCTGCCCCACTTCCTGTGCCAGCTCGCCCCCTCCTCCCGGTGACGACGCAGGCGCACGTCCAACTCGCCCGCCCGTTCTTTCATCCGCCGCAATCGATCGTCCATGCTCCGCGAAGCCTGGTTCATGCTGCGCGAACGGTCCTTCCACCGCACGCGTTCCGCCCGCAACTCCGCCGACTTGACGCCATCCCTGTTCGACACCCGAAACCCTCTTCTCTCTAATCTCCGAACGGTCTCTCCCGGCCCGGATCAAGCAGGCCGCGTCCGATTGGTTTGTGTGGCCCGACCCTCGGGACGCCTTGCGCCCCGGTCCACGACACCCTCGTACTCGGGTCCCCCGATAGCACCGCGGTGGCGGAGACCCGCGGGCTTGATGCCGGCGTGCCTCCACTCCGATTCCGGGGTCGGGTGGCTGCCCGGCGCGAACGCCCGCGACCCGTGGCGTTCGATGCGTACCCCTCGGGCCGCCGGAGGCAGTGGCAGCGCACCTTCGCCTTCGGTGAGGAGATCCATCAGGGCCCTCCTTCGGTCTCCGGAAGTCTGGGGTGCTATCCCGGGTCTGGAGATAGGGCAGGTAGCGGTTCTGCGCCTTCGCGCGACGACCTTGCCGCACGATGCTCGTATCATACCGCCCTTTCGGGTCCCGCGGGCCTCCGAAAGAACCTACCCGCGCGCAGCCCACATCTCGGTCGGGCGCCGCGAAGCCAGCTAACGTAGAGGGACGAGCCAGACAAGACCCCCGGATACGCTTCAAGATCGCCACCCGACGATAGTGATACATGATACAATAGTTCCCGTGCCGTTGTACCTCGAGCAGGAGGTAAGGACCGATGAAGAGGAGAACCGACTAACCGCCCACGGGCACCGGCGTCGTGACACGACCGGGGCCTGTGGCACGGGCCGGCGATCGCCGACTCCTAACAGGAGCGGCTTCGCCGGCCCGCATATTTTTGTCCCCTTCGATTTTCGAGCTGTGTAACAGATGAACGAGATTAACGGGAGCGACCCTGCAAACGAGGATCGCTCCACGAAACCCGGTGCCCGAGGGTACTGGGCTACTCCGCGTACCGCAGCGCCTCAGCCGGGTAGACCTTGCTGGCCTGGCGGGCCGGCAGGAAGGTAGTGAGCAGGGAGGCGGCGTAGGCGAGGCCTGTTACCACACCGAGGGTGGTCCACGGCACCGTGTACTGGATGCCGGCGAACTGCTCCGCGAAGGAGTCCACTATACCGACCGAGAGCGCGGCCCCCAGGGCAACCCCGAGCCCGATGCCGAGCAGGGCGATAAACGACGACTCTATAAGGAACGCGAGCCGCACCTGCCCCCGCTGGAAACCAAGGGCTCTCAGCATCCCGATCTGCTGCCGACGCTCGACCACGGAGCGGGCCGCTATGACGCCTAAAGCCGCGATGCCGACGAGGAGCCCGAGCCCCATGAAGCCCATGAGCAGGTTGTTGAAGAGCCCCTGGGAGGCGGAACCGTCCCTTATCTCCTGCTCCACGGCAACTGCCTGTAACCCGTTCTCCGCGAACGCCTTCTCCAGATCCTTCGTCACGGCCCCCGCATCGGCCCCGTCCGCCAACTTGAACTGGTAGCTCTGGGCCGGCACGGGCGAGCCGGCAAGGTCGTCGATGGTTGCCGCGGAGGTCATCACGCTCGGCGCGAAGAACGCCGAGTCCTCCAGCACCCCTATGACGCGCAGGTCCCGCGTCTGGCCTGACTCAGAATCCTCGGCCCGTATGTAGAGGTCGTTGGGCAGCGTCGGGTCGTCCCCGTAGAAGCCGGAGAGCTCTATGGAAGACGGCGGGCCGCCGAAGGCCTGGTTCTCCCTGGTGGGCGCGAGGTCGGCGGAGATGACGGCCGTGTTCTCCTCCTTCCGCAGCGCCGTCCACACCTCTTCGCTCGTGTCGTACTCGGCGACGGTGGTCTTGAAGCTGTAGCCGACGTTCTCGGTGTAGCCTCCGTCCACACCCTGCACGAAGAGGGTGTCGGCCTTGCGGTCGGTGTCCCTCTGCTTCGCCTCGACGGGAAGCCCGGTAATGGTCCCGACGGCGGTGATGTCGCCATCGTCCACGCCTTCGGCGTCCTTCAGTGCGTCGTTCATGTTCTTAATGGGAACCGCGTAGCCGGCGTCGGCGCGGACGTCGAAGCCGCCGGAGAGGCGGTCGGTGTCCTCGAAGATGGAACCGAAGGCCGCCGTTATGAAGCTCATGGTGACTATGGTGAAGACGACCAGGGAGAACATGGCGAGGGTCATGCCGGTGCGGAAGCGGCTCTGCATCGGGTACGAGACGGCGGCGCGGAGGACGGGTGGCATCCCCTTTATCCAGCCGAACAGGGCGACTATGGCGCCGAGGAGCAGGTCGGAGTTGTGGATCACGATCCAGACGCCCGCGAGCACGATCATGACGCCTGAGATGAAGAACAAATCTATCCCCTCTGCCATCCCTTCGGGGGCGAACGAGACGGGCAGCAGCCAGAGTCCGAGCAACAGTACCCCGGCGGCCGTGAAGGCGATACGCTCCGGTGTCCGCAGCACACGCGCTAAGAGCGCCGCACCCACGATAAGGAGCGAGAGCCCGAGCATGTACAGCCCCATCTGCTCAGCCCTGAGCCCCTGGAACGTCAGCAACGCGCCGACGAGCGGGGTGGCGAGCGCGAGCAACACGCCCCTGACCGAGCGGCCTTTCCTGTCCGGCTCGGGGATGTCGCGGATGGCGCGGACCACGTTCAGGCGGCTCACGCGCCAGGAGGAGATCAGGACGACGGCGAAGGTCAATACCATGCCGAGGCAGAAGGCTATTACCACGTTCTCGGGGCTCGTGGCGAAGCGGATGTCGAAACCCTGACCGGCGAAGGCCTTGCCGATCACGCGCACCATCAGCCAGCCGACCCCGACGCCGAGCACGCTCCCTATGGCGCTCGCGATCACGGCGTACATCGCACCCTCGAAGGCGAACATGCGCATCAAATGACTCCGGCGCATCCCGACGGCCCGCGCGATGCCGAGCTCGTGCTTGCGCTCCGCGGCGAGCATCACGAAGATCAGGAAGATAAGCA
>DATFPF010000007.1:0-10261 GCA_035264945.1 Rubrobacter sp.
CGCACGGTACGCGAGATCGGGCCTACGTGCCCGAGCGTCGGGGTGGCGCTCGTCGGGAAGACGGGCACGCGGCCGTACTGCGCCTTTATGCCGTAGACGCCGCACAGGGACGACGGTATGCGGATGGAGCCGCCGCCGTCGGTGCCGAGCGCGAAGGGCGTTACCCCGGCGGCCACCGAGGTGGCCGCCCCGGCGCTGGATCCCCCGGTGGTCTTCGACGGGTCCCAGGCGTTGCGTGTTACGCCGGAGAGCGGGCTGTCGCCGCCGCCGGCCTTGCAGCCGAACTCTGTCGTGGTGGTCTTACCAATGACGCACGCCCCTGCGGCGCGGGCCCGCCCGACCGAGGGCGCGTCGTCCTTGACGACGTTGTCCGCCATGGTAAGGGAGCCGAAAGTCGTCCTTACCCCTCCCACGTTGATGAGGTCCTTGACCGAGATCGGGACGCCGTGAAGCGCCCCCGGCTCGCCCCCCTCGGCCAGCAGCCGGTCTGCCTCCCTCGCGGCCTCCATCGCCCGCTCGGGCGTCGGCGTGACGAAGGCGTTCAGGGTTGGCTCCAACGCCTCCATCCGGGAGAGGGTCTCGGCCATGACCTCGGCCGCCGATACCTCTTTGCCGACGATCCGGTCGCGTATATCCTGCGCGGTGGCGTAGTCACTGCTACCCGTCACGGGGCGGTCCCGCCAACCTATTCGTCGAGGACGGCGAAGGCCCGGACGGGCGAGCCGCTGCCGCCCTTCACGAGTAGCGGCGCCCCGTAGAAGGTGAACTCGCCCTTGCCCACTAGCTCTTCGAGGTTGACGAGCCACTCCCAGTGGAAGATGCCCCGGTCGCGGCAGACCCTGTGGCTCGGGAAGAGGTCGTTGCTCGGCACGTCCGTGGACGGCCCCTCGACGCCGTGGGCCCTCGAGCCGCGGTCCGCGAGCCAGTGGGTGGCCTCGGCGGTGAGGCCGGGGTTGCTCCTCACGACTTCGGGGTTGGGGTAGTGTCGCCTGTGCAGCCCGGTGTTGAGCAGGACGATGTGGCCGTCGACCCTCACGCCGCACTTCTCCTCGGCCGCTTCGAGGTCGTCGACGTCGATCTCACCGAGGTCCGGTATGTGCGTAAGCTCGAAGCACACCGCCTCGCCGAAGAACATCTCCAGCGGCATCTCGTCTACGGGGTCCCCGTCCGGGTTGGTGTGGTAGAAGGCGTCGACGTGGGTACCTACGTGGTCGAGCATCCCGAGGTAGTTGGTGGCGAACGTCATCCTGTCCTCGGGCACGCCCAGCCCGAAGTCCCGCGTCTGCTCGTGCGTAAGGGCCGGCAGGATCACCGGGCTCTGGAAGAGCTTGTGGGCCGGCATGTTGTCGGTCACGGCGAGCGAGAGATCTACTACCCTCTGCATTCCAACCTCCTTTTTCGTCGTTGTGCGTCAGTCAAATGGTCCGGCGTGGTCTCCGTGCCCCCGCGATGGGGCGTCAACCTTCGAGCCAGGTGTCGAAGGTCTCCGCGATCTCTTCTCTGGTCGCCCCGGACCGGAGGAGCAGGGTCAGGAGAAGCCTGGCCTTGCGGCCGTCGAGGTGGCTGG
This sequence comes from Rubrobacter sp., assembly GCA_035264945.1. Lineage (GTDB taxonomy): Bacteria > Actinomycetota > Rubrobacteria > Rubrobacterales > Rubrobacteraceae > Rubrobacter_D. The sequence goes on from DATFPF010000007.1 coordinate 1,568, forward strand.
CGTAGATCAAACCCCGGTCCAGCAGGTCTGTCTCCGAGCCGACGAACCCGTAGGTGGTGCGCAGGACCTCCCCGCCCCCTGTCCGGGACGCGAGCACGACCGGCATCTTCGACGCCAGGTCCTCCAGCGTACCGGCCACGACGGACGGCACGTGACCGCCGCCCATCGCCTCCACCACGAGCCCTGCGTAGCCCTTCCCTTCCACCTCCGGCAGGAGCCTCCCGTCGTCCCCGAGCGCGACGTGATACAGCGCGACGGGGCGCTCCCCGGCATCCCGTGAGAGGTCCACTTTATGCTCGCCGACCGGGCGCATTACTACCCTGGTCACGCCCTCGGAGATCCATCCAATCGGCCCTGCCGGGTCCGAGCGAAAGGTGGCGGGGTTCGAGGTGTGCGTCTTCCGGACGAACCGGGCAGGGTGGATCTCGTCGTTCAGAACTACCACCGTGCCGAGCCCACTCGCCGCCCCGCTGGCCGCGACCTGTATGGAGGCAAGAAGGTTCGCCGGGCCGTCTGCCCCCGGCAGCGTGGGGTTGCGCATGGCGCCGGTCACCACGACGGGCGCCTCGCGGTCCACCAGCAGATCCAGCACAAAAGACGTCTCCTCTATGGTGTCGGTCCCCTGCGTGACGACGGCCCCCGCGTCACCGCCGTCGATCCGGGCGGAGATCTCGCCCGCAAGCTCGACGAGGTCCCCGACCCCAATCTCGCCCGACGCCGCCTGGCGGAACGAGACCGCCGATACGTCGGCGACCCCGGCTATCTCGGGAACGTCAGCGACCAACGCCTCGCCGGTCAGCGTCGGCTCGACCCCCTTGCCCCCCGAGTCGACCGAAGAGATGGTCCCCCCCATGGAGAAAACCGTTACCCGCGGAAGCCCCACCGCCCCTCCTTACGCGTCCGTTTTCAATCATCCCCAATTTGTCTGACAATTGTAGAACAACAGGCCGCGGGGCGCTCGCCGGGGGGTGGACGCGGCTGTTCGCGGGTTGAGCGTGGCGCGAGGGTTCTTTACAATCCGTTTGGTCAGACAAAAGGGGAAGAGAAAGGGGAAGGGTGTATGGCCGAGAAAGAGATCTTCTGTTCCATAGGCATAGACATAGACGCGGTGGCCGGCTGGCTCGGGTCTTACGGGGGTGAGGACTCGCCCGACGACATCTCGCGGGGCATGTTCAGCGGCGAGGTCGGGACGCCGCGGCTGTTGAAGCTCTTCGAGAAGTACGACCTGCAGACGACGTGGTTCATCCCCGGGCACTCCATCGAGACGTTCCCTGACCAGGTCAAGATGGTCGTTGATGCGGGGCACGAGATCGGGAGCCACGGCTACTCCCACGAGAACCCGGTGGCGATGACGCCGCAGCAGGAGCGGGACGTGCTGGAGAAGAGCATCGAGCTCATCGAGGGGCTCACGGGCAGGGCACCCGTGGGCAACGTCGCCCCCTGGTGGGAGGTCTCCAGCGTCTCAAACGACCTCTTGCTCGAGTACGGCTACAAGTACGACCACTCCTTGCAGCACCGGGACTTCACGCCCTACTATGCGCGCAAGGGCGACACGTGGACCAAGATCGACTACTCCAAGACCGCCCAGGAGTGGATGAAGCCGCTCGTCAGGGGCGAGGAGATAGACCTCGTCAAGATCGGGGGCAACTGGTACCTCGACGACCTGCCGCCGATGATGTTCATAAAGACCTCGCCCGCCACCCACGGCTTCGTCAACCCGAGGGACATCGAGGAGCTGTGGCGCGACCAGTTCGACTGGGTCAACCGCGAGATGGACTACGCGACGTACTGCCTCACCATCCACCCCGACGTCTCGGGCAGGCCGCAGGTCCTACTGATGCTCGAGCGCCTCATCGAGTACATCAACGGCCACGACGGTATAAAGTGGGCGACGATGGAAGGGATCGCCGACGACTTCGTCCAGCGCTACCCGAGGAGCCAGCCGAACCACGACCCAGGCATCAACATGTACGGCGTCGATACGCCGGCCGGCGAAGGGGCCGCCTCCTAGGGGGCTCTCCCTAGGGGCCTCCCATGTGCGTTCTCTGCGGACAGGATTTCGTAGCCCAGGTCCACTGGACCGACAGGCACCTTGAGGACCGGGCGCGGGCGGCCGCGCCCGGCTCCGACCCCGTCGCGTACCAGGGCGACAGGCGCCGCGATCGGGCCCACCGGGTGGTGCTGACGAACGAGATCCTGCGCCACTACGGCCTCAAGCTCGACGACTGGGGCGGGAGCAAGTACGTGCTCCGCGACCGCAAGGGGCGCTCGGAGATCGTCCAGGACCTCGGCTCGCTGTGGCCCGCGGCCGAGAGGCTCGCGGGCCGGGCCCCGGACCCGCTCGATCCGGCCCTGCGCGAGACCCTGCTCGACGGGCAGCCGCTCTCCGTGGCGGGCTGGTAGTCCGGTGGCCGGCGGACGTTCCACGCGGCCTGTGACGGTCGTTACCGGTTTCTTGGGCAGCGGCAAGACTACGCTGCTGGGGAGGGTGCTCTCCGAGCCTTCGATGTCCAACACGGCGGTCCTGGTCAACGAGTTCGGCGAGGTGGGGCTCGACCACCACCTCCTGCGCCGGGTCGACGAGCGGGCCGTGCTGCTCGGGAACGGGTGTGTCTGCTGCACCACCCGCGAGGACCTCGTGGATGCTCTGCTCGAGCTTTTGGACCTCGACCAGCGGGGCGAGATACCGCGCCTCGACCGCGTCGTCGTCGAGACGACCGGCCTCGCCGACCCTGCCCCCATCCTGCACACCGTCTTCATGGACCCCGTCCTGCAGCACCACTTCTCCGTGGACCTGGTCCTTACGACCGTCGACGCGGTCAACGGCGACCTGCACCTCGACCGAAACCCGGAGTCCGTCAAGCAGATAGCGGCGGCTGACAAGATCGTCGTGACGAAGACCGACGCCGCGGGGCCCGAAGCCGTGAGGGGCATCATCTCGCGCCTGGGTGCTATCAACCCCTCGGCCCGCATCTTCGAGGCGGCCTTCGGCGAGATGGACGCGGACGAGCTGTTCCGCCGGGACGGGGCAGTATCCCGGGCCGCGTCCGGGGCGACCGCCGGGGAGCCCCACGACGTGGGCGGGACCCACTCCGTCTCTTTGACCTTCGACGGGGCAGTGGACTGGACGGCGTTCGGGATCTGGCTGAGCATGCTGCTCCACACCAGGGGGGAGGACGTGTTGCGCGTCAAGGGGCTCCTGGACGTCGGGGAGGTGGGACCCGTCGTCGTCAACGGCGTCCAGCACACCATCCACCCACCCGAGCACCTCGACCGCTGGCCAGACGAGGACCGCCGCTCGCGGATCGTGTTTATCGCCAAGGAGATCCGGCCCGAGGAGCTGCTCGGCTCCCTTGAGGCGTTCCGCGGCCTACTCGGCGCGCGGCCTTTGCCGCTCGGCGCCGGGCATGTCGTACCGTCCCAGTAGTCCGGTGGGTCCCGTCGCCCCAACGCGGCGGACACTTCCCGCGTAGCGATGAGGAAAAGGAGCGAGGGAGATCATATGGCGGTAAAGGAAGGCTGGAAGGGCAGGTTGTTCGAGGACTTCGAGGTGGGGGACGTCTACGAGCATCCCCTGGGCCGGACGGTCACAACCACGGACAACATATGGTTCACGCTGCTCTCCCAGAACACCGCCCCCGTCCACTTCGACCACAACTACGCCTCCCAGACCGAGTTCGGCAGGCCGCTAGTCGACTCGACCTTCACGCTGGCGCTTGTTACGGGGCAGAGCGTCACCGACGTCTCCCAGAACGTCTTCGCCAACCTCGGGTGGGACGAGGTGCGGCTGCCTGCCCCGGTCTTCGAGGGGGACACCATCTACTCGAGCTCCGAGGTGCTGGAGAAGCGGGAGTCGAGGTCGCGGCCCAACATCGGGATCGTGACGGTAAGGACGACGGGCTACAACCAGGACGGCACTACGGTAATAACCTTCAAACGCACCCTCATGGTCTACAAGAGGGGCCACGCCCCCGAGATAGCCAGGCCGTCCCTTGGGGACGCCACGTGAGCGTCACCCGGACCGCGCCGACGCGCGGGCTGGCCTCCTTCCTGGCGCGGCTCCGCTACGAGGACGTCCCCGCCGCGGCCGTCGGGCGCACCAAGGAGCTCTTCCTTGACTGGGTAGGGTCGGCCCTGGCCGGCAGGAGGGAGAGGCCCGTCCGCAACATCGGGCGTCTGGCCGGGGAGATGGGGCCTTCCGAAGGGCCGAGCGAGGACCTTACCTCGCGCCGGCGCACCTCGCCGCTCTTCGCGGCCCTCGTCAACGGCGCCTCCTCGCACGCCGTGGAGCAGGACGACCTGCACAACGCCTCCGTCTTCCACCCGGCTACCGTGGTCTTCCCGGCCGCGCTCGCAGCCGCCCAGCAGACCGGTGCCTCGGGAAAGGAGTTCCTCGCGGCCTCGGTTGCCGGCTACGAGGCGGGGGTGAGGGTAGGAAGCTACCTCGGACGCTCCCACTACAGGGTCTTCCACACTACAGGCACGGCGGGCACGCTCGCCGCGGCGGCTGCCGTCTCCTACCTGCTAGGCCCGGACGAGGAGACGATGCTCCACGCGCTAGGGTCTGCCGGGACCCAGGCGGCGGGGCTCTGGGAGTTCCTCGGGGACGCCGCAGACTCGAAGCAGCTCCACACGGCGAAGGCCGCCTCCGACGGGCTGCTGGCGGCCTACCTCGCCCGCGACGGCTTCACAGGCGCGGAGCACATCCTCGAAGGGGAGAGGGGGATGGCCGCCGGCATGTCCTCGGACGCGGACGCCGGGAGGCTGGTCGATGGGCTCGGGGAGGATTGGGCGGTGCTCCAGACCTCCTTCAAGTACCACGCCTCGTGCCGCCACACCCACCCCGCCGCCGACGCCCTGCTGCTCGGCATGCAAGAGCGCGGGCTCGGGGCCGGCGACATCGCCCGCGTCCGGGCCCGCGTCCACGCGGCGGCCATAGACGTGCTAGGGCCCGTGAGCGACCCGCGCACCATCCACCAGTCGAAGTTCTCCATGGGCTTCGTGCTCGCCACTATCGCGAAGAACGGCAGCGCCGGCATAGGCGACTTCACCGAGGAGGCGCTCGAGGATGAGGAGTTGCGCCGGTTCGGCGAGAAGGTCGAGATGGTCCTCGACCCCGAGGTAGACGCCGCGTACCCGCGGCGTTGGATCGGACTGGTGGACGTAGAGACGACGGACGGCGGCAGCTTCACCTCCCGGGTCGAGACGCCGAAGGGCGACCCCGGGAACACTCTAAGCCGCGAGGAGCTCGAAGAGAAGGCGCGAAACCTGGCTGCCCACGGGGGCGGGGCCTCCGCAGGGGAGATCGACCGGATCATCGCGCGCAGCCGGGACCTCGAGAAGGAGAAGGACGTGCGGGATCTCTTGCCGGCGGGTTCGGAGTGAGCGGGATGGACCAGCACGAGGGGCTGCGCCAGTCGGTCCGCGAGGTGTGCGAGGGGTTCCCCGATGCCTACTGGCGCGGGCTCGACGCCAAGAGGGAGTACCCGGAGGAGTTCGTCCGGGCCATGTCCGAGAAGAGGTACCTGGCCGCCCTGATCCCGGAGGAGTACGGGGGTCTCGGGATGGACCTCGCCCAGGCCACGGTGATCCTGGAGGAGATCAACCGCTCCGGCGGCAACGCCCAGCCAGCCCACGCGCAGGTGTACACGATGGGCACCCTGCTCAGGCACGGCTCCGAGGAGCAGAAGAGAGAGTACCTGCCGAAGATAGCTAGCGGCGAGCTGCGCCTGCAGGCATTCGGCGTTACGGAGCCCGAGGCCGGCACCGACACCACCCAGCTGACGACGACCGCCAGGCGAAGCCCCGACGGCGACGGCTACGTCATCAACGGGCGCAAGATCTACATCTCGCGCGTCCAGCACTCCGACTACATGATCCTGCTGGCCCGCACCACGCCGCTCGACGAGGTGAAGCGCAAGTCAGAGGGGCTCTCGGTTTTCCTCTTCGACCTGCGCGAGGCCATCGGCAACGGCCTTACGGTCAAGCCGCGGCGGGTGATGATCAACAACGAGACAAACGAGCTCCTCTTCGAAGACCTGCGCGTCCCTGCGGACGCCCTGATCGGCGAGGAGGGGCGGGGTTTCAGGTACATCCTGGACGGGATGAACGCCGAGCGCATCCTGATAGCCGCCGAGTGCATCGGCAACGGGCGCTGGTTCGTGGACCGCGCCACCCGCCGCGCCAACGAACGCGCGGTCTTCGGCCGCCCGATAGGGCAGAACCAGGGCATCCAGTTCCCCCTCGCCCGCGCGCACATAAGCGTCGAGGCCGCCGACCTGATGCGCTTCAGGGCCGCGGAGCTTTTCGAGGCTGGCGAGCCCTGCGGCGCCGAGGCGAACATGGCCCTGCTGCTTGCCGCCGACGCCGCGTGGGAGGCCGCGAACGCGGCGATGCAGACCTTCGGCGGCTACTCCTTCGACGCCGAGTACGACGTCGAGCGCAAGTTCCGCGAGACCAGGCTCTTCAAGGTGGCTCCCATCTCGACCAACCTGATCCTCTCCTACGTCGGCGAGCACGTCCTCGGCCTGCCGAGGTCCTTCTAGGATGCTGCCGCTAGAGGGTGTTACGGTAGTCTCTTTGGAGCAGGCGGTCGCCGCCCCCTTCGCCACCCGCCAGCTCGCCGACCTCGGCGCCCGCGTGATAAAGGTCGAGCGCCCGGGGGTGGGGGATTTCGCCCGCGGGTACGACGAGACCGTAAGGGGCCTCGCCAGCCACTTCGTGTGGCTCAACCGCTCCAAGGAGTCCCTCACGCTGAACCTGAAAGAGGAGGGTGCTAAGGGGGTGCTGCGCCGCCTCGTCCGGGGGGCCGACGTCTTCGTCCAGAACCTCGCGCCCGGTGCTGTCGAGCGTCTGGGCTTCGGGGCGGAGGAGCTTAGGGAGGCGAATCCCCGTCTCGTCCACTGCGGCATCTCCGGCTACGGCAAGGGCGGCCCCTACACCCGGAAGAAGGCCTACGACCTGCTCGTCCAGTGCGAGGCCGGGCTCGTCTCGATCACCGGCACGCCAGAGATCCCCTCGAAGGTGGGCATCTCGATAGCGGACATCGCGGCGGGTATGTACGCGTACTCCGGCATCCTCGCGGCCCTGCTGCGCCGGGAGCGCGCAGGCGAAGGCGCGACGCTGGAGGTCTCGATGCTGGAGGCCCTAGGAGAGTGGATGGGCTTCCCGGCCTACTTCGCAGGTTACGGGGGAGAGGAACCCAGGAGGAGCGGCTCGAGCCACGCCGCCATCGCGCCCTACGGGCCCTTCGAGTGCGGCGACGGCGAGGTGATCTATCTCGGCATCCAGAACGAGAGGGAGTGGGAGAGCTTCTGCGAGGTAGTGCTCGGGCAACCCGACCTCGCCGGGGACGGCCGCTTCGCGAGCAACTCCGAGAGGGTCGCCAACAGGGACGACCTGCACGAGGAGATCGAGGCCATCCTCGCGGAAATCCCATCCGAAGAGGCGATCGAGCGCCTCGAGGGCGCGAAGATAGCGAACGCCCGGATGAGGACCATCGGGGACTTTATCGACCACCCGCAACTCGCGGCCCGCGGACGCTGGCGGGAGTTCGGCTCCCCGGCCGGCCCCCTGCACGCCCTCCTTCCGCCCGCGACCATGGAAGGGACGGAGCCGGTAATGGCCCCGCTCCCCGAGATCGGCGAGCACACAGACGAGATACTCGCCGAGCTAGGCTACGACGAGGACGCCGTCGCCACCCTACGCCGGTCTTCGGCCGTGTGATCTACCCCCGAGGAGTCTCGAGAACCGCCCGGAATCTACCGAGGTTCGTCGGTCTCATCACAGCTCTTTCGCGCGTCCTTTGAACGCCGGGACCAAGGAATCGTGGTGTCCCGGGTTCGATCTTCGATTCCGCGATCAAACCACTCCGTCAATACCCCGGCGTATGCACGCCACCGGCGGGAACGGCCGGTCGAGCAAGCCCCGGGGGAGCGCGTTGTAATCTGGCACGCGGAGTCCGGAGAAGGGGATTCCCGCATGGGCGAAGAGTCGCGCTACTCGATCAACTCGACGAGGCCTTCGACCCCCTGCAGCTCGTCGACATCGCGGCCCTCGCGGGGCCTGTGGAGGACCGGTGGTTCAACCAGACGCTCGTCCGGTCAACGACTGCGTCGTCAGGCTCGGCGTCATGCAGGGCGAGTCCGAGCAGCAACGCGAGCACTATGATGTGGGGACCACACGCGGACATGCGGACCGAGCCCCCGCCTCAGGACGAGGGGGCTCGGAGAACACCCAACGGCCACGCCTCAAGACACCTGAAGCCTAGAACCTGAAGCCTCTCGCTTAGCCCTCCGGCGAGGGGGGCGAAAGCTTCCCGCTTCCTTCCTCGATCTGTCGCCGGATGGACTCCAGGGTGGCCTCCAGCGACTCTTCGAGCGGGTCGCGGTCGGCGCTAGAGTCTTCCTGGATCTCGCCCTCCACGGACCTTGGGCCGAAGGAGAGGTGGACGGTTACCTCGCTCTGGCCGTCGCCGGCCTCCGCGACGGTGAGCCTGCCTGAGTAGTCCCTGCCGGTCTCCGCGCCCCAGCGCATGGTGCGGGCTTCGGCGTCCACCTCGAAGTAGCCCTCGCTATCGAACTCGCCCCGGTCGGGGATCTCGACCCGCATCTTCACCCGCTCCCCCGGGCTGCCGGCCGCCGCCGAACCCTCGATGCCGGCGTCTTTTATGGGCGGCAGGTATTTCGGCAGGTT
>DATFPF010000008.1:0-5591 GCA_035264945.1 Rubrobacter sp.
TCCGTGTCCGGACGGTGGCCGTCGTCCTCGGCGGGCTTGTCCGCGCCTGCCGCCTCCTGGTTCCCGTCTGCGGCGCCAGGCTTCGGGGCGTTGCGGTAGATCAGGAGGTTCTGGAAGATGCTGATGACGTTGGAGGTCACCCAGTAGACGAAGAGGCCAGAGGGGAACTTTAGGAGCACGATGCCGAAGACTAGGGGCAGGAAGCGCATGATCCTCCGCTGCTCCGGCGCGGTGTTCTGCGAAGCTATCTCCTGGGAGACCATCATCGTCGCGATGTAGAAGACGGGCAGTATGTAGAGGGGGTCGTAGACGGTAAGGTCCTGAAACCAGAGGAGGCCGCCGGTCCTGAAGCTCTCGAGCTTGTCGAACTGCCTGATGGTGTAGTAGAGGACGAGGAAGATGGGAAGCTGCACGAAGATGGGCAGGCACCCTCCCAGAGGGTTGGCCCCGCGCTCGCGGTAGAGCTTCGTCATCTCTTGCTGAAGCTTCTGCGCGTCGTCCTTGTGTTCCTTGCGCAGCGCGTCCATCGCAGGTTTGAGGTCCTGCATCTTGCGCATGCTCTTGACCTGCCTGAAGGTCAGCGGGAAGAGGAGCGTGCGCACCACGATGGTGAGCATCATGATGGAGAGCCACCAGGGCGCCCCCCAGCCGTGGAAGGTCTGGAGCGTGAAGCCCATGAGGTTGAACAGGGGATCCAGGAGATCCCTCAAGAATTGCAGCATGTGTCTTTCCTTTGCCTCGCGGAAGATGGGTGCCCTGCCGGAAAGGCCTGTGCTACACCCAGCCGCCGAGGCCCGAGATAAGCGCGGCGAGCGGCCCGAAGAGCAGGGCCACCAGCAGGGGCCACCCCTCGCCCCGGACAGACCGGGGCGGGGCCGCCGCGAAGAGGCGGGCCACGGGCGCCGCGGGCCCTGCCCACGGCAGGGGATCGAGGCGCGCGACGAGCCTGGAGGTAAGGCACGCGGCGCCGCCTGCCGCGCCAAGGAAGGCGAGCAGCGAGAGGCCGTAGCCTATGCCGGCGTAGGCCTCCTCCGGACGCGCGACGTCGGCGAGGAGCCCGATCAGGACGAGCGCGAGCAGCGGGCCCGCGCCGGCCGGGAGCCTGTCGTCGCCTCTGTGGGCTCTGGGAGAGGGAAAATTCATAAGAGAATGGGATTGTAGCATCCGCGCGGCGGGCTACCTGCGCGAGGAATGGCCTTGCGTTAAGCTGGGTGCCCAACCCGTGGGGACGGGTCGGAGAGGCGCAATCTCTCGGAGAGGAGAAACCGTGGCGGCCGAGACGCAGACGATCCGGAACGTTTGCCTTATAGGGCACAGGGGAAGCGGCAAGACGCGTATCGCCGAAGGCATGATAGGCCTGGCTTCTGGCAGGGAAGGCCCAGCGAGCGGCGTCCTTGACAACTCGGAGGAGGAGAAGGAACGCGCCATGACCCTCGGCATGGGCGTGGCCACCGTCGGGTGGAAGGGGCGCCAGATCAACGTCCTCGACACCCCGGGCGACGGGGGCTTCATCGGGGACGCCTTCGTCGCCCAGCGGGCGGCCGACTGCGCGGTGCTTGTGGTGCACGCGCAGGACCCGATCCAGGTCGTAACCGAGCGCGTCTGGCGCAGGGGCGAGAGGGAGGGCATCCCGCACTTTATAGTGGTGAACCATCTCGACCGCGAGCGCACGGACTTCGGCGCCGTCTTGGAGCAATTGAGGGAGCGCTTCGGGCAGTCGGTGGTGCCGCTGAACCTGCCCATAGGCAGGGAAGACGGCCTGGCTGGCGTCTACGGGCTGCTCTCTGGCATCGCGTTCGTGCACGGGGAGCAGACCGCCGAGGTGCCGGCCGGCATGGAGGCCGAGGTGGACGCCGCCAAGACCCAGCTCTTCGAGGCCATAGCCGAGAGCGACGACACGCTGCTCGAGAAGTACCTCGAAGGGGAGGAGATCTCCACCGAAGAGGCCTTCGAAGGGATCCGCAAGGGCATAGCCGACGGCCTGATCATCCCCGTCCTGGCCGCGAGCGCCGAGCGCATGATAGGCGTCGACCGCCTCCTGGACGCCCTCGCCGGCAGCGCCCCGAGCCCCGCAGACCGGAGCCGCTGGACGACCGAAGACGGGGAAGAGGTGACCTGCGACCCGGACGGCCCGTTCGCGGCCTACGTCTTCAAGACGTTTATCGACCCGTACGCGGGCCGCCTGAGCGTGCTGCGCGTGGTGGGCGGCCGGTGCCGCTCGGACGAGGCGCTCGCGAACCCGCGCACGGGAAGCCAGGAGAGGCTCGGGAGCATCTCGCACCTCGCCGGCAAGGACCGCGAGCCCGTTGACGAGGCCGTCGCCGGGGACGTCATCGCCGTCGCCAAGCTCAGGGACACGGCCACCTTCGACACCCTGTGCAAGCCGGACAAGGCAATGTCTTTCGAGCCCGTCGAGTTGCCCGAGCCCACGGCGGCGTTTGCGGTAGGGGCGAAGGCGCGCGGGGAGGAGGAGAAGGTCTTTGAGGCTATCCGGCGCGTCACGGACGAGGACCCCTCACTAAAGCTGGAGCGCGACGAGACTACGCGCGAGGACATCCTGGCCGGGCTCACCCAGATGCACGTCGAGCTCGCGCTTGAGCGGATCAACCGCCGCTATGGGGTGGAGGTCGAGGCCGAAGCGCCAAGGGTGCCTTTCAAGGAGACGATCACGACGGGCGCCAAGGCGCAGGGTCGCTACAAGAAGCAGACCGGGGGCCGCGGGCAGTTCGGGGACGCTAGGATCGAGGTCTCCCCGCTCCCCCGCGGCTCGGGCTTCGAGTTCGAGAACGCCATCGTCGGGGGCTCGATCCCGCGCCAGTTCATCCCGGCGGTCGAGAAGGGCATCGAGGAGGCGATGCGCGAGGGCACCATCGCCGGCTACCCCGTGGTGGACGTGAAGGTACGCCTCCACGACGGCGCCTTCCACACCGTGGACTCATCCGAGATGGCCTTCAAGGTCGCGGGCTCGATGGCCTTCAAGAACGCCGTCGAAGAAGCCCGCCCCGTCCTACTCGAGCCCTACGTCAAGGTCGAGGTGTTAGCACCTGCCGAGCTGGTGGGGGACGTGATGGGCGACCTCTCGGGCCGCCGCGGGCGCCCGATGGGCGTCGAGCAGCGCGGCGAGCGCCAGGTGGTGCAGGCGGAGGTGCCCCAGATCGAGATGCTCACCTACGCCCGAGACCTCCGCTCCATCACCGGCGGTCGGGCCAACTTCCACGTCGAGCCGGGCCACTACGAGGAGGTCTCACCGAACCTCGTGGACAAGGTGCTTGCCGCCAACGAGCGCGAGAAGGCGACGACAGGGTAGGTTCTAGGTATCGGGCTTTAGGCGGGGTGCCGAGACCGGAACTCAGGCCGCCTCGCGTTGGCTGGGGCCCGACCTCCGCGTCGAGCCCCTAAGAACCCTTCCCGCTGCCTTCGTCGGGGGCGTAGCGTTGGCGGAGATGGGCGGTTCGCTCGGTGGCCCGCGTCTTCGCGCTGCTGTGCCCCTCCCCGCCCTCGAGGTTCGCGTGGATCTCGTATGTGCTCTTGCCGAGCAGGAAGTGGCCGCCCCGATCGGGATAAGGTCCCTGCCGTAGGTCTACTGCCCGATCACGGTTAAGAGGGGCTCCGTTAGACGGATTACCCGGCTCAGGGAGAGGAGCAGCAATACGCGGGTGATCGGCGCCAGGCCCAACCCAAGGCGCCGGGCGCGCCCTCTGGTGTGCGGGCAGCTTGTCGGCCAGGATCGAGACAAACACCAAGTTGTCGATGCCTAGCACGATCTCGAGCAGCGTCAGCGTGGGAAGCGCGATCAGGTTCTCCGCGCTAAACAAGACGTCCGAGCGCCTGCGTCCTTTCTGGGGCGGGTGTTAGGGCCGTGCTACCCCGCGGCCCACGATCCTGCACGCCAGAACCGGAGCTGCCGGCTTTCGGCTTCTCGGCTGGCGTCAGCCGGTCGGCGCGCTGGGAACGCCCATGCCTATGAGGTAGTCCCGCGTGACGAGGCCGGCAAGCTCCTCCTCTCCCATACCCTCCGTACCGGGGGGACGCATCGGCAGCACCATGTAGCGGACGTCGGCCGTGCTGTCGTGGACGGCGACCCGCGTGCCGCCGGGCGGCTCGAAGCCGAACTCGCGCATGACGGCGCGGGGCTCCCGTACGGCCCGGGAGCGGTACTCGAAGCTCTTGTACCAGTCCGGCGGGCGGCCGAGCACGTTGCGAGGGTAGCATGAGCACAGGGTGCACACTATAAGGTTGTGGATCCCAGGCGTGTTCTCCACGACCATGAGCTCTGGGGAGGCGCCCGCTTCTATGCCGAACGCTATGGCGGCGGCCTTCCCGTCCGAGAGTAGCCTCGCCTTGAAGCCCTCGTCTGTCCAGGCGCGGGCGACGAGCCTGGCGCCGTTGGCCGGGGAGCGCGAGTCCATGTAGGCGATGTTGTCCTGGATCTCGGCCTCCGTCAATACGCCCTTCTCGATCAGCAACGCCTCCATCGCCCTGACCCTGGCCGCGAGCGGGCTCGTGGCGCTTCCCGTGACGGCCGCGTGGTCGTGGTCGTTGCCGTGGCTCATCTCTCTCCTCCCGGCTCCAGCCAGTGCTCGTAGACGTCGGCGTAGAGCCGCTCGTCTGAGGGACCTTCGTAGTCGGACCAGAGCGCTTCCTGGCGGAAGCCGACCTTGTAGAGGACGCGCCCCGGCTCCCCGGAGAGGCCGTAGGCAAGGTCTTCCGGGTTCGGGAAGGAGCCGAGCACGGCCTCGATGCGCCCCTGCCTGCCCTTCAGGTAGTCAGGCGTGCGGACGTGGCCAGGCTTGGCGCCGGGGCGCACCCGGACAGGGTCGCCGGGTCCGAAGCGCGCCGTCAAGCGCGCTCCCAGCGGCGTTGGATCTCCGCTGCCCGCCCGTCGATCTCAACCTCGGTGAGGATGCCCTTCTCGACGAGGAGCTTCTCGGTGGCCGAGGCCCAGCGCTCGTAGTAGGCGAGGTCGCGGTAGTTCGGGAGTGACTCTATGGCGCGGCGGTGCTCGTCCGTGGTCTGGATGCCCCTCTTGCCGAGCGCCGCGTTGACGGCGTCGGCCACGCGCTCCCAGTCCTCGGGCTCGTGGCCGACGCGGTCTATGGGGCCGGCCGGCCCGCCGCCCATGTCGTGCGGGCCTGACACGGCCGCGCTACCGGACCTTTAGGACTTCCTCGATGGGCGGGCGCTCGACGAGCTCCTCGACGTACTCCTGGAGCTGGAGGCCGTCGGGGGTGGCGACCGCGTGGAGGTAGTCGCTGAACTGGAAGGGGGAGACGGGGGCGTCCGGGTCGCTCGTCTGGTTCAGGCGTCCCTCCTGCCTCATCCGCCGGGCGACCGCGCGCAGGACCGCGTAAGACATGCGGGAGAGGTCGCGCAAGGGCTGGTGGCGGTTCTGGCGCGTGCCGAGGTCCACCTGGGCCATCGCGTCGAGGCCCACCTTCTTGTATGCGTCGATCATGATCCCGGTCTCCACCGCGTAGCCGGTGAGGAAGGGGATGGAGCAAAAGAGTTCCTTGTCGGCGGCGAACTCGCCCGCAAGGGGCTGCACGAACCCGGTGAGCTCGGGGTAAAAGAGGTTGAAGAGCGGCTTGGTG
>DATFPF010000009.1:0-3175 GCA_035264945.1 Rubrobacter sp.
AGTACCTGTGCGCCATCGCCCCGCCCGAGATCGGTGTCCTCACGGCGATCTCGCCGGTTCATCTCGACTCTTTCGGTACGCTCGAAGGCCTCGCAGCCGCCAAGGGCGAACTCGCCGTCTCCCTCCCAGCCTCGGGGACGCTCGTCGCGCCGGCGGGCGCACCCGCGGCGGCTACGGGCTCAGGCCGGAACATAAAGCGGCGCCTCTCTTTCGCCCGTTCCGGCGAGGCGGATCTCGTCGCCTCTGAGATCGAAGCGACGGAGGAAGGGCTCCGCTTCGTCGCCAACATCGCGGGCGAGTCGGCCGAGGTCCGCTCTCCGGTCTTCGGCACACACCTGGTCGAGCCGCTCCTCGCCTCCCTCGGCGGCGCGCTCGCCCTCGGCCTGGACCTCGAACAGGCCGCCCGGGGTCTCTCGCGCCTGCGCCGAACCGGCCTGCGTGGCGACGTCTACCGGCTCAGGGAAGACATCACCGTCTACGACGACTCCTACAACGCTTCCCCGGCCGCCGTCGCGGCTGTGCTGAGGTACGGGGCGGATCAAGCATCACAACAAGGCAGACGGCTCGTCGTCGTGCTCGGCGGGATGTTCGAGCTCGGGGCCTGCGCCCGCGCGTACCACAGGGAGGCGGGTGAACTGGCAGCGGAGGTCGGCGTCGACCTGCTCGTCTGCGTCGGCGACGAGGCCCGCTGGTACGCCGAGACCTTCCCCGGCAGGACACTCTTCTACCCCGACGCGGCGGGCGCCGCCGCAGCCCTGCGCGAAGAACTGCGGGGCGGAGACTACCTGATCGTCAAGGGTTCACGAGGGGTCGGACTCGACACCCTGACCCGCACGTTGAGGGAGAGTCTAGCTCTTGTTTAGCGTTGTACTCGCGGCGGCGGTAGCGTTTCTCGCTACGGTCTTGCTCGGCTCGAAGTTCATCGAGTTCCTGCAGTCGCGGAAGTTCGGGCAGTTCGTCCGCGAAGAAGGACCGCAGACCCACCTGATCAAAGCCGGCACCCCGACCATGGGTGGGATCGTTATGCTTTCCGGCCTCCTCGCGGCGCTCGTGGTGGTGGCGCGGCCGACCGTGGCCACGCTCACGACGCTCTTGCTCGTCGCCGTCGTTGCGGGCATAGGCCTCTACGACGACTGGCAGAAGATCTCCAAAAAGCGCCCCGAAGGGCTGAGCGCCCGCTACAAGTTCCTCCTGCTTACCCTCGCGGTGGTTCTGGCGGACGTCCTGGCGGTTCGCTACGTCGGCGTCACCCAGACCGTGCTCGTGCCGTATTTCGACCGCAGCCTGGTCCTGGGGCCCGGGGTCTTGGGGATAGCGCTCTTCAGCGTGTTCTTGCTGCTGGTGATCGCCGGCACGACCAACGCCGTCAACCTTACGGACGGCCTCGACGGGCTCGCCGCCGGGGCGGCGGCCATAGCCTTGCTCGCCTACACGGCCATCGCGTTCCTCGAGCGCCAGTACGACGTCGCCGTGATCTGCGGCGCGATGGTCGGGGCGATCATCGGGTTCCTCTGGTACAACTCCCACCCGGCCGACATCTTTATGGGGGATACGGGTTCGCTCGCGATAGGGGGCGTCCTCGCGGCGGCGGCGGTGCTCACCAAGACCGAGCTCCTGCTTCCCGTTGTGGGCGGGCTGTTCGTCGTCGAGGCCCTCTCCGTTATCGTCCAGGTGCTCGTCTTCAAGCTTTCGGGAAGAAGGGTGTTCAAGATGGCCCCCATACACCACCACTTCGAGTTTCTCGGCTGGGACGAGAACAAGGTGGTCGTCCGGTTCTGGATCGCCCAGGCCGCTTTCTCTGCGGTGGGGTTTTTCCTCTACTACATCTTTCTCTACAACGGGGCGGGGTGAGGCTGTGGCGACCCTGGTATACGGGCTCGGAGAGTCGGGCGTCGCGGCCGCGCGGGCGCTCGTCGCGCGCGGTGAGCAGGTCGTCGTCGCCGACGACCGCAACGACGAACGCCTGCGCTCCACAATCCGGGAACTCGGCGTGGAGGGACATCTAGGGGCGGGACCGGAGGTTCTGGAAGGAGCCGGTCGCCTCATCGCCAGCCCCGGCGTGCGGCCCGGGCATCCCGTGCTCAGGGCCGCCGCGGAGCGGGGCCTGCCCGTCGTCTCCGAAGTCGGTTTGGGGCTGGAGTTGGTCGGACCTCGTGTGCGCGTGGCGGCCGTGACGGGAACCAACGGTAAGACCACCGTCGTGGACATGCTCGACGGTATGCTGGGGGTCTCGGGCGTGCCCCACGTGGTCGCCGGCAACTCGTGGAGGGTTCTCACAGGATGCGTGGCCGAGGCGCGCTATGCACGGCTCCTTGTCCTCGAAGTCTCCTCCTTCCAGCTCCACTACCTCCAGAGCCCCGGTTTCGAGGTCGCGGCACTCTTGAACGTGAGGCCGGATCACCTGAACTGGCACGCAACGTTCGAGGAATATGTCGAAGACAAGCTACGTGTCTTTGAGGGACAACGGGCAAAGGACCTTGCTCTCGTAAGCGCCGGAGATCCGGTAGGACGTGCGGCGGCCGGAAACATTGGGGCAGAAACCCTCGTCGTGGGCGCAGGCGATACGGCCGTGCGCGACGGGCGTCTGCTGCTGGGCGGTTCTATCCTGGCTGACGCCTCCGAGCTACGTTTCACGGGCACGCACAATTACGAGAACGCCCTCTTCGCCGCAGCCGCAGCACAGAGGCTTGGTGCCGAGCCTGCGAAGATCGGGGAGGCGTTGCTCGCATACGAGTCGAAGCCCCACCGCATGCGGATCGCCGCAGAGATCTCGGGCGTTACCTACTTGGATGATTCCAAGGCTACCAACCCGGCGGCGGTCGCGGCAGCCCTCGCCAGCCTCGACGTACCCGTGGTTCTGATCCTCGGCGGTTCGGAAAAAGACACTGACTTCTCGGAGCTACTGCTGGACCTGTACAAGTGCCGGGCTATCGTGTGCCAGGGCGAGGCCGGACCGCGCATCGCCGCCTACCTAGAAGAGGAGGGCTTCCAGGACGTAATCCACAGGGCGCCCGACCTCGAGAAAGCCGTCGCGAGGGCTGGGGATCTCGCCAGGCCGGGCGATGTGGTCTTGCTCTCGCCAGGTTGCGCGAGCTTCGACCAGTTCCCGGGCTACGCCGAGAGGGGAGACGCGTTCATCAGGTTCGCGAGAAAGCTCGCCAGAGACCACGGGGCC
>DATFPF010000010.1:0-23861 GCA_035264945.1 Rubrobacter sp.
AGCTCGTTCCAGTACTGGCCGAAGACGTAGCCGATGAGGGAGTAGACGACGGACCAGACGAGGCCGGCCGCAACGTTGTAAGGGACGAACCTGGAGTACCCCATCCTTGTGACGCCGGCGAAGAGGGGGGTCATGCTGCGCAGGCCCGGCCCGAAGCGCCCGACAAAGATCGACTTGCCGCCGTGGTCCTCGAAGTAGCGCTCGACCCTCTCGAGGCTCTTCTCGTTTATGAGGAAGTGGAGGAGCCTTATCTTCAGGATGCGGCCGATCAGGGGCCGCCCGCCTATCCTGCCGATCCAGTAAACCGAGTTGTCCGAGACGAGCGCGCCTGCGAACCCGCTCAGCATTACCAGCGGGAGGGCCGCCTGCCCGTTGTTGGCGAAGAACCCGCCCGCGAACAGGACGATGTCCCCCGAGGAGGGGAGGCCGAAGTTGTCGAGCGCGGCCCCGAGAAAGATGACGAGGTAGCCGTGTATGAGAAGCAGGCCCGTGACGAAATCAAGGATCCCGCTCGGGGAGTTGGGGATGGACTGGAGGAAGTTGAGGATGCTCTCCATGCGACCCGCGCTTTATACCACGTCCTGCCCTGGCCCATCCCTGTTGCCGGTATCGACGGGCGCCCCCCACGACCGGGGCATGGAACCGGCCTATCCTGTGGCTTCCGTCCAGGACGCCGGTGTCTGAATCGGGGTCGCCAACGTGCGAGGGCACCTCGGACCGACGAACGCCGTCGCTACCGGCCTGATCATCAACCACTGCCGCGAGCGAGGCGAGGAATCGTGACACCAGGTAGTCAACAGCCTGCCGACCCCGAGGCCGCGGACGACACCCCCGACCGGCCGGCGATCCTCGTGAGCCTGGCTCGCGAGCTGGACGAGCGCTTGTACGAGTGGATCGCCGTCGGGGCCGAGGAAGAAGGTATTCCCTGTCGCCCGCCGAAGAGGCCGACGATACAGACGTCGCCGCCCTCGCCTACGAGGCCGCCCTGAACTCGCGCCTCGGGGTCGGAGTAGGCGTAGTCTCAGACCGGGTTGCCGTCGATCTCCCGCAAGGTGCTCCAGGGGTAGAAGGTAAGGCCGCGCCTTTGCGGGTCTTCGACCGTAACGCCAAGACCGTTCACGCCCCGCAACACGATGGTACGGGGTTCGGTGCCGAGACCGTCGCTTTCCCAGAGATGCAGCAGTACTTCCCGTCCGGCCCACGCTTCTGGCGTCTCTCCCACCATCCAGGCCGCCCTGATCGCCGCCGAACGTCTCCCTCCGACATGGCCCCGCCGACCGGGGGGACGTACCCTTGGCCGCGCAAGCGTAAGTCAGGCCGCCCTGAAGTCGTGGGTGCGATGAACGCGGACATCGGGACAGTACCGCGACAATTCGGAGACCAGCGCCGGCAAGACCCGGCGACGATCCGTGGTGCCGGGGGCGAGGAGCAGGCCCAGGTGCGTGCCGCTATGGGCGGCAACTATACCCAACGCCCCGTATCGCCGGCCCATGTCGAGCAGGAGGTCAAGGTGGGTCTTGGGCAAAACCTCCTGGTTCAGGATGGCGCTGCGGGTGGAGATCGCCCCCAGAGAGCGGAGGTCCTTACGCGCCACGGCCCTCTCGATGCCGGACAGCAGGTCCTCGTACTCCGCCTGCCGGTTCCTGCCGAACGGTTTGGGCCTCGCGTTGAACTCGAGCGTATCCACCTGCCCGCCTTCGTCGAGCCCGACGATCGTCAAGGGAGGCAGGCAACCCAGAAATTTCCTGAGCACCCCCTCGCGATGGTAAAAGGATGCGATGCCCGGGTACATAACGCCGTCAGACGGTTCTATGCTGCCCATGACCCGGGCGAGGCGTGCCCGAGAGATGGGAACGCCGAAGGCTGACTGGAGCGCCAGGGCCGTGGCGACCAGGTCGGCCGACGAACTGGCGCACCCCTTTCCGGCCGGCAGCTCACTTCGGATGGACAGGTAGCCGCCCGAGTCCAGGCCGAAGATGCGCGCAAGCTTCTCCGCCAGCCGCCTGGACTTCTCTTTGTGGGTGGGATAGACGCGGATCTCGCGAGACCCGGGCACCGGCGTGAACGTGGCCGTCGAATACCGGGAGATCGGCAGGGTGACGAGGAACTCTCGCCTCTGCTGCGGGAGCACGCCCTGCAGCAGTTCGCCGAACGTGCCACAACACCTGCCGATTCCAACCCTTGCGCCCTGTTCTCCTGCCCGACCCCACGGCGCGTCGCGCAGGCGGAGCGTGGCCCTTGGATCGGGTGCAACCCCTTCCACCTGCTCTACTGGTACGCCCACGCTGAACTCGCCGTCGGTATTGGCCGCAAACCCCTCCCCATCTTATAGTCGCGTACCCGCCCGCGCATCCTCTCCCGTCGCGGGGCATCTCTACCGAACCACGGGCCACCAGGGCGGTTTGCGGGCGCCCGGATATCCTCGGATATCCTCGGATATACTGCCCGCGAAGAGTCGGGTGCTCGCAAGGACATTGATGAAGGATATGGAAGAACGGGAACGTCGAAAAGCCGAGGCGGAGAAGGAGAGGATACGGGCCGAGTACCAGCGAGTCCTGAAGAACTCCGTGGCCTTCGAGAGGCGTATTCGCGATCGGTGGCGCGACAAGAACCGCCAAAAGAGCGAAAAGATCGGCGAGCTCGAAGCCAAAGTCGAAGAGTTGGAGCGCCGCCTCGAGAAGAGTTGAGGAACGTTTGCTCGACCACGTTTACGAGAATCGGTCCAGTATGGTCCAAGTCCCGCGCGGGGCGCTCCGGGCGCTTCGGGCGCTTCGGTTCCTTAGCTCGCCTTTAGTACACCTTACGGCCAGGGCCGGGCAGGGAGACGCGACGTGCTCGCCGGGTTTACTTCAGACCTTCGAAAGAGAGGCTTTGCCGTCGGCGTTGCGGGCGACGACGAAGAGCAGGTCGGAGAGCCGGTTCACGGACTTCAGGGCGTGCGGATGCTCTTCCGCGTACCCGGCGGCGACGAGGCTGCGCTCCGCGCGGCGCACCACCGAGCGGGCGACGTCGAGTAGGGCCCCGAGCCTGCTCTCGCCCGGGATTATGAACTCGTTGGGGATCTCCGTCCGTCCCCGCCATTCCTCGAGCGCCTTCTCCAGGTACTCGAGATCCGACTCGCCGACCTGGTTCGTCTCGCCCGGCATGGCGACGTCGCCCATTACCCTGTAGAGCAGGCGCTGCAACGCCAACAGGAGATCGGCGATATCGCCCCCGGTTGCGACGCCAGCGGCTTCGGCCCTGGCAAGACCTATGAAGGAGCTGGACTCGTCCACGTCGCCCAGGAGGATGATACGAGCGTCGCTTTTGGACATCCGCCCCGCACCGAGCAGCGTGGTGGTCCCGTCGTCTCCGCCACGGGTCGCGACCGGCGGGTTGGACTCGCTCGTGGAGGTCTCCCTTGCGTCGAGAAATTCCACACTAACATAGGCCGAGGTGCCATGTCGTGCAAGCTGCCCGCGCGGCTTATTGCTCCGCGTGGTTCGTACGGATCCTACGTCGCTATCCTCGTGTAGGCACTCCTCTTCATGCCCCGAGGCCCGGATGAGGAGGGTTCGGGCCGGTCGAGACGTTCGGATTTTTCGACCTATTGACCGGCGTGGGCATTGTCGGTATGCTGCCGACGATAGGGTAGCGAAAGGGTACAGGAAACCGGTGAGAGTCCGGTGCGGTCCCGCCACTGTGACCGGGGAGCGAGCCCGAACTAGCGCCACTGTCGGTTTCGGCCGACGGGAAGGCCAGGGTTAGCGAGGATCCGGGAGCCAGGAGACTGGCCCTTAGCCCGCAGATGTTCCTACCGGGGCGAGGACCCCGAGAAGGAGGCAATAGTGGACAAGAGGCTCGTTCGACCCCCGTTGGCGACGCTGCCCCTCTGGGGATGGCTGACCCTGGCTCTCCTACTGGTTTTCCTGTTCTTGCTCCTCTCCGCTAGCGGGGCCCTGCTGGCGCCGCTCTTCGGGCAGGCCGCGGGCGCCTTCGATTACTTGCACGAGTTCGCCCACGACGGGCGGCACTTGCTCGCAGTTCCCTGCCACTAGGCACCAACGTGTTCTCAACCTACCTGCGCCGCGGCCTGGCCGCCGGCCTGCTCGCGGGCCTACTGGCCGGCCTCTTCGCCCTCTTTGTCGGGGAGCCCCTGCTCGACCGCGCCATCGCCTTCGAGGAGGCCTCGGCAGGCGCCCACGGCGATGGCCACCACGCGGAGGAAGAGGTTTTCTCCCGCTCGACCCAGAAGGTGGGGCTCTTCTTCGCCACGGGCCTCTTCGGGACCACGGTCGGCGGGATCTTCGGCCTCGTCTTCGCGTTTTTCCGGGGGCGGCTGGCCGCGGAGGGCGACCTCAGGCGCAGCCTCTACCTGACGGCAGCCCTCTTCGCCGGGGCTTTCGCGATCCCCTTCCTCAAGTACCCGGCGAACCCGCCGGCCGTCGGCGACCCCTCGACCATCGGCGCCCGCACCGCCGCCTACTTCACGCTGGTCGCCCTCTCCCTGCTTGCCGTGCTCGCGGCCTGGCTCGCGGCGCGCCTCCTGCGCGAGAGGGGGATGGAGGCGCAGAAGCGGCGCGCGGTGGTTGGCGTCGGGCTGCTGGCCGTCGTGGCTGTCCTGTTCCTGGCGCTGCCGCCGGCCGCGTCGGCCGACGGGTTCCCCCCTGGGCTGCTTTGGGGTTTTCGCCTCTCTTCCTTCGGGACGCAGCTCGTCTTCTGGGCCGGGCTCGGCGCGCTGTTCGGGCTCCTGTGCGAGCGGGCGAGGCGCAGGGGGGAGACGGCTTGAACGGGGCGCTCCTCGTCGCCGGCACCCACTCCGACGCGGGCAAGAGCGTGCTCGTGGCCGGGATCTGCCGGTGGCTGGCGCGGGAGGGGGTGAAGGTCGCGCCGTTCAAGGCCCAGAACATGGCGCTCAACTCGTTCGTGACGCGGGAGGGGGCCGAGATCGGTCGCGCCCAGGCAGCCCAGGCCGCCGCCGCGATGGTGGAGCCCGAGGCGGCGATGAACCCAGTCCTCCTGAAGCCTTCGGCCGAGCGGACCACCCAGGTAGTCGTGCGGGGCAAGGCGTGGGCCACGGCGAGTGCTAAGAGCTACGGGGGCATGAAGAGGGACCTCCTGCCCATAGTCCTCGAGTCGCTGGAGGACCTGCGCTCGCGCTTCGACGTCGTGGTCTGCGAGGGGGCGGGCAGCCCGGCGGAGATCAACCTCAGAGAGAACGACCTCGCCAACATGGGCCTCGCCCGCGCGGCCTCCCTCCCGGTTCTTCTCGTCGGGGACATCGACCGCGGCGGCCTCTTCGCGAGCCTCTACGGCACCCTGGCCCTCCTCTCCCCGGGGGATCAGGCCCTCCTGTCCGGTTTTCTGGTCAACAAGTTCCGCGGCGACCCGGCGGTGCTCGAACCCGGCCTGCGACAGATGACGGCGCTCACCGGGCGCCCTTTCCTGGGGACGCTCCCCTTCGTCCGCGGCCTCGGCATCGACGGCGAGGACTCCCTCACCCTGGACGCGCCCCGCCCGGCGAAGCCGCCGCTCGGCCGGGACGTCCTGCGCGTCGCCGTGGCGAGGCTAGGGCGCATAAGCAACTTCACGGACTTCGACGCCCTCGCCCACGAGCCTGGCGTCGCCGTGCGCTTCACGGAGTCCCGCGAGGAGCTGGTCGAAGCCGACCTCGCGGTCCTGCCGGGAACCAAGGCGACCGTGGACGACCTCTGGCTGCTCCGCTCCCGCGGCCTGGACCTTGCCTTCGCCGAGCGCGTGCGGCGCGGCCTGCCTACGCTCGGCATCTGCGGCGGGTACCAGATGCTCGGGCGGAGGATCCTCGACGGCGTCGAGAGCGGGACGCCCGAGGTCGGCGGCCTCGGCCTCCTGCCCGTGGAGACCACCTTCGAGCAGGAGAAGGTCCTCGCCCGTCCCGAGGGGCTGGCGCCCGGGTTCGGGGGCGCGCCCGTCTCGGGGTACGAGATCCACCACGGTAGGACCGTCCTCAGCGACGGCGTCCCGCTCTTCGTCACCGGGATCACAACGGAGGGCTGCCGCGCCGGCGCTACTTTGGGCACCTCCTGGCACGGCGTCCTCGAGTCGGACGCCTTCCGCCGCGCCCTCCTCGCGTGGGTCGCCGCGGAACGAAACCTCGACTGGAGGCCGGGCGACGAGCCCTTCGAGGCCGCCCGCGAGGCGCAACTCGAGAGGCTCGGCGACCTCGTGGCGGAGAACGTGGACGGGGAGGCGTTGCTGCGGATCGTGGAGAACGGCGCGCCCCGCGATATGCCGGTTTTGAAACTTCAGGCATCAGGTTTCGGGTATCAGGAGGATGACGGCGAGACGAGCTTTGCGCGGACGGAGTCCGGACCAAACGGCGGAGCCTCGACGCCAGACCCGGTCGGTTCAGCAGAGCCGAGCGGATCTCGAAACCTAGAACCCGAAACCCGTAGCCCGAAGCCTTCCCTGAAAGCTGAGGCCTGATGCCCGAAACCGTCCTCTTCCTGACGACCGCCGATACCGAGATACTGGCCGCCGCGAAGGCCGCCGAACGGCTGCCAGACGGTTTCCCGGCCGTCCGCTGCGCCAACCCGGTCTCGGTGGAGGATCGGGAGGCGTTTTTGGACGGGGAACTGCCGGAGGCGCGGGTCGTGATGGTGCGCCTGCTCGGCGGGCGCAGGGCCTGGGCCGAGGGCCTCGAAGACCTGCGCGGGCGCTGCACCGAGGCGGGCATCCCCCTGCTCCTCTTCGGCGGCGAGGCGGAGCCCGACGCGCAGCTCACGGCCCTCTCGACGGCCCCGTCCGGGACGGTGCTCGAGGCGTTCGAGTACCTGCGACTCGGCGGCGTGGCGAACACGGAGAACCTTCTGCGTTTCGTCGCGGACACCGTCCTTATGGAGGGCTACGGCTTCGAGCCCGCGGCGGCCCTGCCCGAGGTCGGCGTCTACCACCCACGCCTACCGGACGGGTCCTCTGTAGAGGACCTGCTGGCGACGCACGACCCGGGCCTTCCCACCGTCGGCGTCGTCTTCTACAGGGCGCACTGGATGGGGGGCAACACCGCCTTCGTCGACGCGCTGGTCGGTGCGCTGGAGGAGGCGGGGGCGAACGCGCTTCCGGTCTTCGGGTACTCGCTGCGGGCCGACGCGGACGGGTCCGTGCCCGCCCTGGAGCCGCTGAAGGATAGGGTCGACTGCCTCGTGACGACCGTGCTCGCCGGGGGCGGATCCAACGCGGGCGACGCCCGCAGGGACGGCTCGCCGGAGGAGTGGCTGGAGTGGGAGGTGCCGGCGCTGGCTGGCCTCGGGGTGCCCGTGGTGCAGGGGATCTGCACGACGGGCTCGCGCGAGGCGTGGCTCCGCTCGGACGCGGGCCTCTCGCCGCTGGACACCGCCTGGCAGGTCGCCATCCCCGAGTTCGACGGCCGCGTCGTCGGCGTGCCCTTCTCTTTCAAGGAGCGCCTCGCCCAGGACTCGCCCGTGGGCGCCCCGCTCACCCTCTACCGCGCGGACCCTGAGCGGACCCGGCGCCTCGCCGGGCTCGCGACCCGCTTCGCCCGCCTGGGCCGCCTCCCCAACCCGGACAAGAAGGTGGCCGTCCTCCTATCCAACTACCCGACGAAGCACTCCCGCGTCGGCAACGCCGTCGGGCTCGACACCCCGGCGAGCGCCATAAGGCTGCTCTCGGCCATGCGCGACGCGGGCTACGCGGTGGAGGGCGCCCCCGACGACGGGGACGAGCTGATCCACGCCCTCATCGCCGCCGGAGGCCACGACCTCGAGTTCCTTACCGGCGAGCAGCTGGCTGGCGCGGCCGGCCGGCTCGACGTGGGCCGTTACGTCGAGTGGTTCGCCCGCCTGCCGGAGGATCTCCGGGTCGTGGTAGAGCGGCTGTGGGGCCCGCCGCCGGGGGACCTCTACGTTGACGGCGGCGAGTTCGTCGTGGCCGGTCTCTCCTTCGGGAATGTCTTCGTGGGCATCCAGCCGCCAAGGGGCTTCGGCGAGAACCCCATAGCCATCTACCACGACCCGGACCTCCCGCCGACCCACCACTACCTCGCCGCCTACTGGTGGATGGTCGAGGAGTTCGGCGCCGACGCCGTCGTCCACCTCGGCAAGCACGGAACTCTGGAGTGGCTGCCGGGCAAGTCGCTCGGCCTCTCGCCCTCGTGCGCCCCCGACGCAACCTTGCGCGACGTGCCCCTCTTCTACCCGTTCGTCGTCAACGACCCGGGCGAGGGGACGCAGGCCAAGCGGCGGGCGCACGCGACGGTGGTCGACCACCTGATCCCCCCGATGACCCGCGCCGATACCTACGACGACCTCGCGAAGCTCGAGCAACTCCTCGACGAGTACTACCAGGTAGAGACCCTCGACCCATCCAAGCTCCCCGCCATCCGCGTCCGGATCTGGGAGACTTTGCGCGACGCCGAGCTCCACCGCGACCTCGGCGTCGAGGAACAGCCCGAGGAGTTCGGCGATTTCCTCAACCACGTGGACGGCTACCTCTGCGAGATAAAGGACCTCCCGATCCGCGGCGGCCTCCACGTCCTCGGCGAGACGCCGCAGGGCGAACCCCTCCGCCATCTCATAGCCCAGATACTGCGCATCGGCGCCGGACAAATGTCCGGTTTGCGCCGCGCCGTCGGAGACGCCTACGGCCTCGACGAGCGGAACCTGGCCGAGAACGGCGGGATGCGGGCGGAGACGCCGTCGGCGCTCGCCGGGCGGTTCCCCGGTGTGGTGGCGACGGGGTCGGACCTGATCGAGCGCCTCGAAGAGGCCCAGCAGGCCCTGATGGCGGCGATGGAGGGGCGCGGCTGGGACGCGGACGCGGCCGGCGAGGTCTGCGAAGAGACCCTCGGCGTCTCCGATGCGGGCGTGGAGGCGTCGCTGCGGTTCGCGGCCGAGGAGGTAGTGCCGCGGCTGGTGCGGACGCCGGAGGAGATGGGAAACCTGCTCGGGGGGCTTGAGGGCAGGTACGTGCCGGCGGGGCCGTCCGGGTCGCCTACGCGCGGGCTCGTCAACGTGCTGCCGACGGGGAGGAACTTCTACTCCGTGGACCCCAAGGCGCTGCCGAGCGCGCTCTCGTGGGAGGTCGGGCGGGGGCTTGCGGACGACCTCCTCAGGCGGTACCTCGAAGAGGAGGGACGGCACCCGGAGACCGTCGGCATCGTGGCGTGGGGGACGGCGGCGATGAGGACCCAGGGCGACGACATCGCGGAGATACTCGCGCTGCTCGGCGTCAGGCCCGTGTGGAACGAGGAGTCCAGGCGGGTGACGGGGTTGGAGGTCGTTCCGCCAGGGGAGCTCGGCCGGCCTCGGATCGACGTGACCGTCAGGATCAGCGGCTTCTTCAGGGACGCTTTTCCGAACCTGATCTCCCTCATGGACGAGGCGTTCACCACGGTCGCCAACCTCGACGAGCCGCCCGAGGTGAACTTCGTCAAAAAGCACGCCGATGCGGAGCGGCAGCACGGGGCCGGCGAGCGGCGGGCTACGACCCGCATCTTCGGCTCCAAGCCCGGCGCCTACGGGGCGGGCCTCCTGCCGCTCATGGACGCGCGCAACTGGCGCGACGACGCGGATCTCGCCGAGGTCTACGCTGTCTGGGGCGGCTACGCGTACGGCAAGGGGCTCGACGGCGTCGAGGCGCGGGGGGCCATGGAGGACAACCTCAGGCGGACAGAGGTCGCCGTCAAGAACGTGGACAACCGCGAGCACGACCTCTTCGACTCCGACGACTACTTCCAGTACCACGGGGGCATGATCGCCGCCGTCCGCGCCCTAACCGGCCGCGACCCGAAGGCGTTTATAGGGGACTCGGCCGACCCGTCGAGGGTAAAGACGAGAACGCTCTCGGAGGAGGCCAGGCGCGTCTTCCGCAGTCGGGTCGCGAACCCGAAGTGGATCGAGGCCATGCAGCGTCACGGCTACAAGGGCGCCTTCGAGCTCTCCGCCACCGTAGACTACCTCTTCGGCTACGACGCCACCGCCAACGTCGTAGAAGACTGGATGTACCGCGACGTGACCCGAAAGTACGTCCTCGACGAGGGCGTGCGGGACTTCATGCAGGAGTCAAACCCCTGGGCCCTGCGCGCCATAGGCGAGCGCCTCCTCGAGGCGGCAGAACGCGGGCTCTGGGCCGAGCCCGCCCCCGAGGACCTCCAGGCTCTCAAGGCGGCTTACCTCGAGAACGAGGGTATGCTGGAGGAGCGGGGGTGAGGGCGTTCGGACGGTGGTTGGTCGCCAGCCCCATACGGCTGGCCGAGTTGTGCAGCGGGATACTTTTGTTGGGCGTCGCCACGCTGGCGTGGGAAAACGCAGCCTCCGCGGCCTTCTTTTACTTTCTCGGGGCGCTCCTGCTGTTCTTGACACTCTACTCGTACCTCAATCAGGGAAGACCAGGACGATGATGCAACGAGGGATCGTTAAAGGAAGGGAGGCGGCGTGAGAGACGGACCTTCACGGGTATATCGGGCTATAAAGTTCGTTGGGTTGGCCGTTGTTTGCGGAGCCTTCGGATTTTTCGTCTCGCGCTTTTTCGTCTCGCGCTTCCTTTTCCCGGCGGTTCTGAAATTCAACATTCTGTTCCTGTTGCTACCGCTCCTGCTGGTTGCGACGTTGCGGTTCGCGCGGGCCTTGCGGCGGGCGAGGTTGGGATCTTGACCGCGCCGTACCCGTTCTCCGCCATCGTCGGGCAGGAAGATCTGAAGCTAGCCCTGCTCCTGAACGCCGTCTCGCCCGAGGTCGGGGGCGTGCTGGTGCGCGGGGAGAAGGGGACGGCGAAATCTACGACGGTACGGGCCCTGGCGGGGCTCCTGCCCCCGATCCGGGTGGTCGCCGGCTGCACCTACTCTTGCGACCCCGAGGCCCCGAACCCCGAGTGCCCGGCGGGTCCGCATCCGCCCGACGCGCCGTCCGAGGAGCGGCCGGTGCGTCTCGTGGAGTTGCCGGTTGGGGCGAGCACGGACCGGCTGGCCGGGACGCTGGACATCGAGAAGGCACTCTCGGAGGGGAAGAAAGCGTTCGAGCCAGGCATACTCGCGGCGGCCCACAGGGGCATCTTGTACGTGGACGAGGTGAACCTTCTCTCGGACCACCTGGTCGACCTGCTGCTGGACGTGGCGGCGATGGGCGTGAACCACGTCGAGCGGGAGGGGGTTGGGGTGCGCCACCCTTCGCGCTTCGTCCTCGTAGGAACCATGAACCCCGAGGAGGGCGAGCTCCGTCCGCAGCTGCTGGACAGGTTCGGCATAACCGTCGAGGTCGCCGGCAGCCCCGACCCGGCAGAGCGGGTCGAGGTAGTCCGGCGCAGGCTGCACCACGAGGCAGACCCTTCGGAGTTCGCCGCGAAGTGGTCCGGCGCCGACGGGGAGCTTGCCCTCTCCGTCGCGGGGGCGCGGCGGCGGCTGCCTGGCGTAAGGCTCGGGGACGAGACGCTGCTGGCGATCTCCACGCTCTGCGCCGAGCTGGGCGTGGACGGTTTGCGGGGGGACATAGTGACAGCCAGGACAGCCCGTACCCTCGCCGCCTGGGAGGCAAGGGACGAGGTTGACCTCGATGACGTGAAGCGGGCGGCCCTGCTGGCCCTCTCGCACCGCCGCCGGCGCGGACCCTTCGAGCAGCCGGGCGTGGACCCCGAGGAGATCGAGGCCGCCCTCCCCGACCCCGACCCGCCGGAAGACGACCCCGACGGCGGGGGAGCGCCACCGGAAGGCGCGAAGGAGGCGGCCGGCGCAGACCGGCGTCCGGACCCCGAGCCGTCGGAGTCCAGGACCGGTTCAGGGGAGCGGGGCCACGCATCTTCGGAGCCGTTCAGGCCGGTGAGGCTGGAGCGGGAGGACAAGGGGCGCGGCGGCCCCCTCGGGCGGCGGGGCCGCTCGGTGGGGGAGACGGGGCACCCCGTCGGGGACGGGGAGCCTTCGGGCGGGGCGCGGGACGTGGCGCTCGCGGCGACGGTGCGGGCGGCGGCCCCGCACCAGGGCGCGCGCGGGAGAGAGGGGACAGGGCTCGTGGTGCGGGCCTCGGATTTGCGGGAGAACGTCAGGGAGGGGAGGGAGGGGAACCTCATCGTGTTTCTCGTTGATGCGAGCGGCTCGATGGCGGCCAGAAGGCGGATGTCAGCCGTGAAGGGGGCGGTGCTCTCCCTGCTGGGCGACGCCTACCAGCGCAGGGACAAGGTGGCCCTGGTCTCCTTCAGGGGGGACGGCGCGGATCTCCTGCTTCCCCCTACCTCGAGCGTCGAACTCGCCGCCTCGCGCCTCGAAGACCTCCCTACCGGGGGGCGCACGCCGCTGGCGGCGGGGCTCGCGAGGGCGGCCGAGGTGCTACAACGGGAGGGCATTCGCGACGGGGAGCGGCGCCCGCTGCTCGTGCTCCTCACGGACGGTCGGGCGACGGCCGGGCCCGACCCGCGCGGGGCCGCCTCGGGGCTGCGGCGGTTCGGCGCCGCGTCGTTCGTGGTGGACACCGAGGAGGGGCACGTGCGGCTCGGGATGGCCGCCGAGGTGGCGGGGGCGATGGGGGCGCGGTGCCTGCGCCTGGAGGACCTGCGGGCCGAGTCGCTCGTGGAGCTTGTCGAGAGGAGGCGGGTGGCGTGAGCGAGGCGGGGAGGACGAGGGAGCCGCGGGAACAGAGGCTAAGGCGCAGGTCGAACAGGGAGCGTCCGCTCCTGGTCGTGAACACCGGGCACGGCAAGGGCAAGAGCACGGCCTCGTTCGGGATCATGCTCAGAGGATGGGCCCGCGGCTACCGCGTGGGGGTCTACCAGTTCGTCAAGAGCGGCAAGTGGAACGTCGGCGAGCAGCAGGCCGCAGAAGCCCTGGGCAACATAGACTGGTTCAAGCAGGGCGACGGCTGGACCTGGACGGTAAAGGACCTGGAGCACTCGGCCGACCTCGCCCGCGAGGGCTGGGAGGAGGTCAAGCGCCGCCTCGCGGACGAGACCTACGACATGCTTCTCCTCGACGAGTTCACCTACCCCATGAAGTTCGGCTGGGTTGAGACGGCCGAGGTGGTCGAGGTCCTCAAGAACCGGCCGGGTTTCCAGCACGTGATCGTCACGGGCCGCGACGCCCCGCCCGAGCTCGTCGAGGCCGCCGACCTCGTGAGCGAGGTAAAGAAGGTAAAGCATCCCATGGACGAGGGCTACCGCGGCCAGAAGGGCATAGAGTGGTAGGGACCCCCCGCATAGTCATCGCGGGCACCCACTCGGGCGTCGGCAAGACCACCGTCGCCTCGGGCCTGATGGCCGCGCTCGCGGGCAGGGGCCTCCGCGTCGCCCCCTTCAAGGTGGGTCCAGACTTTATTGACCCCTCTTACCACGCCCTCGCCACGGGAAGGCCAGGACGCAACCTCGACGCCTTCCTCTCCGGCCCCGACCTCATCGGCCCGCTCTTCGCCCACGGCGCCCGCGGCGCGGACGTCGCCGTGGTAGAGGGCGTGATGGGCCTCTTCGACGGCAAGGGCGGCGGGGATCTGGCCTCGACCGCCCACGTCGCGAAGCTCCTCGACGCCCCCGTCGTCCTCGTCGTGGATGCGAGGGCCATGTCCCGCTCGGCCGCCGCGATGGTCCACGGCTACACGACCTTCGACCCCGGGCTGAACGTCGCCGGCGTCGTCCTTAACCGCGTGGGCTCTGCCACCCACGAGCGGATGCTCCGCGAGGCCATCACGCCCTTGGGCGTCCCCGTCCTCGGCGTCCTTCGCCGCGACGCCGCCGTCCGGACGCCGGACCGGCACCTCGGCCTCGTACCGGCGGCCGAACGCCGCAGAGAGGCCCGGCAGTCCATCGACGCGCTCGGTGCCGTCGTCTCCCGTTCGGTGGACCTCGACGCCGTGGTGCGACTGGCATCCTCCGCCGGACCCCTCGGCGCCGGGACCTGGAGCCCCGAGGCGCCCGAGGAGGAGCGGACGGACGGCGTGCGGGTTGCGGTCGCGTCCGGGCCCTCCTTCAGCTTCCTGTACGAGGAGAACGTGGAGCTTCTGGAGGGCGCGGGGGCCGAGGTGATCCCCTTCGACCCCACCTCGGACGGGGGCTTGCCCGAAGGAACCGATGCCCTCTACCTGGGCGGCGGCTTCCCCGAGACCTACGCCGAACCACTCTCGGCCAACGAGCCCATGAAGAGCGGCGTCGCCGGGTTCGCCGACGAAGGCAGGCCCGTCGTCGCCGAGTGCGGCGGCCTGCTCTACCTTTGCCGCGAGCTGGACGGCAGGCCCATGTGCGGCGTTCTCGACGCCTCCGCCAGGATGACGGGGCGCCTGACGCTCGGCTACAGGGAGGCGCGCGCGCCGCACGATTCGCCGCTAGCCGGGAAGGACGCCGCCGTTCCCGGCCACGAGTTCCACTACTCGGTAGTCGAGCCTGGCGTCGGGGATTCGCCGGCGTGGGACCTCGCCGGCCGCGGGCCAGAAGGCTTCGTCTCCGGCGGCGTCCACGCGAGCTACCTGCACACGCACTGGGCCGCCACCCCGGGGCTGCCGCGCCGGCTCCTCCGGGCGGCAAGACGGAGGGGGGTCCGCGTATGAGCGGCAGGCTCGTCGGGGTGGGCGTGGGGCCGGGGGACCCTGAGCTCCTGACCATCAAGGGGTTAAGGGCGTTGCGGGAGGCAGACGAGGTCTTCGTGCCCGTCGGGGACACGGGCGAGGTCGGGCGGGCCGAGGCGACCGTGCGGCAGTACATGGACGAGGACCGCGTCCGGCGCCTGCTCTTCGCGCTCTCCGACGACGCCGGGGCGCGGGAGCGCAACTGGACCGACGCGGCGCGGGAGGTCGCGGGTCCTCTGCGGGAGGGGAGGACCTGCGCGTTCGCGACCATAGGGGACCCAAACGTCTACTCGACCTTTACGTACCTCGCGCGCAAGGTGAGGGAGGCGCTTTCTGACGTCGAGGTCGAGACCGTGCCAGGCATCACGGCCATGCAGGACCTTGCGTCGCGGAGCGGGACGGTGCTGCTAGAGGGCGACGAGCGGCTGGCGTTGTTGCCTTTCACGGCGGGGGAGGAGCGGCTGAGGGAGGCGCTCGGGTCCTTCGAGACCGTCGTCTGCTACAAGGGAGGGGGCAGGATGCCCGAGGTGCTCGGGGTGGCCGAGCGGGCCGGGAGGCTCGGGGGGGCGGTCTACGGGGCAAGGCTCGGTATCCCAGGCGAAGAAGTAGTCCCGGCGGCCGAGATGGCCGGGCGCGAGGGGACGTACCTGTCCACGGTCATCTTTACCGGAAAGGCGGAAGGGCTTGGGTAAGGTCTGGTTTATAGGGGCGGGGCCTGGCTCCCCCGACCTTTTGACGATCCGCGGCGCGCGGCTCATAGGGGAGGCGGACGTGGTGGTCTGGGCAAGGAGCCTCGTCCACGAGGGCGTCCTGGAGTACGCCTCGCCCGGGGCGGAGGTCGTCGAGTCGACCACAATACCGCTCGAGGGCGTGCGCGGGCTCTACGAGCGGGCCGTCGCGGATGACCTCAAGGTCGCGCGGGTCCACTCCGGAGATCCGAGCCTTTACGGGGCGGTGATGGAGCAGATAGAGCTCTGCGAGGAGATGGGCCTCCCGTGGGAGATGGTGCCGGGCGTCTCTTCTTTAGGAGCAGCCGCCGCGGCCATCGGGCGCGAGCTCACGGTCCCCGAGGTCTCCCAGTCCGTCGTGATCACACGCCGCGCGAGCCGCACCCCGATGCCGAACAACGAGGACATCAAGGGCTTCGCCCGGCACGGGACGACGATGGCGATCTTCCTCTCGGCCGCCAAACCGCGCGCGCTCCAGGAGGACTTGTTGGACGGCGGCTACGCCCCCGAGACGCCCTGCGCGGTCGTCTACAGGGCGACCTGGCCTGACGAGAGGGTAATCGAGTGCCGCCTGGAGGACCTTGCCGACCGCATAAGGGAGGCGGGGTTCACGCGGCAGGCCCTGATCCTGGTGGGCCCTGGCCTCGGCGCAGGCGGCACCCGATCCCACCTCTACAGCCCCGCCTTCTCGCACATGTTCCGCCAGGCGAGCCGGGAGGCCTAGGAGCCCGCCATGCCCCCGCGCAGGATCACCGAGCCCTCCATGCCCCCGAGCATGGCGAAGGCCAAGGGCGAGAAGCTCAGGACCGGCTGGACCACAGGCGCCTGCTCCGCCGCCGCCGCCAAGGCCGCAGCATCGGCCCTCGTTAGCGGCGAGCCCCAGACACGCGTGGACATAAAGCTCCCCAAAAAAGGCGGTGAACGGCGGGTCGAGTTCCCCGTCGAGCGGTGCGACCTAGACAGAGACGGCTCCTGGGCCGAGGCCGTCGTGATAAAGGACGCGGGCGACGACCCCGACGTCACTGACGGCGCCCACCTGACGGCCCGCGTCTCCTGGAAGGACGGGCCAGGCCTCGACCTCGACCGCGGCGAGGGCGTGGGGCTCGTGACGAAGCCCGGGCTCGGGCTGGAGGTCGGGGGGCCCGCTATAAACGAGACGCCGCGGCGCATGATCTCCTACTCCGTGCGCGAGGCGCTCGACCCCGAGAAACGCGGCGTCCGCGTCATCATAAGCGCGCCCGGCGGCGAGAAGATGGCCGAGAAGACGACCAACGCCCGCCTCGGCATCGTCGGCGGCATCTCGATCCTCGGGACCACGGGCATCGTCCGACCGTTCTCTACGGCCGCGTGGGCTGCGAGCGTCGTGCAGGCCGTGAACGTAATGGGCGCCCAGGGATACGGTACCTTCGTCCTCTCAACCGGCGGCCTGACGGAGAAGGCAGCCATGCGGCTCCTGCCCGACCTCGAAGAGGTGTGCTTCGTCGAGGTCGGGGACTTCACCGGGCAGGCGATAAAGCGGGCCGTCGAGAACGGCCTGGAGACCTGCTTCTTCGTCGGCATGGCAGGCAAGATCTCCAAGCTCGCCGCAGGCGTAATGATGACCCACTGGACCCGCTCGAAGGTTGACAACGACCTGCTCGCCGAGGTAACGACGAGGGCAGGCGGCCCCCCCGAGCTCGTGAACGAGATAAAGGGGGCCAACACCGCCCGCCACGCCTACGAGCTCTGGCGCTCCGCGGGCCTGAAGGAGGCACCCCACCTGCTCTGCGAAGTGGCCGCCAAGAACCTCAGAACCTACGCGGAGGACAGGCTGGCGGTCCACGTCATCCTCGTGGACTTCGACACACTCGACCCGGCCGGCTGGAGCCCAGGAGCCATCGACGGGACCACCTGGAGCGCAGCGTGAGCCGCATCTCGGTTATCGGCCTCGACGGGGGACCGCCCTCGGCGGAGGCCACCGGGCTGCTCGAAGGGGCCGCGCTCGTGGCCGGCGGCAAACGGCACCTGGAGGACCTCGCCGTCGCGCCCGATCGGGCCGTCATCTTCGAGGGGGACCTCTCGGCTGCGCTCTCGCGGATAGAAACGGAAGGTGGTCCGGTAGCCGTTCTCGCTTCTGGGGACCCCGGTTTCTTCGGCATCACCCGTCTGCTCGGGGAGCGGTTCGGGGCCACGGACCTGCGCGTCTTGCCCGCCGTATCGTCCGTGGCGCTGGCGTTCGCCCGCGCCGGCCTCTCGTGGGACGACGCCGTAACCGTCAGCGCCCACGGGCGCGAACCGCGCCGGGCCGTCAACGTCTGCAGGTCCCATCCCAAGGTAGCCGTGCTGACCTCCCCGGACTTCGGGCCCGCGGAGCTCGCGGGGGAGCTAGGAGACCTCCGGCGGACCTTCATCGTCGCCGAGAGGCTCGGCGGGCCGGACGAGCGCGTGTTCCGCGGGGACGCGGCGAGCGTGGCCGGCGGGAGCTGGGATGACCCCAACGTGGTGCTCGTGGTGGATGAGGGGCGGACGTCGGGGAAGGGTTGGATCTCCTCTGGTTACGGGAGCGTCGGCAGGTGGGCGCTGCCCGAGGACGAGTTCGAGCACCGCGCAGGTATGATCACGAAAAGCCCAACCCGCGCCCTCCTCCTCTCCCGCCTGGGCCCCGGCCCCGGCGACCTTGTCTGGGACGTCGGCGCCGGGAGCGGCTCGGTCGCCATAGAGTGCGCCCGCCTCGGCGCCGCCTCCGTGGCCGTCGAACGCGACCCCGAGAGTTGCGCCCGTATCCGCCGAAACGCCGTCCGCCACGCGGCCTACGTCGAGGTAGCGGAGGGCTCGGCCCCTGAAGCCCTGCGGGACCTTCCCGAGCCGGACGCCGTGTTCGTCGGGGGGACGGGCGGGGCCTTCGAGGAGACCGTCAAGCTCTGCGCCGTCAGGGCGCGTCGGTCTGTAGTGCTGACCCTGGTGGGCTTGGAGCGGGTGGTACCCGCGGGCAAGATACTCGAAGGGTGCGGCCTGGAGGTCGAGACCACGCTCTTGCAGACGTCATCGGTAAGAGGAATAGCGTCGATGCACCGCCTCGTGCCCGAGGGCGCCGTCTTCCTCGTCTGCGGGAGCCGGCCGTGATCGGCCTTATAGCGGCCACGGAGAACGGCCGCCGCAACGCCGCCCACCTGGCGGCCTCATGGAAGGACGCGGGCCTATACGAAGGCCGCCCGAGAGAGGCCCTGCATAATGCCTGGGATGAGTGCGACGCCCTCGTACTCTTCCTCGCCACCGGCGCCGCCGTCCGCCTCGTCGCCCCGCTCCTGCGGGACAAGCACACAGATCCCGGCGTTGTGGCGGTGGACGACGCGGGCCTGTTCGCGGTGGCCCTCTGCGGAGGCCACGACGGCGGCGCCAACACGCTCGCCGGGCGCGTCGCCGCCTCTTTGGGCGCCACGCCCGTCGTCACGACCGCGAGCGACGGGCTGGGCCTCCCGGCGCTCGACTCTTTCGGCAGTGACCTCGGCCTGCGGCCGGAGGAGGGCCCCGACCTCGCGGCGGTGGGCGCGGCGCTCGTCTCGGGCAGGACCGTCCGGCTCGTCTCCGACCGAAGGCTGCCGCTGGGTCCCCTGCCCGAGAATGTAGTCCGTGCGGACGAGCCCGAGCCGCCGCTCCTGTTCGTCTCCGACCGAGCCGTTGAGGTGCCGCGCCCTGCGGTCGTGTACCGGCCGCCTTCTCTCGTCGCGGGCGTGGGCTGCAGCCGGGGGGCCTCGGCCGGGGAGATCCTGGGCCTGCTCCGCGCCTCGCTCGCGGAGGCGGGGCTAGCCGAGAGGAGCGTCGCGGCCCTTGCGAGCATCGACACGAAGCGGGACGAGGCCGGGCTCCTGGAGGCCGCGGAGGGACTCGGTATACCCGCGCGGTTCTATACGGCCGAGGAGCTGGCGGCGGTGGAGACGCCCAACCCTTCGCCCGTGGTGCGGGAGGCTGTTGGAACGCCGAGCGTGGCTGAGGCTTCGGTGCTCGTCTCGGGGGCGGCGTTGGTGCTCCAGAAGCGGAAGTCCGCGATGGCGACGGTCGCCCTCGGGCGTTTGCCTGTCCGGGGGAGGCTCATGCTCGTGAGCCTCGGGCCCGGGGAGGAGGCCCTGATACCGCCCCTCGCCCGCGAGGCCCTAGCCGCCTCGGAGCTCGTGATCGGCCTGGATCAGTACGTGGACCGGGTTCGCCACCTCCTGCGGCCCGGGACGGAGGTCCTGACGATGCCGCTAGGGGACGAGGTAGCGCGCGCCGAGGCCGCCATAGGGGAGGCAAGGGCCGGCGCCGCCGTCTCCCTGGTCTCAAGCGGCGACGTTGGGGTCTACGCGATGGCATCGCCCGCGCTGGAGCTCGCGGGCGATGACGTCGACGTCGAGGTGGTGCCCGGCGTAACAGCGGCGCAGGCGGCGGCCTCGTTGCTCGGCTCGCCGCTCGGGCACGACCACGCCTCGATCAGCCTCTCCGACCTCCTGACGCCGTGGCCCGTCATCGAACGCCGCGTCGAGGCGGCAGGCCTCGGTGACTTCGTCGTCTCCCTTTACAACCCGCGCTCGAAGGGCCGCGACTGGCAACTGGGCAAGGTCAGGGAGATGCTGCTGGCCCACCGCCCGCCGGACACCCCGGTAGGCATCGTGAAGGACGCCTACCGCCCGACGCAAAGGGTGGCCCTCACGGACCTTACCTCCCTCCGCCCCGAGGACGTGGACATGCTGACGGTCGTGGTCGTCGGCAGCTCGCAGACGAGGCTCGTCGCAGGGCGCATGGTCACGCCCAGGGGGTACCTCTCGTGAGGGGCGTCTTCGCCGTCACGGACGCCTGCGCTGGGTGCGGCGCCTGCATAAAGACGTGCCCGGAGAAGGCCATACGGCCGGCCCCGCGCGATCACGGCTCGCCCCTGATCGTGCTGGAAGACCGATGCTCGGGCTGCGCAGAATGCGCCGAGGTCTGTCCCGTCTCGGCCTGCGTCGAGCTGCTGCTGGAGGACGGGTGAGGCGCGTCCACCCCATAGAGAGGGAGAGCTACCGTATCCTGCGCGAGATGGTGGACCTCTCCCACCTGGGACCCCTTGGCCGGGCGGTCGCCGAACGCGTGATCCACGCCTCGGCCGATCCCGAGTACGCGACGAGCCTCGTCCTCGACGAGCCGGCGCTCGAAGGCGGGCTCTACGCCCTGCGCCGGTACGCGCCCGTAGTCACGGACGTCCACATGGTGGCCGCCGGCATCACAGCCAGGGAGACGCTCTGCCTCGTCTCCGACCCCAGGGCGCGCGAAGTCTCGGAAGACCTCGGCATCACCCGGTCGGCGGCGGGGTTCCGGCTCGCGGCGGCCGAGGTCGGGGACGGGGCCGTCTGGGTCGTCGGCAACGCGCCGACGGCGCTCTTCGAGCTTCTGGAAACGGACAACCGTCCGGCGCTCGTCGTGGGGCTCCCGGTCGGGTTCGTCGGGGCCGTGGAGTCAAAAGAGGCCCTTCTGCGGAGCGGCCTGCCGGGGATTGCGAATCGGGGGCCGAAGGGCGGGTCCGCGGTGGCGGCGGCGGCGTTGAACGCGCTGATCTACTACGAGGAGGAAGATGCGGGAGACCGTTAGGATAGGGAAGAAGAGCAAGAAGAGGGCGGACAGGCCCGCGTTCTTGGTGGTGGGTCACGGCAGCCGGGATCCGCGGGGCGCCAGGGAGTTCCACGAGCTCGTCGGGCTCGTCCGGGAGCGGAACCCTGGCCTGCCGGTGGAGGGCGGGTTCATAGAGTTGTCGCGGCCCCCGATCGGCGAGTGCGTGAACCGGCTGGCCGAGGAGGGGGCGCGGGACGTCGCGGCGGTGCCCCTGATGCTCCTCGCCGCAGGCCACGCCAAGGACGACATCCCGGCGACGCTCGTGCGCGAGGGGATCGAGCACCCCGAGATGGAGTTCAGCTACGGCCGCGCCCTCGGCGTCCGGCCCGAACTTTTGGAGCTGATGGAGGAGAGGATCTCCGCCGTCGTCCGTGAGGCCGAGAAGCCCGACACCGCC
Organism: Rubrobacter sp.; assembly: GCA_035264945.1. GTDB lineage: Bacteria > Actinomycetota > Rubrobacteria > Rubrobacterales > Rubrobacteraceae > Rubrobacter_D. The sequence goes on from DATFPF010000010.1 coordinate 21,234, forward strand.
GTCCTCGTCGTGGGACGCGGCTCCTCGGACCCCGACGCCAACTCGGACGTCGCCAAGATAACGCGCCTCTTCTACGAGGGCCGGCCCTACCCCATGGTCGAGAGCGCCTTCATCAGCATGACCCCGCCAGGCGTCGCGGAGGGGCTCGACCGTCTGCGCAGGCTTGGCGCCGGGCGCATCGTCGTCTTCTCCTACTTCCTCTTCACCGGCGTCCTCGAGGAGCGCATCCGGGACGAGGCCGAGGCGTTCGCCGCGGAGAACCCTGGCGTCGAGGTGCGCTACGCCGGGTACTTCGGGCCGGACGAGCGGTTGGCCGACCTCCTCGCGGAGCGCTACGCCGAGGCCGTCGAGGGGGACATCCGGATGAACTGCGACGTCTGCGTCCACCGGGTGGCGCTGCCTGGGTTCGAGGAGAAGGTAGGGGCCCCCGCCACGCCCCACTACCACCCCGACGAGCCCGGCCATCACCACGACCATTCGCACGGCCACCATCACCACTAGGCGGCCCGCGTGAGCCTCGAAGAGAGGGTGCTGGATCTCGCGTCGGAGATACCGCCGCCGGACGAACGGGCCATGGCAGAGGCCCGAGATCTCCACCTCGCGCTGACCAAACCGCCAGGCAGCCTGGGGCGTCTGGAGGAGCTCGGCGCGCGGCTCGCCGGCATGGCGGGCGAGTGCCCGCCGCCCGTGCCGGAGAACCCCGCGGTCGTGGTCTGCGCCGGGGACCACGGCGTCCTCGTCCGGGGCGTCTCGCCGTGGCCGCGGGAGGTGACGGCCGCGATGGTGGGGAACTTCTGCGGCGGCGGGGCTGCCGTAAACGCCCTCGCGAAGACCGTGGGGGCGCGGGTGAGCGTGCTCGACGTCGGGGTTGCTTCCGAGCTAGAGCGACACCCGGCGCTGCGGGGGGCGAAGGTGAGGCCCGGGACGGGCGACCTCAGCCGGGGGCCCGCCATGGGCCGGGAGGAGGCCGCGAGGGCCGTGCTCGCCGGGGCCGGCGTCGCCGAGGAGCTAGTGGAGAGCGGCGGGGTGGACCTGCTCGTCACAGGTGACATGGGCATCGGAAACACCACGCCGGCGGCGGCGCTCATCTCCGTCTTTACCGGCCTTCCCCCTGAGGAGACCACGGGGCGGGGTACCGGCGTGGACGACGAGACCTACGACCTCAAGGTAGGGGTGGTGCGGGAGGCGCTGGCGTTGCACGAGCCCGACCCCGTGGACCCCTTGGGCGTCCTGGCGGCCGTGGGTGGGCTCGAGCACGCGGCCATCGTCGGCGTGATCCTGACCGGCGCCGCCTGCGGCGTGCCCGTCGTCCTCGACGGCGTAGTCTCCAACGCCGCGGCCCTCGCCGCCCGCGCCCTCGCCCCCGGCTCGGCCGGGTACATGGTCGCGGGCCACCTCTCGGCCGAGCCCGGCGCGAGGATAGCCCTCGAAGAGCTTGGTCTGGAGCCGCTCCTGGACCTCGGCATGCGCCTCGGCGAGGGGACGGGCGGTTTGCTGGCCGTCCCGCTCGTGGTGGCCGCCGCCCGCGCGCTCGGCGGGATGGCCACCCTCGAGGAGCTCGGTTTCGGTTGAAGGGGCTAACCGAGGGGGCGATCCTCGCGCTCGGGAGCCCGCTCGCCCGCGTCGTGGAGGTGCACGGGGCGGTTGCGTCCACCCAGGACCGCGCGCGCGAGCTTGCCCGGGCTGGGTCCCCCCACGGCACGCTCGTGGTGGCCGGCGTCCAGACCGGCGGGCGAGGGAGGCTCCGCCGGGCGTGGGGATCGCCGGAGGGGGGGCTCTGGATGTCCCTCGTACTACGCCCCGACCTCGAAGCCGCCGCGGCCCCCCGCGTCACCCAGACAGCCGCAGTCGCGGTGGCAAAGGCGCTCAGGGGGCTCGGGGCCGACGTCGGCATCAAGTGGCCCAACGACCTGCTCGCGGAGCCGGGGGGACGCAAGATCTGCGGCATCCTCGCGGAGGCGAGCCTGGGGGCGGCTGGCTCCGGGAGAGCCACCCGCCTGGATTACGCGCTCCTAGGCGTCGGCCTCAACGCCAACCTCGACCCCGGGGACCTCGGCGTGACCGACCGCGAGGTCGCCACCCTGCGCTCAGAGCTCGGCCGCGACGCGGATCCCCTGGACCTGCTCCGCCGACTTCTCTGGAACCTCGACGCGGAGCTGAGACGCGTCCACGACTTCGCGGCCGTCCTCGACGACTGGCGCGCCCTGAACCTTACCCTCGGGCATGAGGTCCGTGTCAGGCGCTCGGCCGACATCCTCCAGGGGCGCGCCCTGGACATAGGCCCGGAAGGGGCGCTGATGCTGGAGACGGCCGACGGTCTCGTCGAACTCCACGAAGGCGAGGTGGAGCAACTGCGCCAGGACGTCGGCGGACGCACCGCGTGATGCGCCGGCGCAGGCGTGCTTTGGACCTGGAGCCGTTGCGGGGAGGTCGAGCCTTTCAGCGAAGCCAGCGGGCGTCAGCCATCTGTCGTTCGGCTGGCCCCCGCCGGTCGCCCTAGAAGTCCGCGACCGCCGGTATGATCTCCCGCCCGAACGTCTCCAGCGGTTCGATCTCGTGGACGTTCGGCATGTTGAAGATCGCGTGCTGGATGCCGGCCCCGGCCAGCTCGCGGCAGGTGCCGATCAC
>DATFPF010000011.1:0-13188 GCA_035264945.1 Rubrobacter sp.
GTGAGCTCGGACCTGGCGCGCTCTATCCGCTGCATCCGAAGCCGCGCCGAGCGCGGCAGGGGGTCGGCCTTCCGCAGCTCGTCGAGGATGGACCACCGGATCTTCGAGATGGCGTACGTCTCGAACTTCGCCGGGCGGGCAGGGTCGTAGGTCTCCACGGCGCCCAGCAGGCCGCAGAGCCCCCAACTCAGGACGTCCTCCCTGTCCAGCGGGCCCACGGTCCGGGCCGAGATCCTGCCGGCCACGTACCGCGCCAGCGGCGAGTAGTTGACGACGAGCCGGTCCCTGAGGGCCTTCGCCTGCCGCTCGACCCTCCGGCGCTCCAGGGGGCAGGGGATCTCAGCCCCTACCCGCCCCCTGACGCGCAGGTACCTCTCCCACAACGCCCCGACCGTTCGCCCGCTCACGTCGCAGCCCGCCGCGCGAAGTTTCCGGCCGCGTCCCGCGCCACGTACCCCTTGAGCTCGAGCATCGTCAGCGAGCTCAACACGGCCCTCATCTCGAGCCCCGTGCGCCCGGCCACCACGTCGGCGCCGGCTGACAGGAAGTCAACCCCGCGCAAGACCTCAGCCTCGTGCTCGGGAAGGCCCTCCGGCGGTGCCGGTGCGACCTCGAGATCTTTCGCGACCGTTAGTTCCCGTGTCTCGCCGGGGCCGCACACGGCTTCGAGGAACTCAGGGACGTCCCATAGGACACCGGCGCCGTCGGCCAGGAGCCTGTTGGATCCCCTGCACTCCGCGGCGCCGCGCGGTCCCGGCACCGCCCACACGTCGCGACCGGCGTCGATGGCGTGGCGGGCGGTGATCAGGGCCCCGCTCTTCTCCGGCGCCTCGACGACCACCACGGCATCGGAGAGGCCCGCGATGATCCTGTTGCGCGCCGGGAACCGCCAGGCGAGCGGGGCCTCCCCGAGGTAGTACTCGGAGACGAGCGCGCCTCCCGCCCCCACCCGCCGGAAAAGCTCCCTGTTCTCCCGCGGGTACACGACGTCGATCCCGCACCCGAGCACCCCCACGGTCTTCCCCCCGGCCGCCAGCGCCCCCTCGTGCGCGGCGGCGTCCACACCCGCGGCGAGCCCGCTCACCACGCGAACTCCCCTCGCGGCGAGCGCCCGGCCGATGACGCCCGCGGTCTCGAGCCCCGACCGCGTCGCCCTGCGGGACCCCACGAGCGCCACCGTGGTCCCCCCACCGAGGTCCCCGCCGACGAATAACGCAGGCGGGGGGTCCGGCGCGATCTTGAGGCGTCCGGGGTACGCCTCCTCGCCGTAGGTGATGGCCCGATATCCCTCGCGGTCCAGGCTTTGGATCACCGCCCCAGCGTCGAAGGTCCTCCTGAGATCCAGGAGGGCACGAGACGCCTTTTCCCCCAACCCCATCGCCCGCGCGAGCTCCTGCCCCGACCTCTCCAGAAGGCTCCCCACGTCCCCTTCCGGGACGCGACGGACCATGCTGCCCCCAGCCCGCGCTTGGAGGAAGGACAGAAACAAATATCCTTCGCGCTCCCTATCGCCCGAAGCCATGCGACCTCCGGTAGTTGAGGGCTTCGGCGAGGTGCTCGACTGCGATGTCTTTCTCCCCGGACAGGTCCGCGACGGTCCTCGCCACCCTGAGCACGCGGTCGTGGCCCCTGCCAGAGAGGCCCATCCGGTCGATGGCGCGCGAGAACAGGGCCTCCGCGTCCCCCCGCAGGCCGCACGCGGCCCGCAGCATCCGGCCGGCCAGCGAGCAATTCGGGACGCCCTGCCTCTCGGTCTGCGCCTCCCTGGCCCGGCCCACGCGCTCCCGTACGACCCGGGAAGGCTCGCCTAGGCCCTGCCCCCTGAGCTCCTCTCGCGTGAGGCGCGGCACGTCCACGAAGAGGTCCATGCGGTCGATGAGGGGGCCCGAGATGCGCGCCCGGTAGCGTTCGATCTGGCCGGGCGTGCACCGGCACGCCCGCCTCCCGTCCCCCGCGTACCCGCAGGGACACGGGTTCATAGAACACACGAGCGTCACCCGCGCCGGGTAACTCAGCGTCGCCGCCACCCGCGAGATGGTGACGTGCCCGTCTTCGAGCGGCTGGCGCAGCACCTCGAGCGTCCTGCGACCGAACTCGGGGAACTCGTCGAGGAAGAGGACCCCGTGGTGCGCGAGCGAGACCTCGCCGGGCCGCGGGTTGCTCCCCCCACCGGCGAGCCCCGCCGTCGAGATCGTGTGGTGTGGTGCCCGAAAGGGCCTGTGCCGGACCAGGGAACCGTTCGTCTCGCCGCCTGCGCTGTGGATCTTCGTCACCTCGATCCGCTCGGCACGGCTGAGCGGGGGAAGTATGCCTGGCATGCGCCGCGCGAGCATGGTCTTGCCGGACCCGGGCGGACCACTCATGAGCACGTTGTGCCCCCCCGCCGCCGCGACCTCGAGGGCCCGCTTGGCGTACCCTTGCCCCGCCACGTCCGCGAAGTCCTCCTTCGGGGCGTCGGCCCAGGTCCCGTCTTCGGACCACGCCTCGGAGGGCTCCACCCCGCTCCCGCCTGCAAGAAACTCTGCCGCCTCCCTGAGGCCCCTGACCCCGTAGACCCCAACTCCTCCGCAGGCCGCCGCCTCGCGGGCGTTTCCCTCAGGAACCACAAGGCGCTCCAACCCGCCCACCCTCCCGGCCTCGGCCATCGAGAGCGCCCCGCGCACCCCGCGCACCTCGCCGTCGAGCGAGAGCTCGCCGACGACCCCCGTTCCCCGCAGGCAAGCGGCCGGCATCAGGCCGGACGAAGCCAAAATGCCGAGCGCCATCGGCAGATCGAAGGTCCCGCCCTCCTTGCGCAGACCCGCTGGCGCGAGGTTCACGATTACCTTCTTTGTAGGGAACTTGTAGCCGCTGTTTGAGATGGCGACCCGCACTCGCTCCCGCGCCTCCTGCACCGCCGCGTCCGGCAGGCCCACGATGGAGAAGCCGGGGAGTCCCGCGCTCACGTCCACCTCCACCTCGACCGGCAACGCGTCTATGCCGAACAGGCTCAAACTGCGCACCCGACACACCGCCATCAGGCCCGATCCCCTTTAATCCACCCGCTAGAGTACACCTGTCGCCTCCAACCGACTCCTCCACAGAGCCCGCGCAGTATACTGCAACGCACACGATTTTGTCTAGTATTTTATACCATTGTTTAATATTTTATACGAAGGGAGCCTAGAAAGCACCTTCTACGTGGGAGATCTCGGGCCGCCCGGCCCGAAGCAGGATGCCTATTACGTCGAAGCGCAGGTCCTGAAAGTCCGGGTCCCTCTCGGACAGGTACTCTTCCGCCATGAGGCGGATGGCCTGTCGCTTGCGGGGGGTGACGGCCTCCAGGGGGTCGCCGTAGGCCGTGGTGCGGCGGAGCTTCACCTCGACGATTACGAGGGTGTCGCCGCTGCGGGAGATCAGATCAAGCTCCCCGCGGCGGGTGCGGTAGTTGCGCTCGACGACCTCGTAGCCCCTCTGCGCGAGGTAGCGGCTCGCTATGTCCTCCCCGAGGTCGCCGGTCGCCCTGTTGTTCAGGCCCCGACCCCGGCGTAGCTCAAACGGTGGACCCTGCACGGGCCGAGCTCGGCGAGCGCGCGCCGGTGGGCCGGGGTCCCGTAGCCGGCGTGGCGGTCGAAGCCGTAGCCGGGGTGCTCCGCGGCGAGCAGGCGCATCGCGCCGTCGCGCAGGACCTTCGCGACAACGCTCGCGGCGGCCACGGCGGCGCTGCGGGCGTCGGCACTCGGGAGGCTCTCGATCTCCGGCCCAAGCTTCAGGTTCCCGTCGGCGAGGCCGCAGCCGGCGCGCGTCCTCAGGGCGTCTATCGCCCGGACGAGCGCCTCCCGGTTGGCCCGGCCGACGCCGTGGCGGTCGATCCACCACGCGGGGAACGAGACCACGGAGACCGCCTCGGCCCTGCGCAGGACCTCAGCGAAGACCTCCTCCCGGCGGGCGGCGGTGAGCGCCTTGGAGTCGTCGAGGCCAGGGATCGTCTCGGGGTCGAGCACCGCGGCGGCGGCGACGAGGGGGCCGGCAAGGGCGCCGCGTCCGGCCTCGTCCGCGCCGGCAAGCGCCCCTCCCCGCTCCAGCATCCAGGCCGCGTCGAAGGCGTAGAGTTCGTCCTCGTCCTTCCGGCGGCCCCGTCCTCTCACGGCGTTACGGGGACTTGCCCGGTTCTAGCGGGCCTTCTTGACGCGGGCCTTCTTGCCGACCTTGTCGCGGATGTAGTAGAGCTTCGCCCGGCGCACCGCGCCCCGGCGTGAGACCTGTATGTCCGCTATCTTCGGCGAGTGTAGGGGGAAGATCCTCTCCACGTTCACCCCGAACGAGTTCTTCCTGACGGTAAACGTCTCGTCGATGCCGCCGCCCTTTCGGGCTATACACAGCCCCTCGAAGACCTGTACCCTCTCGCGGTTGCCCTCTATTACGCGGTAATGCACCTTAACCGTGTCGCCCGGCTTGAAGACGACGTCCCTCTGCTGCAAATTCTCGCTGGTTATCATGTTTCTCCTCTCGTGGGTGTCGCTGCAGACGTTCAGGGAGCCGGGCGTCCGGTCTCCCTCGCCCGCGCCCTGGTCCGAGACTCCCGCTCGCGCCAGGCGCGGATCTCCGCATGATTGCCGGATAATAGCACGCCGGGCACCTCCTCTCCATCCCACGCGCTGGGCCTCGTGTACATCGGCGGCCCTACCACGCCCTCCTCTGAGAACGACTCCCCAAGCAGGCTCTCCGCGTTGCCGAGCACCCCGTCCAGGCGGCGGACCACCGCGTCAGCGAGCGCGGCGGCGACGACCTCACCCCCAGAAAGCACGAAATCCCCCAGCGAGACTGCTTCGGTGCATAGCCCCGTCCACACCCGCTCGTCCACCCCGCCGTACCGACCGCAGACGATCGTGAGGTCGGGCCCCGATGAGACCTCCTCGACGTACCCCTGGGCCATAGGTCGTCCCGCCGGTTCCGTGAGCACGACCCGGCGCTTCTCCCTTACCTCCCTCGCGGGCACCCCGTACACCTCCTCGAAGGCGCGGGCGACGAGGTCAACCCGGACGACCATGCCGGCGCCGCCCCCGTAGGGCATGTCGTCTATGCGTCCGTCGCGCGAGAAGCTGCGGAGGTCGAAGCTCCTGTAGCCGACCACGCCCCGCTCGATGGCCCGGCCGACGACGCCGACCCGCAGCATGGCGTCGACGGCCCCAGGAAAGACGCAGAAGACGTCGATGTTCTTCAAGCCCTACTCCGGCGGGCGCACGGTGACGCGGCCCGACTCGATGTCGACCTCGGGCACGTGCTCCATAGTGAACGGCACCAGCACGTCGCCAGCCCCCGCGCGGACGACGAGAACCTCGTGCGCGGCGGTCTCGAAGGTCTCCGCGACCTCGCCGAGGCGTCCGCCCGCCTCGTCGAGCGCCACGAGGCCAACGAGGTCGCCGACGTAGAACTCGTCCTCCTCGGGGGCGTCGAGCTCAGCCCGATCTAGCAAGAGGGGCTCCCCCCTGAGCGCGGCCGCCGCGCGCCGGTCGTCCACGCCCTTCAGATCAAGAAGAAACCCCTTCGGGGTGTCGCGAACATCCCTGATGGGCCTGTGGGTTCCCGCTACGAATGGGCTGACGCCCTCCCGCAGGTGTTCGCCGGTTCCCGCCGGGCGGACGCGGACGGTGCCGCGCACGCCGTGGGTCCCCACGATGGTTCCGATGGTGATCGGGTCTTGGGGCTCGGCCACGGGGGCTAGTCCACGACCTCCACGTTAACGCGCTTGCCGACCTTCACGGAGGCGGCCTTCACGACCGTGCGTATGGCCCGGATCGTGCGCCCCCCGCGGCCAATTACCTTCCCAATGTCGTCGGGGGCGACCCTCAGCTCAAGGTCCACGCGCGTGTCTGACTCGCTCGCCTCGACCTCGACCCTGTCTGGCTCGTCCACTATGGGGCGGACGAGGAGGAGCAGGAGGTTCTGCAGCCGGTCCACGTCGCCGCCTAGAGGACGCCGGAGATCTTGAGCAGGTTCCGGACCTGATCCGTGGGCTGGGCGCCCTTGCCGATCCAGGCCTTCGCCTTCTCCTCGTCGACCGTGATCGCCGAGGGCTCGGCCTGCGGGTCGTAGGTGCCGATCCTCTCAATAAACGCGCCGTCGCGCGGGCTGCGGGCGTCGGCGACGACTATCCTGTAAAAGGGGTTCCCTTTCGAGCCGTGCCTCGCGAGCCTTATCTTTACCGCCATACCTACTCCTCTCGAACTTTCTCTCTACCTGCGCCCGGGCAGGCCCGGGATCTTCGGCATCCCGCCGCCCTTGCCCATCTGCTTCATCATCTTCTGCATCTCGCCGAACTGCTTGACGAGCTTCTGTACGTCCTGCTGCGTGGCGCCTGAGCCGCGGGCGATCCTACGCGCCCGGCTCGGGTTCTGCAACAATTTAGGGTTGCGGCGCTCCTTGACGGTCATGGAGGTTACCATGGCCTCGACCCTCGCGAGCTGGTTGTCGTCTATGTTCACGTCTTTCAGCTGCTTGCCGAGGCCCGGGATCATGCCGAGCAGGCCCGAGATCGGGCCCATGCGCTTGATCATCTGCATCTGCTTGAGGAAGTCCTCGAAGGTGAACTTCCCGCTCATCATGCGCTGGGCGTCGGCCTGCGCCTCCTCCCGGTCCATCTGCTGCTCGGCCTTCTCGATGAGCGTCATCACGTCACCCATACCCAAGATGCGTCCGGCCATCCTGTCGGGGTAGAAGTAGTCGAACTCGCCCATCTTCTCGCCCTCCGAGGCGAACCGGATGGGACGCTCGGTCACGGAGACGACTGAGAGGGCCGCGCCACCCCTCGCGTCGCCGTCGAGCTTGGTAAGGACCATCCCGTCGAAGTCCGCGTACTCCTTGAAGGCCTGGGCCACGTCCACAGCGTTCTGGCCCGTCACCACGTCGAGGACGAGCAGGACGGAGTGGGGCCTTGAAACGGTCCTTACGCGCTTGATCTCCTCCATCATCTCCATGTCGACGACCTGCCTGCCCGCCGTGTCAACGATGACGAAGTCGTACCCGCCGTCCCTTGCCTCCTTGATGCCCCGCTCGGCGATCTCCTCGGGCTTCGGCCCCGTCCCCTCCGTGTAGACGGGGACCGACAGCTCCCGCCCTATCTGCTGCAGCTGGTCTATGGCCGCGGGACGGTAGGTGTCGCACGCGACGAGGTAGGGGTTCTTGCCTAGCTTGCGCACGAAGAGCGCGAGCTTGCCTGCCGTGGTGGTCTTGCCGTGGCCGTTGAGGCCGGCGAGCATCACGACCGTGGGCGGTCGCGACGCGAAGGAGAGCTTGTGCGAGGTGCCGCCCATCAGGTTCGCCAGCTCCTCGTTGACGATCTTGACGATCTGCTGTCCCGGGCTCAGCGCCTTCGAGACCTCCGCGCCGGTGGCCCGCTCGCGGACGTTCGATACGAACTCCTTGACGACGCCGTAGTTGACGTCTGCCTCCAGCAGGGCAAGCCTTATCTCGCGCGTCACCTTCTTTACCTGGTCCTCGGTGAGGTTGCCGCTGCCGCGGACGCCGTCGAGGGCCTTGTTGAGCCTGTCGCCTAGGGTATCGAACATCTAGAGGTCTCCAAACAACGCTTCGGCGAACTCCCTGGCGTCGAAGGGGTGCAAATCCTCCACCTTCTCGCCGACGGAGATCAACTTTATGGGCACGCCAACCTCGTTGGCGATGGCGAGCGCGATGCCGCCCTTGGCCGTGCCGTCCAGCTTGGTAAGTATGATGCCGGTGAGCCCCGCCACCTCCTGGAACATCTTGGCCTGCCTGAGCCCGTTCTGCCCCGTAGTCGCGTCCACGGTCATCAAGACCTCGTGCGGCGCCCCAGGCAACAGGCGCCCGATGACGCGGTGCACCTTGTCGAGCTCGGCCATGAGGTTGACCTTGGTGTGCAGCCTGCCGGCCGTGTCGATGAGCAGCACGTCCACGCCCTCGCGCCTGGCGGCCTCTACGGACTCGTGGGCCACGGCCGCAGCATCGGCCCCGCGCTCCCGCGCCACGACGGGCGTGCCGGTCCGCTCGCCCCACTGCTGGAGCTGCTCGATGGCCGCAGCCCTGAACGTGTCGCCGGCGGCGAACATCGTGGTCCCGGGCAAGAATCGCGAGAGCTTGCCTATCGTGGTCGTCTTGCCCGTGCCGTTAACGCCGACCATCAGGATAACGGTAGGCTTGTGCGAGATGTCCAGCTCGACGGGCCCCTCGAGCATGCGGCTCGCGTGCTCGACCATGAGCCTCTTGAGCTCCACCCCGCTCGTTATGTTCCGGCGCAACGCCTCCTGCTCCAGCTCCGCGACGAGCTTCGCTGTCGTCGGCACCCCGACGTCCGAGGAGACCAGGATCTCCTCCACCCTCTCCCAGAACTCCTCGTCCTCGGCGTCCTTGAACTCAGCCACGGCGGCGTTGAGCTGCCCGACGAAAGACTCCCGACTCCGCGTGAGCCCCCGCCTGAGGCGCCCGAACCAGCCGGTCGCCTCCTGCTCCTCGGCCACGGCCTCCGCGTCGGGCGCCTCTTCTATGCGCGTCGGCTCGGGAAGTGCCTCATCTACCTCCTCGGCCTCGAGCACCTCCTCCACCGTCGGCTCCACCGGCTCGGGCTCGGACGCCGCGGCCTCCTCGGGGCGAAGTTCCGTCTCCTCGACGGGCGACGGTTCCGCCGCGTCTATGCCCTCTGCGGTAGCACCGTTCGGCCCGGCGGGTTCGGCGACCAGCGCGCCCGCGCCGTTGCCGGAGTCATCCCGTTCGGCGGGGGCTTCGGTCTCGGTGGCGGCGGGCGCCTGGGCTTCGGTCTCATCTGGGCTGCGTCTGAAAAAATTACGCCAAGAGCGCGCCATGGGCGACTTCTTACTCTCCCTGCAAACGTTTCGATACGACAGTGGTGGCCCCGGAAGCGTCCTGAACCACCCCGTAGAGGACGTCAGCCGCGGCCATCGTCCGCTTCTGATGGGTGACCAGCAGGTACTGTCCGCCGGAGCGGTGAGAGTCTACCACAGAGAGAAAACGCGCCAGGTTGACGTCGTCCAGCGCGGCCTCGGCCTCGTCTAGTATGCAGAACGCCCCAGACCCGCCCGTAGGCCGGCTCAGGAAGATGCTGAACAAGAAAGATAGCGCCAGCAGGGCCCGCTCCCCGCCCGAGAGCACACGGAGGGGCCTCCAGCCCTTGCGTCCTAGCCGGATCCCGATCTCCACCCCCTCCTCGGAGAGGTCAAGGACCCCGGACGCCCCAGCCAGCATCTTCGGCACGGTCTCCCCAAAAGCCCCCCGAACCCTCCCGAAGGTCTCCGAGAACCTTGCCTCTATCTCACGATCCACCGAGTGTATTATGCGGTTAAGTTCGGTCGATGCCTCCTCCGCGTCGGCGCGCTGGGCGGCGACGAACTCGTGGCGCTCGCGCAGCTGCTCTTCCTGGGAGAGGGCCAGGAGGTTTACGTCGCCGAAGCGCTTGAGCCTGCGGCCCAGGGTCTGGCGTTCGGCGTCGGTGTCTTTCGGGTGCCTCTCGGCCTCAGCGCGGGCGGCCTCGAGTGTGCTGCCCCACTCGGTCTGGATCTCCTCGACCGAGCCATTTGCCGCCGCTTCGGATCTTGCGACCTCATCGGAGAGGCGGGCGGCCTCGGCACGGGCGGTGGCGAGCTGGCCCGCGATCTCCACGGCCCGACGCGAGACCCGCGAGCGCTCTTCGGATACCCGGCGCTGGTCTTCGGAGAGCTCTGCGCGGGCGCGGCGCAGGTCGGTTCTCCGCCCGCGAACCGTGGCGAGCAGCTCGGTGGAGAGGTTTGCCGCGCGCCTCGCGAGGTCGTCGGGGGTGTCTTCGGCGGCGGGGGACGCCTTCCGAAGCCTCTGGGAGAGAGCATCCTGCCGGTTCTTGCCGTCCGAGACGGCTGTTTCGAGGGAGCGGAGGCGGCGGTCCAGGTCCGCCGCCGCTGCCCGCGCGGCCTCGACGGCCGTGGTGGCGCGGTCTGAGGCTTCGCGGTCGGAGAGGGCCGTCTTCTGGGCCTCCGAGAAGGACCGTTCGGCCTCGGTCAGCTTGGCCGATACCTCCTCCGACTCCCGCTCCCGTTCGATGAGGCGGCGGCGGACGCGCTCGGCGGAGGACAGGCGGCGGGCTGCCTCGGAGGCCAGGGAGGAGCGGGCGCGCAGGGTGCGCTCCGAGAGGGCCCGCAGCTTCTGGGCGTCCTCGGAGACGCCGGCCAGGCGCTCGGAGGCGGCCTGGATGCCGTCGCGGAGGTCGAAGAGGATCTCGCCCGCGCCGTTCTTGAGCGTGTCGAGAAGCTCGAGCTCCGCGGCCAGCCGCGTCTCGCGGGCGAAGTTCCCTTGCGCGGGCTTCATGCTGACGCTGGTGCGGGTAAGGCGGAGGCCGTCGGTGGTCACGGCGACGTGGCCGTTGAGGCTGGCGCCGTCGTCCGGGTGGTCTACGACGAAGATGCCGCCAAGAAGCCGCTCGACGGCTCCGGCGTAGCGGCCGTCCAGGATCTCCACGCACTCGAGCAGGGGCCGCCCCGGCCCGTCGTCGCCGGCGTGCTCGGCGTCCAGCCTGAGGGCTACCGGGTCCGTCTCGGAGAGCAGGCGCATCCCCGCGTCGAGGTTCTCGGCGAGGACGCCGGCGCCGTGGTCCCCGAGGGCGGCCTCGACCGCGGCCTCGAAGCCCGGCCGCGGGCGCACGACCTCGTAGAGCCTCGTGCCGCTGCTTGCGGGCTCCGCCGCCCGCAGGCGGCGCACCCGCGACTCGGCCCGGCCGACCGCCGAGGCCAGCTCACCGCGCCTGCGGCTCACGCCCTCGAAGCACGACTCCGCGCGGCCGAGCGCCCCGGCGGCCCCGGCCGCCAGACTCCGAGCCTGGTCGTCTGGCCGCTCCCCGCTTCCCGCTTCGATCTCCCTCACGACCGCCCGCAGGCGGGAGAGGCCCTCCTCCGAGGGGGCCGCGCGTCGTCCCTCTGGTGAGGAGAGGGCGACGGACCGCGCGCGAAGCCTGTCCAGCTCGGCCGCCTGCCGCGAGCGCTCCCTGCCGGACTCGGAGCTTCGACGTCGTGCCAACTCGGCGTCCCGTTCCCTCGCGCGCGCCGCCTGTTTCGACGCGTCGCGTTCGGCGGCGAGCGCCACGGCCCTCTCCTCCAGCCCGGAGAGCTTTCGCGTCGTGCGTTCGAGCTCCTCCCGCAGCCGCGCGAGGATGGCGTGCCGCTCGCCGCGCCGCCCGAGCCCGGACTCCAGGCGGAGCAGCGCGCGGTCCGAGCGGAGGTTCTCGGTCCTCAGGTCCTCCGTGGCGTCCTCCAGAGCCTCGGCCCGCCTCTCCGCCTCCCCTAGCTTCGCCGTGAGGTCGCGGAGTCGGCCCTCGATCTCCTCCCCCCCTCGCCTGAGCTCGCGCTCGGAGGCGGAGAGCGCCTCTACGTTCGCGTCGGCGTCGCGCATCCTGCCTCTGAGGTCGCCCAGCCCGCGGGTGGCGACGCGGTAGAGGTGGGCCAGTGAGAGCTCCCGGAAGCGCGACTCCAGTTCCCTGTAGCGGCGGGCGGCCTCGGCCTCCGCCTCGATCCTGCGCAGCTGGTTGCCCAGCTCGGCCTCCAGCTGCCGGCTCTTCTCGAGCTGATCGTCGGCCCGCTCGAGGCGGCGGCTGGCCGAGACGCGCCGGCGACGATAGACCCCGAGGCCGGCCGCCTCCTCGAGCGCCTGGCGGCAGGCCGCGGCCCCGCCGGCCACGATGGCGTCGACCGCCCCCTGGCGCAGGATGCTGTGGCGCCCCAGGCCAGCCTCGCCGGCCACGGCGCGCACGTCCGCCAGCCGGGAGCGGGAGCCGTTGATCCTGTACTCGGTCTCACCGGCCCGCGAGATGCGGCGCGTCACGGAGACCTCCGCGTAGGGGAGCGAGATCTCCCCCGAAGCGTTGTCGAAGACGAGCGTTACCTCGGCCGCGCTCGCCGCGGGAAGCGACTCCGAGCCAGAGAAGATCAACTCCCCCATAGCCCCGGCCCGCAGCACCCCTGGGCTCTGCTCACCGAGGGCAAACAGCACAGCGTCGGTGACGTTGCTCTTGCCCGACCCGTTCGGGCCGACGATCGCCGTGATCCCCCCTTCGAGCGGCATCCGAACCGGCCGCGCGAAGGTCTTGAACCCCTTGATATATATTGCGGAAAGCACTGAACAGGCATTTTACGCAACTCAGCCGCATAAAGCACGCGGAAAAGTGCAGCAAAGAGCTTGTCAGCCGGCCAGCTTGTCAGCGCGCTTCGGCCTTACGGCCTCGCTTTCAGCCTTCGGTCGTGCGCGGAGCGTCCCGCCCCCGATCGCCGATCTGCCGCGCCGCATAACGCCCCGGGGCAAGCATGTCCCTGCGGGCGTAGGAGTACGTCGTACGAATAGACCATAGGCGGAGGCTAATAGCTGACAAGCTGGCCGGCTGACAAGCGGAGGCGGAGCCGAAGCGGGCTAGAAGTCCCCGGCGGAGGCTTCTACGCCCCGACGTGAACTTCCACCGGCGGGCGCGTTACGGGGCGGATGCCGAGGATCTCGAGCGCGGCGCGGGCGGCGGTCTGCTCGCTCTCCTTTATGGAGGGACCCTCGCCGGTGGCAACCTCGCGGCCCTCGACGGAGACGCCCGAGATAAAGCTCGGGCGGTGGGCCGGGCCCTGCTTCGAGATAACGCGGTAGGTAGGGCGCAGGCCGTCGGCCTGGAGGGTCTCCTGGAGGAGGGTCTTCCAGTCGCGAAGCTCGTCCGTGTCGACCTCGGAGGGGTTGAAGATCTCGTCGATTGTCCTGAGCACGAGGTCGCGGTCTATAAGGTAGGCTGCCCCGATTATGGCCTCGACGGTGTCTGCCACCACCGAGTCGTTGATGACGGAGCTCTCCACCATCTCCTCGATCCCCTCGCGCCGCCCGACGCTCGAGAGAAAGGACTTGCGGACGAGGTGGGCCCGGATGCGGGTAAGGTCCCCCTCGAGGAGCTCGGGGTAACCGTGGAAAACTAGCTCGGCGACCCGGTTGTTCAGCACCGAGTCGCCGAGGAATTCGAGGCGTCCGTTCGATTCGTAAGGGTCCGCCACGCTCGGGTGCGTAAGCGAACGCTGCCTCAGGGGCTCTGGCAGGATCGCTATGAGGTCCCTTATAGACATAACGCTCTCTATTCTACACTTGTGAAAGCTACCACGACGTTGTGGCCCCCGAACCCCATGGAGTTCGAGATCGCCGCCTTAAGGTCGGGCGCCTCGGCGGCCTCCCCGA
>DATFPF010000012.1:0-5933 GCA_035264945.1 Rubrobacter sp.
CCTTCTCCCCCGGTGCGTCGGGCACGTACCCCCGCCCGCAGGCGGCGGGCGACTCTACCGCGCCTGCGGTGCACCTATATGCGCACATAAGTGCGTGCAGTATCATGTAGGGATCTAGAACAGAGAGCACAGGAGGACAAGGTGGAGAACGGGAAGAACGGGACGACGCAGAAGATAGCGCAGGAGTGGCAGGGAGAGCGCTGGGCCGGAGTCGAGCGGCCTTACACGGCCGACGATGTGGCGCGGCTGCGGGGTTCTGTGGTCGTCGAGCAGACGCTGGCGCGGATGGGCGCCGAGCGGTTGTGGGACCTCATGCACACGGAGGAGTACGTCAACGCGCTCGGGGCGCTCACCGGCAACCAGGCCGTGCAGCAGGTCAAGGCCGGGCTCAAGGCCATCTACCTGAGCGGGTGGCAGGTGGCGGCTGATGCGAACCTCGCCGGGCAGATGTATCCCGACCAGAGTCTGTACCCGGCCAACAGCGTGCCGCACGTCGTGAAGAGGATCAACCAGGCGTTGCAGCGGGCCGACCAGATCCACCACGCCGAGGGCAAGAACGGCGTCAACTGGTTCGCGCCGATAGTCGCCGACGCGGAGGCCGGGTTCGGGGGCGCGCTGAACGTCTTCGAGTTGATGAAGAGCATGATCGAAGCCGGTGCGGCGGGCGTCCACTTCGAGGACCAGCTCGCCTCCGAGAAGAAGTGCGGCCACATGGGCGGCAAGGTGCTCATCCCGACGAGCCAGGCCGTCCGGAACCTCATCTCCGCCAGGCTCGCCGCAGACGTGATGGGTGTGCCGACGATCATCGTCGCCAGGACCGACGCCGACGCGGCCAACCTCGTCACCTCGGACATAGACCCGGCGGACCAGAGGTTCCTTACCGGCGAGCGGACGATGGAGGGCTTCTACAGGGTCAACGCCGGCATCGACCAGGCCATAGCCCGCGGCCTCGCGTACGCGCCGTACGCCGACGTCGTGTGGTGCGAGACTTCGACGCCCGACCTCGACCAGGCCCGCGTCTTCGCCGAGGCCATCCACGCCGAGTTCCCCGGCAAGATGCTCGCCTACAATTGCTCGCCCTCGTTCAACTGGAAGGCCAAGCTCTCCGACGAGGAGATCGCCACCTTCCAGCGCCAGCTCGGGGAGATGGGCTACAAGTTCCAGTTCATCACGCTCGCCGGCTTCCACGCGCTCAACTTCTCCATGTTCGAGCTCGCCCGCGACTACAAGGACCGCGGCATGGCCGCGTACTCCGAGATGCAGCAGAAGGAGTTCGACGCCGAGAAGTACGGCTACACCGCCACCAAGCACCAGCGCGAGGTCGGGGCCGGCTACTTCGACGAGGTCGCCCAGGTCGTCGCCGGCGGCGCCGCCTCCACCACGGCCCTCACCGGCTCGACCGAGGAGGCGCAGTTCGACACGCCGGAGGACCCGAACACGGGCCTGCCGGGATCTACCGAGAACGAGCAGTTCGTGAAGTAGCTGTCGGCTTTCAGCGATCAGCTTTCAGCAGGGGGCCGGCGAACCCGACCCCCTCTGCACAACGGGAAGGGGTGGCGATGACTCGGGAGAGCGGCAGGAGTGGCGACGAGCCGCGCGAGCTAGGGCCAGTACCGGAAGAGGGACTCGGTCCCGACGGCGCCGGCAAGAAGGTCGAGGAGGATTGGTACTCCTCTGGGACCGAAGATCCCGCCTTCTTCATCAAGCCTTCTGACGGGGAGTGAGCGTTAGCGACTTCCGTCAGCCTGGGGAACTAATCGCCGGGGGCTGATCGCGCATTGCCGGGAGTGGATAATCTACGGCATGGGTTTGAAGAGCAGAGAAGAGAGGCTGCTGCCGGGCGGCAGGCCGCGGTACGTCTGACTTTACGAGGGCGGCGGCGGGTCCGGCGCGGGGTATACGGCGGTATTTACCGGACTGCTGGGTTCGAAGAGGGCAGGGGAGTACCCGGTCCTCACGATGGGAGAGGATCGGGCCGGCGGCGAAGGCTCCCTGCGTAGCGGCCGGCCTCCGAGCGGGCGCATGCGACGTGAGATCCCTTTCGACGAACTCCCCGAGGTGCACCGGGCCGCGGTCCTCGACGCCTACCGGAGGTTGTGGGACCTGTAGGGGGGGGCGGAGCCTTTCCCTGGCGTTACGCGGCGCCCGGTACGGGGCACAATGGGGTAGAAGCGTTTCGCCGATCGGGACAGGAGGATGCCATGGATATCAACCCTGACGACGCGCAGCAGTACCTGCAGGGGGTCGAGTACCCGGCGAGCAAGGAGGATGTCGTCACCGCCGCCGAGAACAACGGCGCCCCCGACGACTTGATGCGGATGATCGAAGGGTTGAGCCGCCCCGAGTTCTCCGAACAGGAGCAGGTGCTGGAAGATCTGCGCTCCTTCCCGCAGTCTAACTAGCGTCGGTCGGGAGGACCGTTTGGGTAAACGGAAGGATGGCCCCGGTGAGCGCTGACGGCACCCTCGTGCTGCCCCGCAGGAATGAGAGCCCTGACTTCGGGCGCGGGTCGGTCTTCTTCGTCGGGACCGCCACCGTCATCATCCGTTATGCGGGCTTCACGATACTCACGGACCCGAACTTTTTGCACGCGGGGGATCACGTCCACCTGGGTTACGGGCTGACAGCAGAGCGGCTGACGAACCCGGCCATCGAGATAGAGGACCTCCCGCCGCTGGACTTCGTGCTGCTCTCGCACCTGCACGGCGACCACTTCGACCGCGTAGTCGAGCACCGGCTGAACAAGGCGACGCCCATAGTTTCAAACAAACACGCTACCTCTTACCTCGAGAAGGTCGGTTTCACGAAGACGCTGACGCTGAAGACCTGGGAGCCGCTCGACGTGGAGAAGGGCGAGGCGAGCCTGCGGGTGACCGCGCTGCCAGGGACGCACGGCCCCGGTCCGCTCGGCGCGGTTCTACCGCCTGTGATGGGCAGCATGCTGGAGTTCGGGCGCGTGGGGGAGGAGGCCCGCATACGGATGTACATAAGCGGGGACACCCTGATCCACGACCGCCTCAGGGAGATACCGCGCCGTTTCCCGGACATAGACCTGGCGATGTTGCACCTCGGCGGGACGAAGGTGCTCGGTATCTGCGTCACGATGGACGCCGAGCAGGGGCTGGAGGCCATGAGGATCATGGACGCCGGCACCACCATCCCCATCCACTACAACGACTACACGAGGTTCGAGTCGCCGCTGGATGACTTCAAGCGGGCCGTCACGGGCGCCGGCCTCGACGAGAAGGTCCATTACCTGGCCCACGGCGAAACTTACGGCTTCGAGGTGGCCGTCGGCGGGTAGGCTAGGCCAGCGTCTTCTTTAGGATATGGTAGGTGTGCCCCGCGGGGTAGTCTGGTATGTCGGCCACGACCTCGTAACCGAAGCGCTCGTAGAAGCCTCTCGCCTGGAAGCTGAAGGTGGACAGGAAGACGCTCCTGCAACCCTGGTACCTGGCCTCGGCTTCGGCCTCTTCGAGCAACTTCTTGCCGTAGCCTTTCCCGCGGAGCGGCTCGGCTACCCAGAGCAGGGAGAGATCCAACCATCCTCCCCAGACGTGCCCGCACGCGCCGCCCAGGATCGCGTCGCGCTCGTCCTTCAGGAAGATCGCGAGCGGGCTGTAGTACGAGTCCCCTGTGGCCGCCACGTTGAAGAGCGAGAGGCCTTCGCGGACAAAGTCGATGTCGGCGGAACCAGCCTGGGGGTCCGATACTACCCTGATGTTCTCCACGAGGGCCTCCTCTCGCGCGGTTAGGCGTCCACCACCTCCACGAGCTCGAACTCCTCGACCACCAGGATCGTCTCGTCCGAGAGCGGGTTGCCCTCCACTTCCATCTCCCCGGCCCAGGCCGCGCGGTGGTCCTGCCTGAACGCCTCCTCGTCGTCCCCGAAGCCCTCTCCCCGCACCACGCCGGGGGCGGGGAGGCCGAAGGTCGTCTCGTAGACGGCGAGCATCCGGACGCGGCAACGCGGCTCGTCGTCCTCGTCCACAACGTCAACGACCTGCCCCCGGCTCGCCACGACCTCGGCGAGCTCCTCTTCGGTGTAGTCCGAGCGGGGGGCGCAGGTTGCGGTCTTCTCGCCGTCTATTACCTCCCGGATCAGGCGCTCACCGAGCCCCCCGTCCCCTTCCCAGCCGAACTCGAGCCTGTAGTCCGTCATGGCCGCGCCTTTAGGCCGGCACGTCGAGGACGATCTTGCCTACGCCCGAGCCCTCTTCCATGAGCCCCATCGCAGCCGTGGCCTCTTCGAGCGGGAAGGTCTCGTTGAGGGCCGGGCGCAGGCCGCGTTCCCCGTAGAGGTCGATCATGGCCCCGAACTCTTCCGAGGTGCCCATCGCCGTGCCGAGGACGGTGAGGTGCTTGAGGAAGATCTTCGGCAGCACGAGCTTCTCGACGGGCCCCGCCGTCGCCCCGAAGGAGACTATGCGGCCCCCAGGCTTGGCCAGCGAGAGGAGCGCGTCGAAGGTCGAGCCCCCGACGGAATCGACCGAAAGGTCCACGGGACCCGTCATCTCCTTGAGCTCCCTGGACCATTTCTCGTTCTTGTAGTTCACGCCGCCCGCGGCGCCGAGCTCCTTTGCCGCCTCGATCTTCTCGTCGTCACCGCTAGTGACGAAGACGCGCGCCCCGAGCGCCGAGGCGATCTGGACCAGAAAGGTAGCAACCCCGCCGCCGACGCCGGGGATCACGACGGTCTCGCCCTCCTGCACCTGCCCCCGCGTCACGAGCGCCCGATAGGCTGTGAGCCCCGCGAGCGGAACGGCAGCCGCCTCCTCGTGCGAGAGATGGGAGGGCTTCGGAAACACGTGGTCCCCCGGCACCTTCACGAACTGCGCGAACGTTCCCTCGTCCGGCAACCCCAGGATACGGTACTCCTTGCCCGGCACGGCCGGGTCGTCCCCCCAGTGGAGCGCCGGGTTTATTACGACCTCCGTGCCCTCGTCAGGCCCCTCGGCGCCGTCGCCCCTTGCGACCACCTCCCCGGAGCCGTCGGATCCGAGCGTCGCGGGCAGCGCCTCCGGCTTCGCGCCAGGGTACATCCCGCGCGTCACGAAAACGTCCCGCCGGTTCAGGGCCGCCGCGTGGACCCTGACGACGACCTCGCCGGAACCCGGTTCCGGGTCCGGCACGTCCTCGTAGACGAGGTTCTCGGGCCCGCCGATCTCGTGCAGTCGAATGGCTTTCATTCGTCCTCCCTCCGGTCGTCCTCAAGCTGTCAGCTATCAGCGTTCAGCCGTCAGCTTACAGGCTCTGGCGGCTCGCTACCGGCAGTCGAAAGCGCCGGTCGGCATTGTCGTCCGACCGACGCCCGGTTCTTGTGGCCTGGCTCGTCCTTCCGAGGTTATTGCTGAATGCTGACGGCTGAACGCTGACGGCTAAACAAAGGCTGAGATCCCCGTAACGTCGCGCCCTACTATGAGGCTCTGGATGGTGTCGGTGCCCTCGTAGGTGTACACGATCTCCATATCGGAGAGGTGCCTTGCGACGTGGTACTCGAGGAGGACGCCGTTGCCGCCCATGATGTCGCGGGCGTCGGAGCAGACCTGCTTTGCCTTTTTGGCGTTGTTCATCTTGGCGAGGGAGGCCATGGGGCCCGTCATCTTGCCCTGCTGCTGGAGCTGGGAGAGGCGGTAGACCATGAGCTGCATGTTGGTGATCTCGGCCAGCATGTTCGCCAGCTTGCTCTGGATGAGCTGGAAGCTCGCTATTGGCTTGCCGAACTGGACCCGCTCCATGGCGTACTGGAGCGCCGCCTCGTAGGACGCTATGGCGTGCCCGATTGCCTCCCACGCGACCCCGCCCCGCGTCGCGGTGAGCACCTTGTTCGTGTCCTTGAAGGAGTTTGCGAACTCGAGCTTGTTTGCCGCCGGCACGCGCACGTCTTCGAGAAAGATGTCCGGCTGCCAGACGGCGCGCTTGCCCATCTTGCC
>DATFPF010000013.1:0-16042 GCA_035264945.1 Rubrobacter sp.
TCCGGACGAGACCGGCGGCCCGAAAACGCCGGGGGTTGTTGGCAGGGTCTGAGATGGATCACCCCGGAGCGGCGCACGGTGGCGCTATAATTCACCGGGACGAGGCTAGTTTAGGAGAAGCTGAATGGCTGAGAAGACCGACATCACCTGGGACCCCGAGGCCGACCGGCGCATCAAACGGAGCCCCTTCCTTATGCGCCGTTTTATCAGAAAGCGCATAGAAGACAGGGTCGCAGGCCGCGGACGCACCCACGTAACCGAGGCCGACGTGGACGAAAGCGCCGGCATGTACCGCCAGTACAGGTTCAAGTAGGCTTTGAGGTTTTAGGGCTCGAGGCTGACTGTGCATCTGAAGCTTACAGCGGCTTGCTTGGTCATTGAGCCCATGCGAGGATGCCGGCATGAAAGCGTACTCGAAGGGCCTCAGGCTCAAGGCGTTGGCCGCTTGCGATCGCGGGATGCCCCGCGGGGAGGTCGCCGAGACCTTCGGCCTCTCCGTCTCGACGCTCAAGCGCTACCTGAAGCTGCGCCGCGAGACCGGAGGGGTGGAGGCCAGGCCGATCCCCGGGCCTCCGGCGATCGCAAGCGGGCGGTTTTAGAGGAGACCCTACCTGTCCAGGTGGGACGCAAC
Source organism: Rubrobacter sp. (assembly GCA_035264945.1). Taxonomy (GTDB): domain Bacteria; phylum Actinomycetota; class Rubrobacteria; order Rubrobacterales; family Rubrobacteraceae; genus Rubrobacter_D. The sequence continues at coordinate 632 of DATFPF010000013.1, forward strand.
CCCGACCTAACCCTCGCCGAGCACTGCGAGCTTTTGGAGGACGAGCATGGCGTGAGCGTCTCGACGGCCACGATGAGCCGGGCCCTCCGGGGCCTGGGGCTGCCGCTCAAAAAAAGACCCTAGGCTCCTCCGAGCGCGACGAGCAAGAGAGGGAGGCGTTCCGCGGGCGAGCCGGGAGGGCGGACCCGCGACTCTTCGTTTGGGTGGACGGATGCGGCACCCACACCTCCATGACGCGGCTCAGGGCGCGGGCGCCGAGGGGAGAGCGGGCGTTCGGGAGCGTGCCGAGGAACAGGGGCAAGAACACGGCGCTCATCGCCTCCATGACCCTCGAAGGGGCGATGGGCGAGTGCATGGCCGTGGAAGGCTCGACCAAGGCGTTGGTGTTCGAGGCGTACGTGGAGCGTTTGCTGGCGCCCTCTGTGCGGCCGGGACGGATCGTGGTGATGGACAACCTGGGCGCCCACAAAACCGAGAGGGTGCGCGAGCTGATCGAGGGGCGGGGGTGCGAGCTGTGGTTCCTGCCGGCCTACTCGCCGGACCTCAACCCCATAGAGGAGGCCTTCAGCAAGGTGAAGGCCTATCTCAGGAAGGCGGCGGCGCGCACGCGAGAGGCACTGGTGGAGGCGATGGGCGAGGCGCTCGCGTCGGTGAGGCCCCACGACGCTCGGGGATGGTTCGCCCATCGCGGCTACGGATCGGAGGGCCAACCCTCATGAAGACCGCTGTTAGAACCTAGAGCCTCAGGGTCCCAAAGAAATCCGGGCCGGTGATTCGCCCTTCTGGCGGGCGGTCGCCGACCCGGTCTGCGGGCCCGCGAGGGCCCTCAGAAGGTTGTCGACTTAGTGATCCATCGGACCCTTTCCTCCTAGTCGAGGTGCAACAACCAGGGCCATAGTAGCATCTCTTGCGAAGCCTGTGCCAGCCGTCACGCTACACATTTTGGATCATTATTTGTCGTCGTAGGCTTCGAACTCGGGGCCGCGGGAGACGGCGTAGATCTTCTTCAGTGCCCTGTCGCCGCCGGCTTCGGGGATTAGGAAGTTCGGCTGGGCGTAGTCGAGGACGACGAAGGGCACGGGTTCTACCTGGACGATCCGGTCCTCGTACAGGGTGATCTCGGCGAAGATGCCGGTCGAGGTCTCCTCGGACCAGGATTGGTCCAGGAGGAAGTTTCCGACGCCGTAGAAGATGGGGGCCCCTTCGTAGAGCTCGATGCCCTTGGGCCAGTGGGCGTGGCCGCCCACGACGAGGTCAGCCCCGGCCTCCACGGCGGCGTGCGCGAGATCCACCTGCCCCGGCTCGGGCGTGGCGAGGTACTCCTTTCCCCAGTGCGGCATCACGACGAGGAGGTCCACGTCGTCCCGCAGGCGCTCGACGTCCTCCCTGATCACGCCCTCAAGCAGTGGGGCGGTGCCGGGGGCCTCTTCGGTGGCCCAGGCCCAATCGTAGCCGGGGATGCCGAGGTAGGAGAGGACCCCGATCCTGGTCTCCCCTACGTCGAAGATCATGGGTTCCCTGGCGTCGGCGAGGTCCATGCCCGCCCCGGCGCGCTTGATGCCAGCCCGGTCCAGGTGACCGAGCGTCTCCGCTAGCCCAGACGCCCCGGCGTCGAGGACGTGGTTGTTGCCCAAAGTGACGCCGTCTACGCCGGCCTCATCCAGGATGGGCATGAGGCGCAGGTCGCCTGTGAAGGAGGTCGCGTCAGGGTGCCAGACGGCGGCCTCGACCAACGGGTTCTCGAAGTTCGCCAGCGTCAGGTCGGCGCCGCTGAGGTAGCCGCGGACCGCGCCCGCGTCCCCCACGCGGGTTGCCGTGAACTGGTTGATGGTGCCCGTCTCGGAGTAGGGGCTCGGCTCCGGCGTGCGGCCCGTGATCGCCGCGTAGCCGCCGCCCATCGGGAAGTTCAGGCCCATCCCCTGCTGGATTACCGTGTAGTTCTGGCCCCGGTCGAGCACGATGTCGCCCCCGATCACCACGCGGCGGAGATGTTCGGGGTCAGGCCCCGTCCCTCCCTCGGGCCGCAAGGGGTAGTTCGAGGGATCCGAAGCGCCCGGCTCCATGATGGACTCGCCCTCCACCCCGAGCGCCTTGACCCGCGGGCCCACCTCGTCCCAGGGAACGAGCCCGAGGGCGCCGGGGGTTCGGGCGACGTGGTCCACAACCGCGTCCGCGGACTCGAAGCTCCTGAAGCCCGGGCGGTCTACCAGGGCTCTGGCCGCCGACAGAGATCCAGCCGGGACGGACAACTCGTCCGCCCCGGAGAGCTCCCGCCCGCTCACGTTATCGCGCAGGGAAGTCAGGTGGGCGACCGGCACGAGGGAGGCCCTGCTGTCGGGCCGGGGGGCGACCGACGTCGTCTCTTCCGTGGAGCCGGCACCCCCGGACCGGACCGCGCGGCCTCCGTCCTTCTCGGCCCCCGCGGTCTCCCGGCTTGCGTCCCCGTTCTCGGCCTCCTCGGACGAGCACGACAAAAACAAGGGAAGGCAGCACATCAGGCAGATCGCCGTCAGCGCGGCCAGCATGCGGAGGCTCGATTTCACGGAGCGACCCCCCTCTGATCCGAACCCAACCATCCCAATCTACCAGCCCTGCCTGGGCGCCGATCGCTGTAAGCCGCCGGCGCGCCCTTCCCAAGAAGGGCGCCTCACAGCCGGCCTGCCTCGATGATGCGGCGGAGGAAGCGGGCCGTGCGCGGGTTCTCCGGGGAGGAGAAGATCCTCTCCGGCGGGCCTTGCTCCAGGATCATTCCCTCATCCAGGAAACAGACGCGGTCGGCGATGTCGCGGGCGAAGCCCATCTCGTGGGTGGCTATGAGCATGGTCATCCCCTCGCGCGCGAGCTCCCTGATGACGGAGAGGACCTCGGCGACGAGCTCCGGGTCGAGCGCGCTCGTTACCTCGTCGAGGAGCATGATTGAGGGCCGCATCGCCAGCGCCCGAACTATCGCCACCCGCTGCTGCTGGCCGCCCGAGAGCCGGTCCGGGTACTCGTCCTTCCTGTCCGCCAGCCCGAAGCGTCCCAGGAGCGAGACTGCGTGGTCGTCCGCGGCCTTCCGGTCCATCTTGAGGGCCTCGCGGGGCGCCAGCGTGATGTTCCTGAGCACCGTCATGTGGGGGAAGAGGTTGAAGGACTGGTAGACGATGCCTATGCGCCGTCGGACGCGGTCGGCGTCCACGCCGGGGGCCGTGATCTCCTCGCCCTCGACCACCACGCGTCCCGCGTCTATCGGCTCGACGAGGTTCGTGCACCGGAGAAGGGTGGACTTGCCCGAGCCTGAGGCCCCGATAAGGCACACCACCTCGTGCGGCGCGACGCTCAGGTCTATCCCCTTGAGCACCTCGTTCGGCCCGAAGGACTTTCGGATGCCCTCGAGGACGAGGGCGGGGCCCGCCCCGCCGTTCACGCGAGGCCCCCGGCCTCGCGGCGGCGCTTGTCGCGGGCGATCAGGCGGTCCGTGAAGCGGGCCAGCGGGATCGTTATGAGGACGAAGAGGAGGGCGGCGACGACGTAGCTCGCGTAGTTGAACTGGGAGGCGCCGTAGATCTGGGCGGCGCGGGCCGCCTCTATGGAGCCGAGCACGGAGACGAGCGCCGTGTCCTTCTGCAATCCTATAAAGTCGTTTAGGAGCGGCGGTATCACGCGCCTGACGGCCTGCGGCAAGACGACGAACCGCAAAGCCTGGAAGCGCGTGAGGCCCAGTGACCGGGCTGCGGCGTTCTGGCTCTCGTGGACGGACTCGATGCCTGCCCGGTAGACCTCGGCTACGTAGGCCGAGTAGACGAGCACCAGGGCGACGATGCCGTAGGTGACGTCCGAGAGGTAGGAGAAGTAGGCGATGCCGAGGCCAGGCACGCCGAAGCCTATTATGTAGAGGACCAGGATGAGCGGCACCCCCCGGAACACGTCCGTGTAGGCGATGGCGACCATCCTTAAGGGGAAGAAGGTAGGCCCCGGAATCCCGCGCACGACGGCGATCACGAGCGCCAGGACCAGGATGAAGACCTCGGAGATGGCGAAGATGTAGACGTTGAGAAGGAACGCGCCGACGACGGAGGGCTCGCCCGGCGTGCCCTTGATCGACTGCCAGAGGTGGAAAGGGCTGAAGAACCGCTCGGCCACGAGCCCGCTCCCCGGCGCCAGCGCCACGACGAGCGCAACGGCCGCGAAGAACAGCACGGTGCTCGCGCCTGAGACGAGCACGGCCCGGTTTCCGAGGGCCCTGGAGCCGCGCCCGGGGCCGGCCGGCGTGGACGGTTCGGGGTCGCCGGCCGGGCCGGTCCCCCGGGTCGTCAAGCTACTTCTCTAGGGTCGGGACGTCGAGATACTGCTGGAGGTGCTCCTCCTGGAGGTCTTTCAGGGTGCCGTCGCTCTTGATCTCGCCGAGGACCTCATTCACGCAGCCTACCAAGGGGTTGCCCTTCTCGAAGAGCATCCCGAATTCCTCGGTCTTGGGGTACTGGCCGATCACCTCGGAGCCGTCTATCTCGATGTCGCGCAGGTAGACGGTGGTGACGAGGTCGGTGACGAAGGCGTCGATCTGGCCGCCCTCGAGCGCGCTCTTGGCGTCGTTTGTGGTGTCGTAGACCTTCGTCTGCTCGTCGGGCTGTACGGTGGTGTTGACGAAGTCGAGCGCGGTCGTGCCCACCTGGGCCCCGAGCCGGTCGTCCTTGAGGTCCGAGAGGCTCTCGGCGCCCGCCGCGGGCGAGCCCTCCATGACGAGCACGCCCTGGGCGTTCTCGAAGTAGCCGTCGGAGAAGTCCACCACCCGCCCGCGCTCGGGGGTTACCGTTATCTGGTTGATGTCGAAGTCGTAGTTCTTGGCGCCTGGCGCGTAGGACTTGTTGAACGGCTCGACCACCCACTCTATGGGCAGGTCCATGCGTTTGGCGACCTCGCTTGCGACCTCGCCCTCGTAGCCCCCGTAGTGCTCGGGGTCGCCCTTGAACCACGGCGGGTAGGCCGGCTTGTCGGTCGCCACCGTCAGCTTGCCTCTCTCGAAGAGCGGCGGGTCCTTCGGATCGCAGGACGCCCGGCCCCCCGACGAAGAGCCACCGCCGCCTCCCGCCCCGCCGCACGCGGCCAGCAGCAGGTTCGCCGCCAGCAGCCCGGCCAGCACCATCCGCTTCTTCATGCGCCGACTCCGATCTTCCGAAAGGTGCTCAGAAAAGGTTGCGTCCCCGCCGTGGCCGTTCCCCGGCCGCGCCCCGGGAGGGGGCAGTATAGGGACCGCCCGGGGGGGTTGCAATCGGGGATGGTTGCGCGGCCGACGTTCGGGGAAACATCTAGAATATTCGCGAGGTTGGCCAGGGAGGAGAGAACGAGATATGACCGAGGCAGAGCAGAGGCGGCAGGAGAGCCCGTTGCTGAGCGACCGAGGCGTAACCACCATAAAGGACACGGTGGTCGCCAGGATCGCGGGCATGGCCGCGGGCGAGGTCGATGGCGTCCACATGGGCGGCGGCGCCTCCCGGTCGGCCGGCGGCCTGCTCGAAGGCATAACGGGCTCGGACAGCCCAACCCGCGGCGTCAGCGTCGAGGTCGGCTCCGTCGAGGCCGCCATAGACCTGAAGATGGGCATAGACTACGGCAAGAACATCCTGGGCACCGTAGGCGAGGTGCGGCAGAAGATCACCGAGAAGGTCCACTCGATCACGGGCCTGAACGTCACCGAGCTTAACGTGACCATCTCAGACGTCGTCTTTCCCGAGAACGGCCAGGACGGCGCGGAAGGCGCGGAAAGCACGGGGCAGAGGTCCGGCGCGGCCCGGGAGGACGTACCCACGCGCACGGTGCCGAGACAGGAGCTTCGTCCCGGCGCCTCCGAGCGCGAGTCCACCCCAGTGGAGCCGCGCAGCCGGACCCACACCGAAGGCGCGAGCGGCCCGGTCCCCGATGAAGAGGTCCGCGCCGAGGGCACGCCCGTCGAGGAGGACGAGACCCGCAGGCTCAGCATCGGCGACGAGGAGCCCGCGGTCACCGAGTCCGACCGCGAGGAGGGGACAGACGCATCGGCGTCCGGGACCTCTGGCGGGTCGCATGCCGAGGAACCCACGGACGAGACCACCCTCACGGGCGGAACGTCCTCGGGCGAGAGGGCCGCGCGCGAGACCGCCTCGAACGAGGGGGCCGCGGGCCAGGCAGAAGAGGGGACGCAGGAGATCGACCGCGACCGCGTCTCCGAGGCCGAGGAACGCCGCGTCCGCCGGCGCCGGCGTCGCGAGGAGCGCGGGGGGGACGGGGAGGGCTAGGAGCCCGAACGGCGCCCGGCCCGTGGCGAAGGACCTGCTCCGTCCCGGCCTGAAGCTCGTGTTCTGCGGCTACAACCCGTCGCTAAGGTCCGGGGCCACGGGCTACCACTACGCCCACCCCGGCAACCGCTTCTGGCGCGTCCTGCACGCGGCCGGGATAACGGACCGGCTCTACAAGCCCGAAGAAGACGAGGCGTTGCCCGACATGGGCATCGGGTTCACCAACCTGTGCCCCCGCCCGACCCGCAGGGCGGACGAGCTGACGCGGGAGGAGATCCTGGCCGGGGCGGTCGCGCTGCGGGCGGCCCTGGAGCGCCTGAGGCCCGGGGCCGTGGCCTACACGGGCATCGGGGTCTACAAGTGGTTCAGGCGGACGTCGAAGGCTGGGTGGGGCGTGCAGCCCGAGCCCGCCGTGCCCGGCGTGGTGGACGTGGTAGTCCCCTCGCCCTCGGGGCTCAACCGGATGGTCTTCGACGATCTCGTCGAGCACTACCGGGCCCTAGCCCCCTTCGCCCGGTGAGGGCGGCTCCTTCGTGCGCGGGCTAGGGGCGTGCAGGTCGAGCCGGATGGCGGTGAGCCGCAGCCCGAAGACGGCTGCGACCGTCGGGATGGCGGCCAGGGGGCCTGTGGCGCCGAGGTTCGTCAGGACGACGAAGACCAGCGCACCAGCGATGGCGGCGGTAGCGTAGATCTCGCGGCGCAGGATCAGGGGCACCTCCGTGCAGAGCACGTCGCGCATGATCCCCCCGGCCACGCCCGTAACGGTTCCCATCAGGACGACTATGGGCGCCGGGACCCCAGCCTCGTAGGCCGTCCTCGCCCCGATGAACGTGAACACCGCGAGCCCGAAGGCGTCGGCGACGAGCAGTGAGTGCCGGGGAGGCCGGAAGAAGCGGACGTAGGCCAGCGTCGCACCGGCCGCGAGCACGCAGACGAGCAGGTACGTCGGGTCTTCTATCCAGAATATCGGACGCCGGTCCAGCAGCAGGTCCCGAACCGTACCGCCTCCGATGGCGGTGATGACGGCTACGACCACCACCCCGAAGAGGTCCATGCTCTTGTGCCCGGCCGTGAGCGCCCCGCTGACGGCGAAGACCGCGACCCCGAAGAGATCCAAAACGTACAGTGCCATGCCCGCAGATTAGCAACTTCGGGACTACTGCGGTTTCGGGGGACGGTCCCTACAGGACGGATGCATCGCGCACGCGCGGTTCGGCGCCCGGCGGAGGCTGGGGCGGCCTGCGCCCGTAGGAGAGGAGGCGCTCGATGCGGCCCAGGCTCTGGCGCGCTGGTTTGGGCTGCTCCCACAGCTCCGCGCGCAGGGCTCCGTCCTCGGCGGAGATCCGCGCGTGGGTAAGCACGAAGCGCGACACGAAGACGGGCGGGCCCTTCAGGTGCGGCCTGACCGGGTGCAACTGGCGCAGGTAGCAACCCGAGTTGACGGCCACGCAGCGCCGGCCGTCTGGCCTCTCCACCACCTCGAGCGATGGCAGGTGCGTGTGGCCCGAGACGAAGACGTCCACGGTGGAAGGGTCGAGGGAAGGGGACATGGGCGGGCGGGAGTCCCCGGCCAGTATCTCCCGAACCTTCGCCCGCGAGGCCTCGGCGGGCGACGCGCGCGGGCCCTTATCGACGGGGCTCATCGCGTTTACGGTCCTGCGGACGACGTGGCGGACGATGAGGAAGAAGACCGCGAAGATGCCCACGGTGAAGAGCCCGAAGATGCCGATGTCCAGGAAAAGCTCGTGGAGGTGGGGCAGGCCGCCCGAGAAGAGCAGGAAGTACGTGGCGACGCGGTAGAGGGCGTAGGCCACGAGCAGGGGGAGGAGCAGGTAGGCTGTGGCCTTGCCCGCCAGGTCGTAGAAGTAGCGGCCCGCGACCCAGCCGGGGATCGCCACGAGCGGGTAGACCATCTTTATCTCCGAGAGGTCGAGGCCGCCGGTGATCTCCCCGTAGGGCGCCACGCGCCGGGTGAAGTCCATGACGACATGGTGGCCTAAAGGGGTGTCCAGCCTGTCCGAGTAGTCCTCGACGGTGTTCGGCGGGTCGAGCTGGTTGCCGTGCTCGCAGTAGACAACCCGCCGCCGGCCCCCGACCTCCAGGTACGCAAGGTAGCTGTAGGCGAACTCGTCCACCGCGCCCGCCTCCCGCAGCGTCGCCTGGATGTCCGGATTCCACCAGGCCTCGGCGTCGTGGTTGCCGGGAAGGTAGATCACACGCCTCCCCTCCCCCGACCGGAACTCCTTCAGCGCCGCGAAGAGGTCGAGGTACTCGGCCCGCGACATCGTGAGCGATGCCTTGTCCTCTCCGTTGGGGACCGCGCCTATCTGGAGGAAGTCGAAGAAATCCCCCGCGAGCACCAGCTCGACGGGCCGCCCAAGCGCCGCGAGCTCCCGGAGGAGGGCCGCGAGCTCCGCGGGCGACTCGAAGCCGTCGCAGCCTGGGTCGCCCCCGATGTGGGAGTCGGAGACGAAGACGATCATCACGTTTCCTGGCAGATCCGGCACGGGCCGAAGTATAGCCAGCGCGGCCCCCACGGGCCCGGTTTGGGCCGCCCCGCCGTGCTAGGCTGGCTGAAGCCTTTGTACTGGCCCAAGGAGGAGATAGATGGAGTACCGCCGCCTCGGCCGTTCCGGCCTGTTCGTCTCGTCGTTGACCTTAGGCACGATGACCTTCGGGGGGAGCGGGAAGTTCAACCAGGTCGGCTCAACCGACGTCGCCGGGGCGACCCGGCAGGTGGACATGTGCCTGGACGCCGGGGTCAACCTCTTCGACACGGCGGACATCTACTCCTCGGGTGAGTCAGAGGAGATCCTGGGCCAGGCCGTCTCGGGCCGTCGCGACCGGCTGCTCCTGGCGACGAAGGCGCGCATGCCCGCGGGCGAGGGCCCGAACGGCGCGGGCCTCTCCCGCCACCACATAGTCCGCCAGTGCGAGGCTAGCCTGAGGCGCCTCGGCACGGACCACATAGACCTCTACCAGGCCCACGAGTGGGACGGCCTGACGCCGCTCGAGGAGACGCTCGAGGCCTTCGACACGCTCGTCCGGTCGGGCAAGGTGCGCTACGTCGGCTGCTCCAACTACGCGGGCTGGCAGCTCATGAAGGCCCTCGGGGTGTCGGAGCGGCACGGGTACCAGCGGTACGTGAGCCAGCAGATCCACTACACCCTGGAGGCGCGGGAGGCCGAGTACGAGCTCGTCCCGCTCGCCGTAGATCAGGACTGCGGCATCCTCGTCTGGAGCCCGCTGGCCGGCGGCCTACTCTCCGGCAAGTACCGCCGCGACGAGGACGCGACCGAGGGGCGCCACCTCGAAGGCTGGGACGAGCCCCCGGTTCGCGACGAGGAGAGGCTCTACGACATCATAGACGTGCTCGTCGAGGTCGCCGAAGGGCGCGGCGTCTCGGCGGCCCGGGTGGCCCTCGCCTGGCTCCTCGGACGCCCCGGCGTCGCCTCCGTCGTCGTCGGGGCCCGCACCGACGAGCAACTCGCCGACAACCTCGGGGCCGCCGACCTGAAGCTCTCCGAAGAAGAGCGCGGGCGCCTCGACGAGGTCAGCGCCCCGCCGCTCATCTACCCGTACTGGCACCAGCTAAAGACCGCCTCCGACCGCCTCGGGCCCGCCGACATGCCGCTGCTAGAGGGACGTACCTGGGGCGAAGGGTAAAACGATAGCCGGGCGAACGCCGTAGGGGCGGGTTTCAGACCCGCCTGCGGGGGCTGGCCTAGGCCGGCCCCCGCAGGCGTATAATGCCGAACATGATCGTGGACAACGCCATCTACGTCGACGGCAAGAGGATCGCCGAGCCCCATTCCCTGGACGAGACCTACCAGGCGTGCCGCGACCAGAAGGGGATCGCCTGGATCGGGCTGTACAGGCCGACGGCGGAGGAGTTCGAGTCCGTGGCGCAGGAGTTCGAGCTGCACATTCTGTCTGTGGAGGACGCGCTTGACGCCCACCAGCGGCCGAAGCTTGAGCGTTACGGCGATACGCTCTTCGTAGTGCTCAGGCCGGCGCGCTACGTGGACGAGTCCGAGACGGTCGAGTTCGGGGAGACGCACGTCTTCGTCGGGAAGGAGTTCGTTGTAACCGTGCGCCACAGCGAGGTTCCGGAACTGGGCGAGGTGCGGCGGCAGCTGGAGTCTGACCCCGAGCTGTTGCGGCGGGGGCCCGAGGCGATCCTTCACGCGATAATGGACAAGGTGGTGGACGACTACGGGCCTGTGGCTGACGGCCTGGAGAACGACATCGAGGAGATAGAGGCCCAGGTCTTCGGGGGGAGCGCCGACGTCTCGCGGCGCGTCTACGACCTCTCGCGCGAGGTCATCCAGTTCCAGAGGGCCGTTGACCCGCTCAACGACGTGCTCGGCGCGCTCATACGGGGCGAGAACATCGAGGTCGACCCCGAGATACGACGCTACCTCCGCGACGTCCAGGACCACGCCCAGCAGGTCTCCGAGCGGCTCTCCGGCTACCGCGACCTGCTACAGAACATCCTCAGCGTCAACCTCACCCTCGTCAGCCTGAGTCAGAACGAGCAGGTAAAGAAGATCAGCGCCTGGGCTGCCATCCTGTTCGCCCCGACCCTCGTGGGCACCGTCTACGGCATGAACTTCGACCACATGCCCGAACTCCACTGGACCTTAGGCTACCCCTTCGCCCTTGCGCTTATGGTAATGATCTCGATAGTGCTCTACCTCTCCTTCAGGCGCAGCGGCTGGATGTAGGGGGGGTAGGTTTTTGGCCCGCCCGGGCTCGCGCCTGTCAGCTTCTCGGCTGGTCGGCTCCCAGCGCCCGCGCCGCGGAACAGGCGAGAGTACTTCGGGGCCGGTCGGGGCGGTATCACCGCCGGACGTACCAGGGCGGGTCGGTTCCCGACCTCGACCCGCCCTGGGCCCCCGTCCTCAGGAGCAGGTCGGAGCGGGCCCCTCGCCGAGCGGCGCCGCGCCGGCCTTCGCGGCACACGCTTCGCTGGCCTGGTCGCGTTTGACGAGCTCCTCGCGGCTGCCCGGGCCGCCCGAGACGCCGAGGGTTAGCACGGGCCCCACGTCCGGGGCGTAGAGCTTGTACTCGAGAACGTTCGGCTCGATCGCTATCGTGTCCTTCGTGAGGAGCGCGTCGCCGAACCGGCCGTAGGGCACCTGGGCCATCTCGTCCGTGCTGAGGACGCGGCCGTTGTCCTCTGCCTCGCCCCTGTAGTACTCCTGGCGGTACTGCATCCCGGGCCTCGGGTCGCCGGGCATGATGATGCCTGGCAGGGCCCCGTCTACGCCGGCTTCAAAAGAACCGGACCTCGTCTTGATCTTCCCGTTCTCGAACTCGGCCGTGTTCTCGCCGAGGTACCAGATGTTGCCCCGCTTGTCCTGGGCGTACCAGTCGAAGGTGTCTTCGACGAGCTTACCGTCCTCGGCGACCGTGTCGCGCACGACGCGGGCCGTGATGCCGTTGGCCATCTTCTTTGTCTGGTCCGTCGCCGTCACGACGACCTGCAGGTCGGCCCCCTCCTGGTCGGTCTCGCGGTAGGTCCAGCGGGTGCCGGGGGCCATCGGCCAGTAGCGGTTGTCTATGTTCGTGGTGAAGTCCGCCGGGTCGAGCCTCACGTGCTCGCTGCCCCGCGGGAGGTCACTCCCGGCCTGCGAGCCCGGAAACGTCTTTTCGGCGGCGCTTTCGGTGTCGCCGCACCCAGCCGCGGCTAGCGAGGCCGCCGCGGCGATTACGAGAAGAGCCGTCTTGTACACTGCTGCCTCCTGATCAACCAGAGATTGTCCCCAGGCGGGTCCTCGGGGCCTCCGGTGGTTTGGACGGGTGCGACGCCCGGCGCGCTAGGAGTCGTCCCAGGTCCCGTCGCCCTCGGTGCCGAGCACGTGGAAACCGCGGTCCAGGTGCACGTCCACCTGGGTGCCGTCAGCTCGGGTCACCTCGACCTCGTAGTAGCCCTGCTCGTCGTTGACCTCGGTCCCTGTGACCTTGCCGTCTACGCGGGACAGGGCGGTCTGCCTGGCCCGGTCCAGCGCCGGGCCGGTGATCGGCTGCTCTGTGGCGTCGTCGTCTTGGCCCGCTCCCTCGTCCTCCCGGTCCGAGAGGGCGCCCTGCTGCTGGGCGACGGCCGTGCCGGCCCCAAGCAGCAGGACGGCCAGGACCGCCGCCCCGCCGATGAGCTTCTTTCGGTTCGGCATGGTGCCTCCTTCTCCGTTGCGGGTTACTACGAGAGGGAGTATCGGGGCCGAAGCTTAGAGGCGGCTGAGAGCGGGGTTAGAGTTTGCCCAGACGGGCGGGAGAGATCCTTTACGCGGGATCGGGGCCGAGCCGTTTCGGGAGGAGGAGCGTGAAAGTAGAGCCTTCGCCGGGGGTGCTCTCTGCCAGGATCTCGCCGCCGTGGGAGCCGGCGATCTGGCGCGCTATGGAGAGCCCGAGGCCGGCGCCGCCGTCGGCCCGCGAGGGGTCGGCCCTGTAGAACCGCTCGAAGACGAGCGGCAGCCTGTCCTCCGGGATGCCTACGCCGGTGTCCGAGACCTCGAGCGCGGCCGTGCCGTCCTCCTCCGTAAGCCTAACCGAGACGCTACCGCCCTGGGGCGTGTACCTCACGGCGTTGTCCAGGAGTATCGAGGCTACCTGGAGGACGCGGCCCCGGTCGAAGACGGCCTCTATCTCGTGCTCGGGGGCGGCGTACTCGATGGACACGCCTCCCGAGGCGGCATCCCGCGCGGTCTCGACGGCCTCCTCCGCGACGGCGGCGAGGTCGTGGCGGCCGACCTCGAGGCCTGGGCCCTCGTCGCCGCGGGTGAGGGCGAGGAGGGATTCGACGAGGGTTCGCATCCTGCCGGCTTCGCGGCGGATGGAGACGACGCTCCGACGCGCGCGGCCAGGGTCCTCTTCGAGCGCCCACTCGTCTAGCATCCTGGCGTGCCCGATCACGGACGTCAGCGGCGTGCGCAGCTCGTGGCTGGCGTCCGCGGCGAAGCGCCTCTGGCGCTCCAGGGCCTCCTCCCTGCGCGCGAACGCGGCCTCCAGGCGCGAGAGTAGGCCGTTCACCGTCGTGGCGAGGCGCCCGATCTCGTCTTTCGGGTTCGCCACGGGAAGCCGCCGGGAGAGGTCCCCCGCCCCGATCTCGCGCGCCGACCCGACCACGTCCTCCACCGGCGAGAGCGCCGCCCGGGCCATGAGGTACGCCCCGACGGCCGAGATCAGCAGGGCCACGAGGACGACCAGGGCCAGCAGCCCCGCGAAGGTATCGAGGACATCCCGCACGTCCTCGTAGGACTTCCCGGCCTCGACGACGCGGGCGGCCCCGTCCGGGGGGCTCACGGGCACGGCGTAGACGTAATCGGAGCCGTCCCCGGAGAGCCCCGCCGGCCCGCCCTCTGCCCGGCCGGACGCCAGCGCGCGCCTCCAGACGGGGTCCTCCGCGCCGCCCAGCTCCGCCGTCCGCCCGAGGACGCGGCCCCGCGCGTCCCTGACGACGATAAAGACCCCGTCCAGGGTCAGCTCGTCGTCGCCCGTGTCGAGCTGCTCGCCCGCGTCCACGTCCCTTGCGGCCGTGACGGCGCGGCCCCTCACGGTGTCCTCCAGCCCCGCGTACAGGGCTCCGCGCAGAAGAAAGAAGAGGGCGAGGCTCGAGACGAGAAGGATCGCCCCAATCGCCAGGGCGTTGAAGAGCGTAAGGCGCCAGCGGATCGGCAAGGGCTCCCTACGTTCCCCTCAGGGCGTAACCCGCGCCCCTTACGGTTCGGATCAGGGGCCGCTCCCCCGGCGCGTCCACCTTCTTCCTCAGGTACGCGACGTAGACCTCGACGACGTTGGTGGTGATGCCGCCCTCCTGCCCCCAGACCCTGCTCAGCAGAAGCTCGCGCGAGAGGACCCTCTTCGGGTTGCGGGCCATGAACTCAAGCAGGTCGTACTCGCGGGCGGTTAGCTCTATCTCCCGCCCCCCGCGCCTGACCTCGCGGGTGGCGGTGTTCACCTCCAGGTCGGCCACCCCGAGCACCTCGTCCCCCTCAACGCGCCTGAGAAGGGCGCGCATCCTGGCCACGAGCTCGTCCATCTCGAACGGCTTGGTGACGTAGTCGTCGGCCCCGAGGTCGAGGCTGTGGACCTTGTCGAGCGTGGCGTCGCGGGCTGTGAGCATGAGGACGGGGACCCTTACGCCTTGCCGGCGCAACGCCCTCAAGACGCCCACCCCGTCCACGCCGGGCAGCATGATGTCGAGCAGTACGAGGTCGGGCTCGAACCGAACCGCCTCCTCCATCCCGGATGCGCCGTCGTAGGCGCACCGCACGCGGAAGCCGAGCCGCCCCAGCTCAGGCTCGACGAAGCCAGCGATTGAGCGGTCGTCCTCCACCAGCAGCACCCGCGTTCCTGGTCTCATCTCTTCCTCACCGATCCCCGTGCCGGTATTCTAATCTCGGCGTCCCACCGGGGCGCGCCCCTGGGGAGACCGTGGCAAAGATCCTAGCCGCCGTTCCTGAGAGACGGTTGAGAGCACGCGCGATCGGCCGCCGGGACCTGTGGACCGTGGGTGAACAACGTGAGATATTGCCCGTACCTCCGCGCAAGGCGGGAGGAATGCGGCTCGGAGCCCGGGGGACGGGATGCAGGTTGGGCGCGGAACACGGAAGGTCACGCGGCGGGCGCCCCCCCGGCGCGCCCTCCCGGCGCGCGGGCCACTTCGTGCCGGCAGATCGCGTAGCCGCCCCCGCGCGGAAGTACGCGCCCGGGGCAGGTCCTGTCTTCGACGCCGCTCCCAGACGACGGACGCAGGTCGCGGCCCGGCTCATTCAGGACCAGTCCACTCCAGATCATCCGTAGCCAACCAACGAGAAAGGGGGTCGGTATGACGACCGAAGCGAGGAGCGCGGGCGGCGCAGAGAGCCCGCACCTGCGGCGCGAGCTGCACCTGTGGGAGGCGGTCGGCATCTCGCTGGCCCTGATGGCGCCCTCGATGGCGGCGAACATAAACCCGCAGGGGACGGCGGGCTCCATCGGCCGCGCCGTGCCGCTCGCGTTCGCGCTCGCAACGGTGGGGGTGCTCTTGATCGCCTGGACCTTCGTCCGGCTGACCCAGCGCTTCAACCACGCGGGCAGCGTCTACGGCTTCGTCGGCGCGTCGCTGGGCCCCAGGGCCGGCGTCGTCTCCGGGTGGGCGCTCATGGGCACGTACACC
>DATFPF010000014.1:0-8483 GCA_035264945.1 Rubrobacter sp.
CGTTCCCGCGGCGAAGAAGACGGCGCCGTGGGTCGTTATCTGGTCAGGGTCGAAGCCGGCGTCGTCGAGCATGTCTTGCACCTCTTCCGGGGAGAAGAACCGGATGCCGCCTGTGGAGAGGAGGCGCTGGAGGAGACGTCCGCTGGGGGTCCTGGCCCCGAGGATGCCCATGATGGCGAGGCGGGCGCCCTGTTGGAGGACGCGGCGGGTCTCTCCGAGGACCCGCCGCGGGTCGCCGAGCTCGTTGAGGGTGCCGCCGCAGACGGCGCCGGAGAAGCTGGCGTCGGCGAAGGGGAGGGAGGCCGCGTCGGCCCGGACGAAGGAGGGGGTGGCGCCGGCCTTCCTGGCCCTGCGGGCGGCCTCGCCGAGCATGGAGGGGGAGATGTCTATCCCGACGACGTCCCCCGCCTCGCCCAAAGAGTCGGCGAGGTTGCGGGTGTAGAGGCCCGCGGAGCAGCCGAGGTCCAGGTAGAGGCCGCCGCGCTCGAGGCCTGCCTTCTCCGCGATGATCCCGATCTCGCGGCTGTTCGGGAAGTCTTCTCCTGTGAGCAGGTCCAGGGAGCGGACGCGCCACAGGGGCTCGTAGCCGCGGCCGGCCCCTGGCAGGAAGTTGGTGAGGTTGGCGACGTTGTCGCCGCCGAGGCGCCCTTTGAGCAGGTCGAGGTGGCCGTTCCTTACCGGGTACGTCTCGCCCGTGGCAGGGAGCCGGGTGGTGCCGGAGAGGATGATGCCGTCCTCCTCGACACCTTCGTCGTAGACGAGCCCCGGGGCGTCGTGGGGGCGGGGCCTGACGATGGGTAGGAGTGAGCGGCGCAACATCTAGCGGCGGGGGCGACGGCCGATGCGGGCGTCGAAGCCGCGCACGGAGTCCATGAAGGCGCCGGACTCGCCGGGGCCGGAGGCCGGGCCGAGGGTCGGGTAGCGGCCCTCGTGGAAGACCAGGGGACCCTTGCGGGTGTCGCCTAGCCTCACGCGTACGACGCGCCCGAGGAAGAGGTCGTGGTCGCCGCCGGCGTAGGTCTCGGCAAGCTCGCACTCGATGGCGGCCAGCGCACCCGCGGCGAGCGGGTCGCCAGTCGAGCCGTAGCCGCCGCCCAGAGAGTGGACGGCCTGCGGGCCGCTGGAGCGCTCGGGGGACGAGAAGAGCCTCGAGAGGCCCTCCTGGTCGTCGGCCAGCAGGCTCACGGCGAAGTGTCCCTCCTCCTTTATGCGGGCGTTCAGGCGGGCGTCCCTGTGCACGCTCACCAGGAAGAGCAGGGGGTCGAGGGAGACCGAGATCACGGCGTTCGCCGTCATCCCCTCGGCCCGCTCCTCGCGACCGCTGGTGACGACCGTGACGCCCGTCGGGAAGTGGCCCATCGCGCTCCTTAGCGCGTCGGCGTCAGCCCCGAGGACCTTCCAGGGATAAGAGGACTCTTCTGCTGTGCTCCGGCCGTCGGCGGGCATCCCCATCCCTTCTCGATTGCGGGGCATTGTGGAGGCTACTACGGGCGCACGTCTCCCACAAGGGAACCGCCCACGCGCGGCCCCTCGGGCCACCACCGGCTCACGGTCTCCTCGTCCGACCCGTACCAGCGCCCGAGCCTGCGGTTGTGGTGCAAACCTTCCAGGACGAGCGCCTCGGAGCCCGGCAGCAGCGCGGCACCCACCGGCACCACCCCGTCCCCCGCGGTCCTGCCGTCCTCGACGAACCCCTCGTAGCGCCTGCGCGCCTTCTCCGAAGCGGAGCCGTCCTCGGCGCTGCCCGCGACGGAGAGGTAGCTTAGGCCAGCGTCCTTGTGAAGGGCGCCGGGGAAGAGGTCGTTTACGCGGGAGATGGGGTCCGCGAGGCGCCCGCGGGGTGGTGTGGCGTGGGGGGTGCCAAGCGTGATCAGGGCCGACACCCGCCGATGCCCGGAGTACCGGCGTCCCCCGTAGGGAGGGTCCCCCCCGATAAACACCCGGCAGGCGAGCCCCCCCGCCGAATGACCGACGAGCACCACCTTCTTCGCCTCGCTGCCGAGCAGGGCGCGGTCTACGGCGCCGGCCACCTCGAACACGAGCTGCCCGAACCCCCTCAAGTACCCCGCGGCCCAGTCGAGCGGCGTGATGCCCGCCACGTGCACCTCCGCCCCCGACAACCGGCCCAGCGCGTCAGCAAGCCCCCGGTAATTCCCGGGCCACTGGGTGGCGCCTCCCACGATGACGACGGGCTCGACGGGCATGCGGAAAGTATATCCGTCCGAAATCGGGTTTTGAGGTTCGAGGTATCGGGGTTCCAAAGGATGCTAGGCGAAGCCCTGTCCCAAACGTGCATCCCTAAAGCCTGAAAGCCTCCGAAGGAGGCGACCTGGGGCCTCAAAACCTATCCGAGGCTAGATTGGATCCCGTCGAGCACGAACTGGACCGCGAGGGCGGCGAGGAGCACGCCGAGCACCCGGGAGAGAACGTTCGCGCCCGTCTCGCCGAAGAGGCCCATGACGCGGGGGGCGAGCAGGAGGGAGACGAGGGTGAGGAGCAGGACGAGGAGCAGGACGCCCACGAAGATCCCTAGCTCCGCCGGGCTCCGCTCGCCGGTGTAGAGCAGCACCGTCGTTATCGCGCCGGGGCCTGCGACCAGCGGGATGGCGAGCGGGAAGACCGAGACGTCCTGGACGTAGTCGTCCTCCTCCTGCTCGCGCACCGTGCGCGAACGGAGCCCCTCGGGGCTCGCGAAGACCATGTCGAGCGAGAGCAAGAAGAGGAGCATGCCGCCCGCGATGCGGAAGGCGGGGATGCCGATGCCCAGGGCCGAGAGCAGCACGTCGCCGACGAGCGCGAAGATCAGGAGTATCGCGGTTCCAAGCAGGGTTCCCCTGATGGCGGTCTCCCGCTTGCGCCTGGCCGAGTAGCCCCGGGTAAGCGCCGCGAAGATGGGGGCGAGACCGAGGGGGTCGACGACCACAAGCAACGTCACGAACGAGTTGAAGACGAACTCACGCATGCCGTCAACTCTACCTCACAGCGAGGACCCGATCTCAGGTATGTAACGCCACCCCTCCCGCAGTGACCGCGCCTTCTCCATCGTCCCCGCGCCGACGCTCCCTGCCCGGCCCCCGTGCCTCCGGCGCACCTCCTCCGAGAGGGCGTCCGCCAACTCGGGCACCCGCGCCGGCAAATCCGCGACGCACGATGGACGGAACGGGAGCCCGAGGCCGCCGTAGAAGCGCTCAAGCGCCTCCAGGACGGGCCCAGTGTCCTCCACGAGCACCAGGGCCTCCAGGCGCGCAGCCCGGCGCGTCACCCTCTGGGCCAGCCCGGCGTGCTTGACGCCGCGCCACCCGCCCGACCTTACCGAGTGGGCCCCGGGGCAGTACTCGCCCTCGACCTCGCCGCCCTCCGCCTCGACGCCGACCCGCCGCAGCGCCGACACCACGAGCTCGACGCCGCCCGCGTACCGCTCGAAGAGGCCGTGGCGCAGGTCCCCCACGGGCACCGTGAGCGAGAAGGAGAGCGAGCCCCCGTTCGCCGCCACAGCCCCGCCGCCGGAGTTTCGCACGAGAACCGGGAAGCCCGACTCTTCGGCCGACCTCGCGGCCCCTGGGAAACCTTCCAGCCTGGTCTCCGGCCTGGTAGCACCTACGTAGGGCGATGAGGACCACATCAGCGCCGCGGGGCCTCGTTCCCCTGAGGCGACCTCCTCGAGGACGGCCTGCTGCAGGCCGAAGCCGTCCTCGGGGTTCTCGAAGGGGCCCGCCGTCAGGATCTCCACTGTTGCCGCCTGGCCGCGAACATGCCGGTGTACTTTGGAACGCGGATCGCAACGCGGATGCCCGCGCGCGAGGCGGTCCGCGCGCCGAGGTCCGAGCCGTCGCGGTATCGCCCCGACATGCGACCCGGGTCGTCGTGCGGTGTCCCGGCCTCCGGTCCCGTGTTCTTGGCCCAAAACATCCCGATGCTAAGATAGCAGCCCGTAAAGCCGGAGAACACGGAGGGCGATGTTCCACCAGGAAGCCAAAACCGCGCGCCCGGGAACGTCTTGAACCCGGACGAGACGCTCAACCCGTGGCGGGTGCTCGGGTCGAGGCCCGTGTACGAGAACGACTGGATCTCCGTCCGCGAGGACGAGGTGCTCAGGCCCGACGGCGACCCCGGCATCTACGGCGTGGTCCACTACAAGAACACGGCCGTCGGCGTCCTGCCCGTCGAGGACGACCACGTCTACCTCGTCGGCCAGTACCGCTATCCGCTCGAACGCTACTCCTGGGAGATACCCGAGGGCGGCTGCCCCGAGGGCGAAGACCCCCTGCAGGCCGCCCGGCGCGAGCTCAAAGAGGAGACGGGCCTCGAGGCCGAGCGCTGGGAGAAGCTCGGCGAGGCCGACCTCTCCAACTCCGTCGCCGACGAGGGGGCGGTCTGGTACCTCGCCACAGGGCTCGTTCCTGGCGAGAGGCAACCGGAGGGCACGGAGGTCCTCGGGGTGCGCCGCGTGCCGCTCGGCGAGGCGCTCGCGATGGCTAACGACGGCAGGATGCGCGACGCCCTCAGCCAGCTCGCCCTCCTCGGGTACGCCGCCGGGCTGACGGACAGGAGTACGGCGTGAAGGTCTGCGCCCTGGCGGGCGGGGTAGGGGGGGCCAAGCTCTCTGCGGGCCTGCAGGACGTACTCGCGCCCGGCGACCTCTCCGTGGTCGTCAACACCGCCGACGACTTCGACCCGTGGGGCCTGCGCGTCTGCCCCGACCTCGACACCGTGATGTACACCCTCGCGGGCGTGGCCAACCCCGAGACCGGGTGGGGCCTCGCCGGCGAGTCCTTCGCCTCCCTTGGGATGCTCTCGGGCTACGACGAGGACACCTGGTTCAAGCTCGGGGACAAGGACCTCGCGACGCACGTCTTGAGGACACACAGGCTGCGAGCGGGGGAGACGCTGACCGCCATCACGGCGGAGTTGTCCGGCGCGCTGGGCGTGCCCGGACCCATCTTCCCGATGTGCGACGAGAAGGTCTCCACGAGGCTAAAGACGCCGGCTGGTCCTCTCGAGTTCCAGGAGTACTTCGTGCGCCGGCACCAGAGGGACGAGGTACTCGGCGTGGACCTCGCCGGGATAGAGGCCGCTCGCCCAACCGGCGCCGTGCTCGAGGCCGTCTCGGGGGCCGACGTCGTCGTGTTCTGCCCCTCCAACCCGGTCGTGAGCCTCGGGCCGATCCTCTCTGTCCCCGGGCTGCGCGACGCGCTCGCCGCCACAAGCGCCCCCAAGGTGGCCGTCAGCCCGATAGTGGGCGGCAAGGCACTGAAAGGCCCGGCGGACCGGATGCTGGCATCTTTGGGCCACGAGGTCTCCGCCGCGGGCGTGGCCGCCATCTACGAAGGCGTCATCGACGGCATGGTCGTAGACGGGGCCGACGGGGGGCAGAGGGGGGACATCGAGGGGCTTGGGATGGACGTCTTTACGACGGACGCCGTGATGCGCGATTCGGCGGACCGGGCGCGCCTCGCGCGGGAGGTACTGAATTTCGGCGCCGGGTCGGGGGCGTGACGGGCGCAGGGGGCGTCTACACGGTGGTGCCCGTAAAAGACCTGCGCGGCACCAAGAGCCGGCTGACGCCCGTCCTCGACCCAGCCGCCCGCGCCGGCCTCACGCTCTACATGATGGGCCGCGTCGTCTCGCGGGCGCTGGAGGCCGGGGTGGACGCGGTCGGCGTGGTAAGCCCCGACCCGATAGTGCTCGACGAGGCCCTCAAGCGGGGCGCCGCCCCGCTCCCGCAGGAGAGCCGGGGCCTGAACCCGGCGCTCGAGGAGGGCCGCTCTTGGGCGACGAAGAACGGCGCCTCCGCCATGCTCGTCCTCCCGGCGGACCTGCCCCTGATCGAGGCCGAAGACGTCAGGGCCGTGCTCGCGGCGGCGGCCGGCGGGGCGCCGGTAGTGATCGCGCCCGACGGGGCCCGCTCAGGCACGAACGCCCTGTTTCTGAGGCCGCCTGACGCCCTGCCCTTCCTCTTCGGCCCCGACAGCTTCGAGGCCCACCTCAGGGCCGCCCGCGACCGCGACGCCGAGGCGCGGGTCTGCGAGAACGGGCACCTCTCCTTCGACCTGGACACGGCGGGTGACCTGGCGAGGTACAGGGGATCTGGGACGGGGTGGGAGTGAAGGGCATCGAGCTAATACCCGTCGAGGGCTTCCCCGAGGTCCGCCCCGGCGACGACCTCGACGCGCTCGTCGCGGAGGCCGCCGGGGGCATCCTGCGCCCCGGCGACGTGCTCGTGGTCACCCACAAGGTTATGAGCAAGGCCGAGGGCCGCCTTGTTGACCTCGGAACCGTCGGGCCCTCCCCGCTTGCCAAGGAGTACGCGGCCCGGTGGGGGAAGGACCCGCGCCAGATCGAGGTCGTCTTCCGCGAGAGCCGCCGCGTCGTGCGCATGGACCGCGGCGTCGTCATCTCCGAGACCCGCCACGGCTTCGTGTGCGCCAACGCCGGCGTGGACGCCTCCAACGTCCCAGGCGAGGACACGGTCTGCCTCCTGCCCGTCGACCCCGACAGGAGCGCACAGAGGCTCCGCGCGGCCCTGCGGAGGCGGCTCGGCGTGGAGGTGCCCGTGATCGTCTCCGACTCCTTCGGGCGGGCGTGGCGGTTCGGCATCACCGACGTTGCGATAGGCGTCTCGGGCATGGACCCGCTGGCGGACTACCGGGGGCAGAACGACCCGCACGGCTACCCGATGGAGGCGAGCGTGCTGGCCGTCGCGGACGAGATCGCCGCCGCCGCCGAGCTTGTGATGGGCAAGACGGACGGCGTCCCCATAGCCATCGTCCGCGGCTACGCCTACGGCCCGGACGCCGGCTCCGGCCAGGACCTGCTCATGCCGCCCGAGAGGGACATGTTCCGGTAGGCACCCCGCCTTCCGTGTGCCGGAGGACACCCCGCCGTGCTTTCCGGGACCCGGGGCAAACGGCAAGATGCCCGTTTGTACGGCCGATCCCGGAGGTTAAGCGCGCCGCGCCAGGTAGACGCCGAGCAGGATGACCCCCGTGCCCGCCACCTTGGCCGCCCCCAGGCTCTCCCCAAGCAGCACGACGCTGGCCAATAGGCCGACCAGCGTTTGCAGGTACAGGTAGACGAGAACCTTGTTGGCGCCCCGCCTGGCGACGTTCGCCTGGTACGCGGCTATCGCGAAGCTGCTGCACAGCACCGTCGAGTAGGCTGCGGCCGCCCAGGCCGCCGCGCCCACCGAGCCCCACTCCACGGAAGAGATAGGTTCAGAGAGGCCGGGAAACCCGGTGAAGGCCAGAGGGAGGGCCGCGACGCCGCCCAGCAGCATCGTCCAGGCGCCCACGACCAGTGGGTCGAGGCGGCGCAGGACGGGCAGGGAGAGCACCGTATAGGCCCCCCAGGAGAGTGCGCTTACGCACACGAGCAGGTCGCCCCCCACGGACGCCCCCGCAGAGCCCAGGCCCCCTCCCACGACGAGGGCCACCCCCGCGATGGCGAGCCCGAGCCCGAGGGCGCCCATCCAGGAACCGCGTTCCAGGCCCAGCACGACGCCTAGCAGGAGGCCCCAGACCGGGGCCGTGGCTATGATCAGGGCGGCGTTCGAGCCGCTGGTGAGGCTCAGGCCGACCGTGTACCCGACGTAGTTGATGCCGATGCCCACGAACCCGAGGCCGGCCAGGGCGAGGAGGTCAGTGCGCCCTAGTCCGCCGCCTGCGTTCAAACCGAGGAGGCGGAGGAAGGCGAGAAGTAAGAGCCCGGCCAGCACGTACCTTAAGGGCATGAACACCAGCGGGGGGAGACCCGCAAGGGCGTACTTGACCGAGACGACGTCCATGCCGACGAAGAAGACGGCCAGGAGCAGGGAGGCCTCGGCGAAGATCGGGCTCCCCTTTGCGCCAGCCCGCGTTTGGCCCACCTCCCGACCTGTCATCTAGGCGGGCGCGTTCGCGGAATCGGTGGCATGAGGGCAATCTTAGCGCCCGGCCGCCCGGATCACAGTCCGCGACGATGGACCGAGACGCGGTTGGGGATGCCGCGGACCGTTGACGCCGTTTCCGCGCCCGGGTACGATGGTCGGCGTGCTAATTCCTCTCTAGACGGCGGGCGACAACAAGACGGTGACCGATCGGTCGCTGCCCGCTCCGCCGTACCCTTGTAGCGTCCCCCTCCGGCGGCCGAACGTCTCGGTGTCACGCGGATCGCGGCGCTCGGAGCCCGGCAAGATTGCGCGCCCGTTCTCGGAAGCGGATCCGCGGCGGCGCGGCGCGCGTGCGAAGAAGGTGGTACGTACATGAACGGCCTGAGACCCTACCCGGTGTACCTCGGCATCAAGGGGGCGTCGGCGCTCTTTTTCATGCTGTGGGCGACCGTGGCTTCGGTGTACAGGATCGAGGAGGTGGGCCTCGACCCCTTGAGGCTCGTGCTGCTCGGCACGGCGCTCGAGGTGGCGGTGCTCGTCTGCGAGGTGCCTACCGGGGTGCTCGCCGACACCTACGGGCGCCGGCGATCGGTGATAATCGGGTTTCTGCTCATAG
>DATFPF010000015.1:0-2489 GCA_035264945.1 Rubrobacter sp.
GAAGGGAAATTCTCCGAAGTTCGCTTGTAGGCCCCTATGCTGGGTAGATCCGTTCGACCCTCCGACCTATGCGCTCGGCGAGTGAGGCCATCTCCCCCTTGGGGATCCTGAGCACACCCTTTCTCCAGCTGGCCCACGCGCCTTGCTGCTCCTCGTAGGGCACCCCGGGCGGCAGCGGCACCACATGCCAGTGGGCGTGGGAGTTGCCCTCCTTCGAGCCAAAGCTGTAGATGTACATCCGCTCGGCGCCGACCCCCTCGCGCACGGCCTCTGTGACGCGGTAGACGAGCCGCTGGAGGTCGATGTACTCCTCCATCGTGAAGTCGCCTGTAACCTGCTCGCGGTGCTCCTTGGGGGCGACCAAAGTGTAGCCGTAGGCCCTGGGGTAGGCGTCGAGGAAGACGAGCGCCCGGTCGTCATCGTAGATGATGTTCTCGGGGAACCGGTTCTCCCCTCGCACCATCGTGCAGATGAAGCAGGGCTCCGTCTGGAAGCCGTGGTGCATGGCCTCCATGTCGGGGTGGTAGCGTTCGAACCCTTCGCCCATGGCCTCCCCTCGACCGCAGTTAGACACCCGTACCCTCGTCACATAGTGGCCGAAGGCGCGGCAACCTACCATCTATCCGCGTAGAGTGATCCGAGACGGGAGGGACCGCCGGCGGATGGGAACGAGTTGGAAGCGGTTGCTGGCGCTGGAGGTCTCGGCCTTCGGCTTCTTCGGGCTCTTCGCGGGATGCTACGCCGTGCTGCTGGCAGACCTGAGCGGCGCTCTAGGCCTCTCGCCCGGGCCGCTCGGCATCGCGCTGTTCGTCGGGGCTGGCGCGGCGATCGCCTCGACGGGCGCTCTGGGGTGGGCCTCCGACCGGCTGGGCAGGAAGGCGTACCTGATCCTGGTGTCCTCGGCCTTCGGGGTCGGGATCGCCGGGCTCGCCCTCGCGGGCTCCTCCTACCCAGCGCTGCTGGCGACGCTCGTGGTGCTCTACTCCGCGAGCGGCCTCTACGACGTGGGGTTGAACGCCGTGGCGGTGGACCTGGAGAGGCTCTCGGGCAGGCGCCTCATGGCCTACCTACACGCTGCCTTCTCCGGAGGGGCCATGGCCGCGTCCCTGGGCGCGGGCGCGCTCCGGCAGGCCGGGGTGGACTACCGGCTGGTGTACCTGGCGCTGCTTGTGCCCCTGGCCTTCCTGGTGGCGGCCTTCGCGGCGGCACGGTTCCCACGCCCCGAGGCCGCCGGGACCGAAGGGGAACGGCCGCTCGGCGGGGAGGCTTCCGTCACCTCTACGGAGGCCGAGGGCGGGGCCGGCGGGAGGTGGGCGCTCTACCGCAACGGCCCGCTCCTGCTGGTGGCGGCGATCGCCTGCCTAGGTATGCTGGCCGAGGGGGAGATGTACCACTGGTCGGGCATAAACCTGCGCCACACTTTGGAGCTCGCGGCCTTAGTCGGCGGGTCGGGGGTAGCGGTCTTCTACGGGGCGCAGGCGCTGGGCCGCCTCGCCATCGGCTGGCTGGTCGGGCGCGCGGGCGACCGCCGGACGGTGGTGGGCTCGGGCGCCCTGGCGGCGGTCGGGATGGCGTTCTCGCTCGCCACGACGGTCCCCGCGCTGGTGGTGGGCGGTTTCCTACTGGTGGGCTTCGGGCTCGCGGCCGTCGCGCCCGTGGCCTTCTCGGTAGCCGGGAAGATGGTGCCGGAGCGAGCGGGCTCCGCGGTCTCGGTGGTGACGACCATCGGCTACGGGGGCTTCCTGCTCGGCCCGCCGCTCGTGGGGGGCCTGGCGGAGGCGATCGGCCTGAGGGCCGCCCTCGGGCTCATAGCCGTGGCCGGGGCCGCCGTCTTCGCGCTCTCCTTGCGCCTCCGCGAACCGAAGGCGGGGACCGCGACCGAGGGCGGCGTCGGAGCCCCCTGACCGGCGGCAGGCTAGGCTCTCCGCGAGAGCCCCACCACGGATGAAACCGGGTCGCCCACCGGTCGGCCCGATCCCGACGAGGCACCGGGCTAGGCAGAGCTCAACCGCAAGCGGATTCCTGCCAATCTTGCTCCTTCTATGGGTCGCAGGGTTTTGTGGCGAGGCTTGCTCTATTCACCCAGCTTCGGGGAAGGCGAATTCTCGGAAGTTGAACTTCCATTGACGGAGTTCTAGGAAGTTCGGTGCGCATATCATAAGAGCCGGAGTCGACGCCAACTACATTGACATGTTCAGTTAGTTGAGCTAGCAACTGAAAGCTCGTCGAGCACTGGGAGGTGGCCCAGCAAGTGCTAGAGTCGGTGGCTAACGGCTACGGTATATCAGCCAGCTGAGCTAGCGGCTGTAGCGTGGAAGGAGTGAGATGAAGATCGCAGTGATCGGTAGAGGTAACGTAGGTGGCGGGCTCGCGGATCTCTGGGAGCGGGCGGGCCACGAGGTTAGCAGGATCGGGAAAGAGGGCGGGGACGTCTCTGACGTCGACGCCGTGCTCGTGGCAGTCCCGGGCGGCACGATCGCCGAGGCCCT
>DATFPF010000016.1:0-5734 GCA_035264945.1 Rubrobacter sp.
CGTGCCGGAGCTATGTGAGCTACCCTCGGCGTAGCTTTAGGGTAGATTGACCAGAGCCACCTCCGCCTCGTAGCGGGTCCGGGAAAGACCGGGCAAGGAGGCCACCGAATTGTTCTATTAATCGCTCAGGAGCCGAACCGCGGGTGCAGTTCGGCGGGCGGTATGGCACAAACACCCACAAATTAAGAGACACAGTACTAGGACCCGGAGCCGATCGTGGAGCCGTTTAAAAAGGACGAATGTCCGGCTCGATTCCAGACCCCGTACCCGGAGCCCGAAACCCGAAACCTACAGGACGAACTCCTTCGGGAAGCGCGTGAGGTTCCGGCTTCCGCCTTCGGTGACGAGGACCAGGTCCTCGATGCGGACGCCGCCGATCTCGGGGTAATAGAGGCCCGGCTCCACGGAGACGATGTCGCCGGGGATGAGCTCCTGGTCCGTGAGGCCGAGGCGGGGAGCCTCGTGGATCTCCAGCCCGACGCCGTGCCCCGTGCCGTGGAAGAAGCCCTCCGTAAGCGGCCTGCCCTCCTCGCGGTCGTGGACCTGGGTCTTGTAGCCGGCCTCGTGCAGGATCTCGGAGACCTTCGCGTGCACGTCCTTGCCGTTGACGCCGGGCCCGATCATGGCGAGGGCGGCCTCCTGGCTCTCCAGGACGGCGTCGTACATCTTCCGAAGCCCCTCGTTCGGCTCCCCCTTGACGAAGGTGCGGGTCATGTCCGCGTAGTACCGGCTTGTCAGGTCCACCGGAAAGATGTCCAGGATGATGGCCTCGCCCGCCTTCAGGGGGCCGCTGCCCCGCTCGTGCGGGTCGGCGGCCTGGGAGCCGCCGGCCGCTATGGTGCCGTCGCCCAGGCAATTGCGGCGCAGGAGCTCCACGTTTATCTCCGAGCGCAGCGCCTCGCTCGTCAGGGCCTCCCCCCTCCAGAGGATGGTGCCGTTCCCGTCGACCTCGGCGTCACGCAGGATGCCCACGGCGTGTTCGCAGGCCTCCTCGACGGCGCGCTGGGCCTCCTCGACGTGGGCGACCTCCTCCGGCGTCTTGGAGCGGCGGAGGCCCTCGAAGAGCTTGCCGTCCGGGTCGAGCGCGAGGCCGCGGTCCCGTAGGGCGTCGGCGTAGGCGACGGCGAGCGTCGGGGGGACAGAGAGGGGGGAGTCCGCTGCGCCGAGCTTCTCGAGGAGGTTGCGGATGGCGGCGGCGTAGCCCTTGGCGCCGCTCTTCATCTCGCGGGAGAGCTTCGGGATCTCCATCTCCTCGTATGAGAGGAGCTCGTCCGTGGGGGCGGCCTTCTGCGCCCTGCCGTACTCAAGGGACGAGACGGCGAGGTACGTCTTGCCCGCCACGCGGAGGCAGATCACGTCGTCCGGCGCCAGGAAGCCGGAGAGGTGGTGGGCGTAGGCGTCGTGCTCCGGGGCGCCTATCACGAGCAGGTTTCGACCGTCGTCCGTCATGCTCTTCCTCTCCAAAAGACGATGTTCATGGGGCAGACCATTCTACTACCGCCAGGCGAAGACGCGTCAGGAAGCTCGTATATAATCGGCCGCGGATGCAGGAGAAGCGCGACATGCGAAGCCGGGTGCAGGACGCCCTCGACAAGGTGCGCCCGGCCCTCAACGCCGACGGCGGCGACGCCCGCATCGTCGCCTGCGATGAGGGGACCGGCACCGTCAGCATCCAGATGCTAGGCGCCTGCAAGGGGTGCCCCCTCTCCCAGCTGGACTTCTCCTACGCCATAGAGAGCCTGATCCGCCGCGAGGTGCCCGAAGTGCGCGAGATAGTCGCGGTGTAGCTCTCAGCTTTCAGCGGCCAGCTCTTGGCGACCGCTGATCTACACAAACCAGGGTCGCGTCGCGGTGACGGTTTCTGCGATCCTTCGAGCGCGAATCGCAGCGCCGGGGGCCTTAGGGCTGATAGCTAATCGCTGAAGGCTGACAGCTGAGAGCTACTGCTGTTCCTGGCGTGACGCGCGCAGCGCTTCCGCCGGTATCGCTTCGCGGGCTTCGGCGAGGGCGTCTATGGCCCTCTTGCGGGCGCGGCGGAGTCTGAGGCGTTCTACGAGGAGGGCGTTGGGCAGGGCTTCGTTTACGAGGTGGGTGAGGGTGATCATGTCGTTGGCGCAGGCGCGGTAGCCCAAAGCGCACATCTCGACGCGGGTCTCGTCGGCGGGCAGCTCGGTGAGGGAGCGTCGGATCTCGGCCGCCCGCTCCGCGATGGATCTGGAGAGGCGCTCCGGGGACTCGGCCGGCTCGTCCCGGTGGCGGGGCCTGTAACCCACGATCGCCTCGGGGGAGAGGCGGCGCAGGCGGTGGGCCGGGCTCTCGAGCTCGCGGCGCACGACGAGCGCTATGCCCACCGTCAGCGGGACGAGGGGCACGAGCACCCAGACCGGGAAATCCCGCACGACGAGCGTTAGCAGCAGGAGGCCCACGACCTCCACCACCAGGACCAGCGCCAACACGAGCTTGAACATACCCCGCGACACCCTTCCGCCACCGTCGTTGCGAAGACCCCTAGTCTAGTTTTCGCGCGGCGGTTTGGCAAGAACCTATCGGCCGGGCGGTATACTCATCCCCATGCAGAACGCCAAGGCCCCCGAGTTCAGCCTGGACAGGCCCATCGCCAGCGCCATCGCGACGGCCCGTGGGGTGCTCTTCTCGCCGAGAACCTTTTTCTCCAACTTCCCCGCCGATGGGCCCTTGAAAGAGCCGGCCCTCTTCGCGTTGCTCGTCGGGACGATCACCGGCGTGCTTGGGGCTGCGGTCGCCCTGATCTCGAACGTGGCGACCGGGGGGGTGAGCGCGGACGACCTCAGGGCCGCGGTCGTTGAGGGGCTCCTGTTCGCGGTGCTCTCGCCGGTCGGGGTCGGGGTCGCGGCGGCGGTCTACCTGCTCTCCATAAGGACCTTCGTGGGCAAGGTCTCGGGCTTCCCGCAGGCGTACCGCATCGTGGCGTACGCCTTCGCCGCCTTCGTGTTCGCGTGGGTCCCGGTGCTCGGGTCCGTCGCGATCCCCTACGCCCTGCTGGTCCTTGTGGGCATAGCAATCAAGGAGATCTACGAGGCTCCCTTCCTGACGGCCGTCATCGCGGCCCTTGCCGGCTTCGTCCCCGTCGGCACCGCGCTCGTTTGGATCACGGCCGTGGCCCTGACTTCCTGACGAGGGCCTCGTACTCCCGGCGGTCCCTCTCGGCCCGCCGCCGCAGCGGTTCCGGCACGGCGTCGAAGCCCCTCCCGTAGCGCTCGACGAGCATCCTGATGGAGATCTCCAGGTAAGCCCGCCGCGTGGAGAGCTCGGCCGGCACGGTCATCTCCCTCGGAAATACACGGTACGCGGCGTCTTCCCTGAGTCCCAGCGGAGGCGGTTCGGCCCCGCGCTCCCTGCGGGAGGAGATCCTGACCTCCCACCGCCTCCTTAGCGCCCGCAGCTCCCCCGTGTCTGGCAGCACGTCAAGCGGCCCCACCTCGAACGGGTCAGCCGGCGTGAACCCGAACGACTCCTCGAAGAGCCGCGCGGATCTCCCCGCGCCCCGGCCCAGCAGGTACTCGTACTCGCTCCTGAGCAGCACGAGCTGCGCGTCGTAGTACGCGCCGAGCCCGTCCCGCGCCGGGCGCGAGGCGTCCAGCCCTCGCCCCTCCAGCGATCTCCTCAGCACCCCGACCCGTTTCCGCAGCCGGAGCCGCCCCCGCAGGAACGTCCCGCCGCCGCAGGCAAGCCCGGCCGCGATGGGGATCACGGGCGCCAGCGGCCCAGCCCACGCGGTCCCGAAGACCGGCGCCGATAACAGCACCAGCGCCCCCGCCGCGCAGACCACCGTGAGGCCGAGCTTCCAGGCGCGCCGCCCGCCGCCCCCGGCCTCCGCGTACGCCCGCCCAAGCTCGTACCAGAGCCCCAGGGTCTCCTCGTCGAAGACGGCGGATGTGCGCTCCTCCTGCACGCGGTCTATTCTACCCACCATGACCGACCGACCCTCCGGCCCCGCCCGCCTCCTCACCAACGTCCTCAACCCGTTCGTCCTCTTCACCGCGCTCTACGCCCTCGTCGCCTTCGCCAGGGCAGAAGCCGCGGGCGCCGTTCTCTACGTCGCGCTCGAGCTTCTCGCGGCGGCCGTCGTTGTCGGGTACGTGCTGCTCATGCGGCGGCGCAAGCGGGTGGGGGACTTCTGGATCTCAGCCCGCGCCGAACGCCTCGTCCCCGCGCTGGTACTGCTCGCCACCTTCGCAGCACTCCTCGCCGTCCTCTCTCTCTTCGACGCCCCGCGAGACCTCTTCCTGCTGACGCTCTCGATGGGCCTCGCCAGCGCCGCCGTCGCCGCCGTCACCCTCCTCTGGAAGGCGAGCGCCCACTGCGCCGTCGTCGGCCACGCCGCCGTCGCGGGGCTCCTCCTGCTCGGCTCTCCAGGGCTGGTGTTTCTCCTCGCGCTGCCGCTCGTCGTATGGTCCCGCGTCACCCTCACCGCGCATACCCTCTCGCAGACGCTCGCGGGGACGGCGGTCGGGGCCGTCTTCGCGGCCCTCTTCTTGGCGTGAGGGCCCGCAACGCAGACGACCTACGAGGCGTCCGGCTACCACGCTGGCAAGGGTCTCGAGCTTGTTCCAACCGCGGCCAAGACAAACGTATCCACGCGGGGGTGACCAGGGCTAGACGCTACGGAGCCTTCGGGACGGCGCGTTCACGTAATCGGTCACGCCTATTTGTGCTTGTTGGCAGACGACTCCATCTCGAAGATCACGTCATCGGCGATGGCTTCCAGGTAGCCCATGACTTTGGTCTGGTCTTGCGCGCGGGCATGCTCCAGCGCGCCCATCAACCACGATAGATCCACGACGGTCTCGTTGGCCGCGCCGGTCGCCAATTCTGTCAAGATAACCCTTTCCGAGAGGTATCCTTGCAGCCTAGCTTAAAACACGGCTGACCATGTGCGTTTGGGCTACATACTTGGGGTCATTTAGGGGCGGCACAACCAGAAATGTGCCCCACGGCACACAGACTGGCACAGGCTCGCAGGAACGGAAAACAATCGTCAGCGCGGTACGCTGGCTTGCGCCGACCGGCGGCGCCCCGTCAGGTGCGGTCCGAAGCTTACGCGCCCACGCCGCTGGGTACGATCGTGGTAGAAGCGATTATGCAGGAGGTGAACGGGGTGAGCGAAGACGTCTCTAAAGCGGAGGGTCGGGGTGTGGACGAGCCCAAGGCGGACCCTCCCAAAGGGGCCGACAGCGTGCACGAGCAGACGCGCGAGAAGGGCGAGAGGGCACGCGAAGAGCGCGAGAAGATAGAGCAAGAGACTACAAGAGTGCAGCAAAAACGGAACCCCAAAGACGGTCTGGAGGCTCCGCCCGGCGACTGAGCCCGGCCCCGGGTCCACCAATGACAGGTCGGGTTTGTTCTGGTGGAGATTCGGTGTGAAGGGAAAGGGGCGTCTTCAGAGTAGATCCGTGAGAGTGACCCCACCGGGATTCGAACCCGGGTTTTCGCCGTGAGAGGGCGATGTCCTTGGCCTCTAGACGATGGGGCCGTGCTTAGAAGCCGGCAGAGTTTATCGGAAGAGCGCCGCTTCGTCAAAGCGGTTTTAGCTGGTCAGCCGGTCAGCACGCCGCCCTCGGCGGCTAGCTGAGATGCTTACTAGCTTACCGAGAGGTGCTGCATCTTCTCGGCGGCGTCCTCGATCCTCGCCAAGCTTCGCTCCCGTCCGAGGAGCAGCATGGTCTCGAAGAGGCCTGCGCTCACCGTGCGGCCC
>DATFPF010000017.1:0-21776 GCA_035264945.1 Rubrobacter sp.
GGCAGGATCGCTATGAGGTCCCTTATAGACATAACGCTCTCTATTCTACACTTGTGAAAGCTACCACGACGTTGTGGCCCCCGAACCCCATGGAGTTCGAGATCGCCGCCTTAAGGTCGGGCGCCTCGGCGGCCTCCCCGACGACGTAGTCCAACTCCTCGCAATCCTCCGCCAGGTTGTCCAGGTTGATCGTCGGCGGCAGCACCTTCTGCTGGAGCGCGAGCGCGCACATGATCCCCTCGGTCGCGCCGACCGCGCCGAAGAGGTGGCCCGTCATGGACTTCGTCGCCGAGACCCGGGCGTGGGGCATGACCCGCGATATGGCCCTCGTCTCGGGCCCGTCGCCGGTCGGGGTCGCGGTCGCGTGGGCGTTTACGTGTCCCACGTCTCCCGCGGTGAGCCCCGAGTCTTCGAGGGCCCGCAGCATCGCGCGCTCGACCCCGCGACCCTGCTCGTCGGGCGCCGTGACGTGGTAGGCGTCCGTGGTACGGCCGTAGCCGGAGACGGCGGCTATGGGCTCGGCCCCCCGGGCCGCCGCGTGCTCCTCGCTCTCCAGCACCACGGCCCCCGCGCCCTCGCTCATCACGAAGCCGTCGCGTCCCTGGTCGAACGGGCGGCTGGCGCGCGCGGGGTCGCCGTCGTAGCGGCTCACGGCGCGTATCGCGGCAAAGCCCGACATGCTCAAGGGCGTGATCGGGGCCTCAGAGGAGCCGGCTATGACCACGTCGGCGTCGCCGCGACGGATCAGCTCGAGCCCCTCGGCTATCGCCTCGCCGCCGGTGGCGCACGCGAGGACGGGGCACTGGCTCGGCCCGGTAGCACCGAGCAGGATGGCGAGCTGGCCCGCGGCCATGTTCGGAACCATCATCGTGATCAGGAACGGGCTTACCCGCCCCGGACCGCGCTCCTGCAGGACCCTGTACTCGCGCTCCCACGTCGAGAGCCCCCCGATGCCGCTGCCGAGCACGATCGCGACCCGCTCGGGCGTCTTCTGGATGACCTCGCCGACCCCGGCGCTCTCGGCGGCCTCCAGCCCGGCCGCCACCCCGAGCTGGGCGAAGCGGTCCATCCTGCGGGCCTGCTTCTTGGTCATAAAGTCCGTCGGGTCGAAGTCAGAGCACTCGCCGGCTATCCGGGACGGGAACGGGGAGGGGTCGAACTGCGTGATAGGGCCTATGCCGCTCTTCCCGTGCAGCGCGGCGTCCCAGAAGTTCTCGACGCCGGTGCCCAGTGGCGTTACCGCCCCCGCGCCCGTTATGAGGGCGCGGCCCCTGCCGTTTATCGGCGCCTCCGTCACGCCGCCCGGTGCTGGTCGACGTAGTCGACGGCCTCTTCGACCGTGGTGATCTTCTCGACCTCTTCGTCTGGTATCTCCATACCGAACTGCTCCTCGAGCTCCATGATCAGCTCGACGAGGTCTAGCGAGTCGGCCTCAAGGTCTTCGCGGAAAGACGCGTCGGGCGTAACATCGCCCTCGTCCACCCCCAGCCTGTCTGCCGTTATCTCCTGTATCTTGGATAGAATCTCTTCGCGATCCAAAACCCATTCTCCCTTCTGGTTCTCTCAGTCAGCGCGTACCTTTTCCAGGATAGCGCGTAGTGTAAACGTTTGGCCAGCTACTGCATAGTCATCCCGCCGTCCACCGCCAGCGTCTGCCCCGTGACGTATCCTGCCCCCTCGCCGGCCAGGAAAGCGACCATCTCCGCCACCTCTCCGGGCTCCCCGAAACGCCCCATCGGCACCTGGGCCCGGATCGCGTCCTTGATCTCCTCGGGCAGCCCCCCCGTCAACTCCGTCTCGACGTATCCTGGCGCCACCACGTTCGCCGTGATGCCGCGCTGCGCAACCTCGCGGGCCACGCTCTTGGTGAACCCGATGATTCCCGCCTTGGAGGCCGCGTAGTTGGCCTGCCCGGCGTTCCCGACGAGCCCGACGACGGAGGAGACGTTGACGATCCTGCCCCACCGGGCCCGCACCATGGGCCGCATCGCCGCCCGCGTGCACAGGTACGTCCCCTTGAGGTTCGTCCTGAGCACCTCGTCGAACTCCATTTCTTTCATCCGCATCATTAGGTTGTCGCGCGTTACGCCCGCGTTGTTGACGAGGATATCCACGCGGCCGAACGCCTCAGTGACGCCCCCGAAGAGCGCCTTGACGTCGTCCGGCTCCGCGACGTCCCCCTTGAAGAGCTCGCACCGGACGCCAACGGCGCGGACCTCTTCGGCGGCCTCCTCTGCCGCCGCGTCGTTGGAGCGGTAGGAGATAGCGACCTGCGCGCCCTCCTTGGCCAGCCTTACGGCCACGGCCCGTCCTATGCCGCGCCCGCCGCCCGTCACGATGGCTACCCTGCCCTCCCCGATCATTCGACGTCCCCCCTCGCCGCGAAGGCGAACATGAGCTCGGCCTCGCACACCCGCTCGCCGTCCACCGTGGCCTTCGCCTTGCCCCGCCCGACGGAGCCCTTGAGGCGCACGATCTCGACCTCCATCCGCAACACGTCCCCCGGCAAGACCTGCCTGCGGAACCTGACGCCGTCGATGCCGGCGAAGAGGGCGAGCTTGTCCTTGTGGTCGCCCCCTGCCATCACCCCGACGGCCCCGACCTGCGCCATCGCCTCTATGATGAGCACGCCGGGCATTACCGGATAGTCAGGGAAATGCCCCTGGAAGAACGGCTCGTTCTGGGTGACGTTCTTGACGCCCACGGCGCGCACGCCGGGTTCTAACTCCTCGATCCTGTCCACTAGCAAGAACGGGTAGCGGTGCGGTATCAGGCCCCTGATGGCGGCGGGCCCTAGCGGCGCCTTCAAGCGAGCGCCTCCTTCGCCGCCACGCCCCGCACGTCTTTTCGCTTGAAGTCCCTGAGCATCCGCGTCAGCGTCCCGTCCTCCCCAGCCTCGAAGATTGCATCCACCCCCATCTCGAAGAACCGCCCCATCACCGCGCTCCAGCGCACGGGCAGGAGCATCTGCTCGCGCAGCGCGGCCCGGATCGCCCGCCCCGTCCGCAGGACCTCCCCGTGGGCGGCCCCGACCATCGGCAACTCGGGCTCCGCGAACTCGACCCCTGCCAGAAGCTTCTCCATGCGGGCGGCGGCCCCCTCCATAAGCGGGGAGTGGAACGCCCCGGCCACCCTGAGCGGCACCTTCCTTCCCTTGATGCCCTCGAGGGCGACCTCCAGAGCCTCGCTCTCCCCGGACACGACTACCTGGCGCGGCGTGTTGAAGTTGGCGGCGACCACGACGCCATCGGCCTCGCCAACGACCCGCTCCACCTCGTCCGGGTCGGCCCCGATCACGGCGACCATCCCCCCAGGCGTCTTCTCCGACGCCTCCGTCATTAGCCGATCCCGCTCGGCCACGAGCCGGACGCCGTCGTCCAGGCCCAGCGACCCGGCCGCGTGGGCCGCCGCGTACTCCCCGAGCGAATGCCCCGCCACCACGTCGGGCGCCACCCCGGCCTCCCGCAGCCGGTAGAACAGTTCCACGGAGCTCGCGAAGACTGCCAACTGGTAGGGGGGCTCGCCGTCCCCGTCGCGGCGCCCGAGCGCCTCGGCCACCTCGCCCGAGACCTCGCCGCCCGCGGTTCCCTGCCCCGGAAAGACCACCGCCCTCATCCGCGCCATGCGCCTCCTAGATCCTGTACAAGTTCGCGGCCCACGTGAGCCCGAACCCGAAACCGACGGTGACCACGTACTTGCCAGGCTCCATCCTGTCGTAGATGTCGGGGTAGGAGAGCGGGATGCTCGCCGCCGACGTGTTCCCGAACCTGTCAAGGTTCATGACGATCCGCTCCTCCGGGATGTCCATCTTCTTCGCCGCCGAGCGTATTATGCGTGCATTGGCCTGGTGCGGGATGACGAACTGGACGTCGTCCGGGGTGAGGCCGTTGCGGGAGAGTAGCTTCTCGAACATCTCGGGAAGGATGCGGACGGCGAACTTGAAGACCTCGCGGCCGTTCTGGTAGAGCTTGTTGGGGTCGCCTGGCTGGCCGGCCCGGCCGAGCGGGGCGCCCCTGCCGTCTGCGCCGAGTATGTGGTCGACGAAGCCGGACTCGCCGTCGCCCGCGTCGAGGATTACCGCGCCTGCGCCGTCCCCGAAGAGGACCGCCGTCGAGCGCTCCGTCTGGTCGACGACGGTGCTCATGGCGTCCGCGCCGATCAGGAGGACGCGGCTGGCCTGGCCCGAGACGATCATCGCGGTGGCGACCGACGCCGCGTAGGAGAAGCCCGAGCAGGCCGCGGCGAGGTCCATGGCGCCGACGCCAGGGGCCCCGACGCTCTCCCCCACCAGGCAAGCCACCGAGGGCATGGACTCGGGCGCCGTCGAGGTGCCGCAGACCACGAGGTCGACGGTGCCGCCGTCTATGCCGGCGTGCTCGACGGCGTTTCGGGCGGCCTGGATCGCGAGGGTCGCGCAAGACTCGTCCTCGCCTATAAAGCGCCGCTCGTGGATGCCGGTGCGGGTCGAGATCCAGTCGTCCGTAGTGTCGAGGACGCCCTCGAGGTCCTTGTTGGTAACGACCCGGCTCCCTAGCGCCCTCCCTGCCCCGACGATCTTGCCGACGGGCCCGCCGTTCATACGGCCTCCCCCGGGGCGCGGGCGGATTCGAGGGCCTCCGCGAGCGCACCCATAAGGCCATCTCCCGAGCGGGAGATCCCGATCAGGGCGTTCTCGACGCCGCGGGCGCGCGAGTTGCCGTGCCCGATCACGACGGGCCCCCGCACGCCGAGCAGGAACGAGCCCCCGTAGTTCTCGGGGTCAACCCGGTCGCGGATGGCGAGGAGCCGGGGCCTGAGCGCCGCGCCCGCCATCTTGCCTACGAGATCCCCGGTAACGGCCGAACGGACCATCCCTAGCACCTCCCGCGCCACGCCCTCTGCGGTCTTGAGCATCACGTTGCCCGTGAAGCCGTCGGTGACCAGCACGTCGGCGACGCCCGTCGCCACGTCCCTGCCCTCCACGTTGCCCACGAAGCGCACGCCCGAGCGCGAGATCAGGGCGTGGGCCTCTTTTGCGAGGTCGGTGCCCTTGCCGGGCTCCTCGCCTACGTTGACGAGCCCGACCCTGGCGCGTTCTTCAAGACCGAAGTATCTCTCCGCGAACACGCCGCCAAGGATAGCGAAATTGAGCAGGTCCTGCGGCCGGCACATCGTGGTCGCCCCGGCGTCGAGCAGGAGCACGGGCCTCGTGAGCGGCAGGACGGTCGAGATGGCGGGCCTGCGAACGCCGTCCATGCGGCCGATGCGCATGAGCGCAGCCGCGACCGTCGCCCCAGTGCTGCCAGCCGAGAAGAAGGCGTCGGCCTCGCCCGCGCGGACCATCTTCGCCGCTACCGACACCCCCGCGTCTGGCCGAGCCCTGAGCGCGGCCGCGGGCTCCTCGTCCATACCTATCCGCCCGCCCGACGGATACAGTGAGACGTTGGCCGGGACCTCTCGGCCCAAGCGCGGCCCTACCGCAGCCTCGGGCCCCACGAGCAGGATTTCGTCGCCCGGGAGCCTCCGGGCGGCGGCGATGGCACCAGAGACCACCTCGCCCGGCGCGTTGTCGCCGCCGAGGGCGTCTACGGCGAGGCGCAACGCTCCGCCCGGAGGGCTCCGGTTACCCCGTCTCCTCTACGGCGACCGCCGTGCGGCCCTTGTAGTAGCCGCAGTTCCCGCAGACCCGGTGCGAGAGATGGGGCTCCCCGCAGTTCGGGCAAGCCTGGAGGCCGGGGCCGGCCAGCGCGTGGTGGGCCCGCCGCAGGTTCCTGCGCGCCTTGGACGTCTTCTTCTTCGGTACCGCCATGGTGCTACCTCCGCTCTCTCATACGATGTCGCCCCGCCCGCCGGGGCGCCCTGTGCTCAAAGTCCGGAACCGGCACGCGCGACGAGGCGCCGCGGGCCGGTCGAGAATATAACCTACTTTGCTATCGCGGACCACGTTCCCGCGGGGCCCGCCCTTCGGCTCGGCCTAGAAGCCGGAGACGGAGATGTCGTCGAGCCCGCGCCACCGCGGGTCAACCGCGTCGCCCTCGTCGGCGGGCCCGACGGGCTCCGTGCCCTTCCTGAAGACCTGCATCGGGATCTCGTTCGGCAGCGTCCTGCCCGCGTAGCGCTTCAGGTCGAGCGTCCAGTCCTCGACGGCGAGCTCCTCGTCGTCGGGGGCCGCGAGAAGCTCCGAGTCGCCGAACTCCAAGTGCAGCTCCACGGGCTCCAGCGTCCTGTCGCAGGTGGTGGCGAGGACGGTGCTTACGCGCAGGTCGAGGTACAGGCCGTCCGAGACCTTCGTCACGGCGACGTCCGCCTCGGCGTGGGTAACATCGTGGTGGCGCCCGTAGAGGTCGAGTGGGTCCGCCTCGAATTCGGCGTGGACCAGATGCCTGTCGCCCACCTCGGCCCCGGGCTTTCTGAGGGGGATCCGGTTGTTCATGGGGCTAGTCTACCGCTTGTTACTGTTCCTGCACGCCCTGCAGTTTAGAGCGGCCGCGCTGGACGGCCTCGAGCAGTTTGCCGAGGTTGTCTTCAAGGTTGGCGAGCACCTCGTCGGCGTAGTCTTCGGCGCCGAGGCGTATCTCGCGCTCTCGGCGGCGGGCGTCCTCCATGATCTCGGCGCTCCGCTTCTCTGCGCGCTTGAGGACCTCTTCCTCTGAGGTGATCTTCTCTGCCTCGTCCTGGGCACTGCGAATTATGCGGTCGGACTCGGAGCGGGCCTCGTCGAGCATGGCCTGGCGCTCCTTGACGATCCATCGCGCCTGTTTTAGCTCCTCGGGGATCGTCTGGCGCATCTGGTCTATGATGTCGAAGGCGGCGTCGCGGTCTACCATCGCCGTGTTGCCGAAGCCGGGGAAGCTCCGGGCGTCCTCGACCAGCTCTTCCAACCTGTCTATGAGTACCAGTACGTCCATCTTCGGCAACCTCGTTCTTTGCTTACGATCCCTGTATCTTACCGTCCGAGCCGGAATAAATCTGCCGCACGGTCTCCAGTATGCCGTCGGGCACCAGCCCGCGCACGTCGCCGCCGTGCCAGGAGATCTCCCGGACGGCGCTCGAGCTGAGGAAACTGTGCTCCGAGGCGGCCATTATAAAGACCGTCTCGATCTCCGAGGACAGGGTCCTGTTTAGCTGCGCCTGCTCGAACTCGGACTCGAAATCGGAGACGGCCCTTAGCCCCTTTACTATAGCCCCCGCGCCCTGCTCCCTGGCGAAATCGACGAGCAGGCCCTCCATTACCTCGACCGAAACGTTCTCAATGTCGGCGGTGACCTTCTCGATGAGCCCGGCCCGCTCGATCGCCGACAGCCGCGGCTTCTTGCGCGTGTTGGCCCCGACGGCGACGACGACGTGGTCGAAGATCCTGGCCGCCCGGCGGATGATGTCCAGGTGCCCGCTCGTCACGGGGTCGAAGCTTCCGGGACAGACGGCAACCCTGATTGTCAGCTCTGACCTCTCAAGTACGGTTACGAACGTGCCGCCGTAGCGGCGCGTTGACCCCTTCCTGCCAAACACATCTTCGGGTGGCGCCTCGCCGCCCTCGATCACCGCCCGGCCCCCAGGCACGAGAAGCGCTCCAAGCTGGTCGAGGATACCCCCTACCTCCGACCGGCCGATTCTATAGGGCGGGTCCGCGAAGATCAAATCGAAGCGCCGCCCCTCCCCCGCCAACCTCTCGACGGCCCGCCCCACGTCGCCAGCAACGACCTCGGCCCGCCCGCCGAAGCCCGTCTTCTTCAGGTTCTCGGAGATCGCCTTTCTGGCGGCCCTGTCCTTCTCGACGAAGACGGCCCGCTCGCAGCCGCGGCTGAGCGCCTCGATGCCTAAAGCGCCCGTCCCCGCGTAGAGGTCGAGGACGTCCCCCCCTTCGAAGAACTGGCCCAGAGAGTTGAAGACCGCCTCGCGCACCCTGTCGCCCGTAGGGCGCACGCCCTTGGGCACGGCGGCAAGGCGCACGCCGCCGGCCGTACCGGCGATAACCCTCAAGGGCTACTCCCTGAAGAGCCACTCGACGTTCGAGCCGAGGAGCTCCCGGATCTCGCGCCGCAGCGGCCTGTGGTCGGCGCGCTTGAGCGTGGGATCCTCGGCGACGAGCGCGAAGGCCTCGCGCCTGGCCTCCACCAGCACGTCTATGTCCCGGAGCAGCTTCGCCACCTTCAGGTCGGGCATCCCGCTCTGGCGGCTGCCGAAGAGTGTCCCCTCGCCCCGGATGGCGAGGTCCACCTCGGAGAGCTTGAAGCCGTCCTGGTGCTCCTCCAAAGCCTCGAGGCGCTTGAGCGAGTCGTCGGTCTTGGGCTCCCCTACCAGAAAGCACTTCGGCGGATGGAGCCCGCGGCAGACCCTGCCCCGGAGCTGGTGTAGTTGGGAGAGGCCGAAGCGCTCCGCGCCCTCTATGACGATGGCGCTCGCGTTGGGGACGTCGACCCCGACTTCGACGACGACGG
Organism: Rubrobacter sp.; assembly: GCA_035264945.1. Classification (GTDB taxonomy): domain Bacteria; phylum Actinomycetota; class Rubrobacteria; order Rubrobacterales; family Rubrobacteraceae; genus Rubrobacter_D. Next base: position 8,418 of record DATFPF010000017.1, read on the forward strand.
TCGCCACGAGCACCTCGGTCTCCCTGCTGCGGAAGGCCGCCATAGCCTCGCGCTTCTCCTGGGCCTTCATCCGGCCGTGGAGTAGGCCTACGCTCCGATCAGGGAAGACCTCCTCCGCAAGCTCCTCGCGCAGCTCCTCTGCCGCCCGGACGTCCTCCAGCGCCTCCGACTCCTCGACGAGCGGGCAGATCACGTACGCCTGCCGCCCCCCCTCCAGCTCCCGCCTGACCTCGTCGTAGGCCCCGATACGCCCGGCGGGGTCCACGATGCGCGTCTCGACGGGCTTCCTGCCGGGGGGCAGCTCGTCGATGATCGAGACCTCCAGGTCCCCGTATAAGGTTAGCGAGAGCGTCCTCGGTATGGGCGTCGCGGTCATCACGAGGGTGTCCGGCGTCTTGCCCTTCTCGCGGAAGACGGTCCGCTGGCCTACCCCGAAGCGGTGCTGCTCGTCCACGACGACCAGGGAGAGGTCCCTGAACTCGACGCCCTTCTGTATGAGCGCGTGGGTGCCTACGACGAGGTGGGCCTCCCCGGCAGCGACCTGACGCAGGGCCTCGCGCCGCTCGGCGGCGCCCTGGGAGCCCGTCAGCATCACCACGTTCAGGGGGAGGTCAGCGAGGGCGGCTGACATCGAGAGGAAGTGCTGCTCGGCGAGTACCTCCGTCGGGGCCATGATAGCGCCCTGGCCCCCTGACTCTACGGCCGTTAGAAGGGCCGCGACCGCGACGACGGTCTTGCCGCTGCCGACGTCGCCCTGCAAGAGCCGGCGCATCGGCTTCTCGAGGCGCATGTCGGCGAGGACCTCCTCGATCACCCGCTCCTGCGCCCCCGTCAGCCCGAAAGGCAGATCGTTCAGGAACGGGTTGAGCAGGCGCCCGTCGCCCCTGTGCCTGGCGCCCGTCTCGGTCCTGTCCAGGCGGGTCTTGCGGGCGGCGAGGCCGGTCTGTATGAGGAAGAGCTCGTGGAAGACCAGGCGTCGCATGGCGGCGCGCAGGCGGGGCCTGTCCTCGGGGAAGTGGACCTCGTGGATGGCCTCGTGCAGGTTCGGGAGGTCGTGGCGGACGAGAAGGTCTGCCGGCAGCGGGTCGAGGACGTGGCCCGCGGCGTCGAGGGCGCGGTGGATCAGGGCGCGCAACCTCCTCGCCTGGATGCCCTTGTTCGCCGGGTAGATGGGGACGAACCGCCCGGCGTGCGGCCCCTCGTCGGTCCTGCCTTCCTCCTCCACCACCTCGATGCTCTTGGCGACGAGCTGTATCCCGTAGCGGCTCTGGACCTCCCCTGAGACCACGACGCGGGTCTCGGGCTGCAGGCCCTTCGCCATCCAGGAGCGGCCCCAGACGGTGACCGTCAGGTAGCCCGTGCCGTCGTAGAGCTGGGCCGTGAAGCCGGGGGCGCGGCCGCGCACGGGCCGTCCCAGGGGACGGGTGCCCACCACGCGCCCCACGACCGTCGCCTTCTCGCCGACGCGGAGGTCCCCCACCTTCTTGACGTTCGAGAGGTCCTCGTGGCGCGAGGGGTAGTGGGAGATCAAGTCGGCCAGGCTCTCGACGCCGAGCTCCTTTAGCGCAGCCTCGATCCTGGGTCCCACCCCGGGCAGCTCCCTCACGGGCCTCGCCCGAAGCTCGGTAAGCGGCGTCCTGCGCGCGAACCCCGCCTCCTCCGCGGCCTCCCTAGAGGTGGGCCACGCCATAGGCCCCCAGGCCGACGTGCGAACCGACCACGCCCCCTATCTCGGCGACGGGACGCCCCTCGACACCGAGCCGCTCCGCGAGCTCAGCGACGGGCTCCGGCGTCGCGATGTGCCCGAAGTAAAGCGGGCGACCGGCCTCCGCGGCGGGCTTTATCTCTTCGAGAACCGTGTTCATCTGTCGCTTGCGCCCGCGGGTGCGCTTGTGGGGTACGACCTCGCCGTCCACAAGCTTCAGGACGGGCCGCACGTCCAGCGCCGTCCCGACGAGACGCCGGGCGCGGCCGATCCTGCCGCTCTTGGCCAGGTACTCGAGCGTACCCACGGCGAAGTAAAGGTTGCAGCGTCCGGCCGCGGCCTCGGCCGCCCGCATGACGTCCTTGAACTCCCCGCCGTCGTCCAGGACATTGAGCGCCTCGAGCAGGATGAGCCCCGAGCCCATTTCGGCGCTCCTCGTGTCCACCACCTCGACCGGCCGCTCGACCATCCCCGCCGCCTGGAGCGCGGAGTCGTAGGTGCCGCTCAGCTTGCGCGAGACCGCAAGCACCAGTATCTCGTCGTAGTCAGAGAGCGCCTCGTAGGCCTCCACGAAGGCCCCGGCCGGGGGCTGGGATGTGGTAGGGAAGACCTCCGAGTCGCGCAGGCGCTCGTAGAACTCCTCGTTGGACATGTCCACCTTGTCCTTGTAGGTCTCGCCGGAACCGAAGTGGAACGTTAGCGGCACCACCCGCACGTCGGGCCGCTCGAGAACCTCCGGCGTCAGGCTCGTCGTCGAGTCGGTGACGATGGCGGTCGTCACTCGGCCACCATCTGCAACGGGTAGAGGGGCTGCCCGCCTTCCCTGGTCTCGACCTCGAGGTCCTCGTCGAGGGCGCGCATAGCTTCGGCCATCCTCTCCAGCCCGTCCGGGTCTAGGTCCTCGCCGCCCACGAGCGTCAGGACGTCGGCTCCGCGCCCGACGATCTCCCCGGCGAGCGCGAGGGCCACCTCTTCGACCGTCTCCCCGGCGGCGACCAGCTCGTCGTCGATGAAGCCTATAAACGAGCCCTCGGGCACGTCCCTGCCTTCGAGTTTGGTGTCCCTGACGGATCGCGTCACCTCGGCTGAGTGGAGCGAGGCCAGGATCTCCTCCATCTCCCCGGCGACCTCTTCAGGCTCGCCCTCGGCGTCGAAGCCGACCATGACGGCGAGGCCAGCGGCGATGCTCCGGGTCGGGACTACGCGCACCTCCGTACCCACGAGCTCCCCGACGCGCTCGGCTGTGGGCACTATGTTCTTGTTGTTCGGCAGGATCACGACGACGGGAGACCCCGCCTCCTCCACCGCCCCGGCGAGGTCGGCGGCGCTCGGGTTCGCGCCCTGCCCGCCCTCGACCACCACGGCCCCCATCTCCTCGAAGAGCGAGCGGTTCCCGACTCCCCGGCTCGCGGCCACGACGCCAACGCTGCCGGGGGCACGTTCTTCCCCGGCCCCCGCCCTCGAACGGACCTGGGCCTCCATGTCCTCGATCTTGACCCGCGCCAGCCGCCCGTAGCCGCAGGCGTAGGAGAGCATTGCCCCGGGGTCTTGGGTGTGGACGTGGACGTTCACCGTGTCCTCGTCGGCGATGACGAGCACGCTCTTCCCGCTGGCGTAGACGTGCTCCTCGAACTCCTCCGCCTCACCGGCAAAGCCGGAGACGACGAACTGGGTGCAGTAGCCCCAGGCCTCCTCCTCGGCGTGGATCGCCGTCAGGTCCGGCGCTTCGTCGTCCGACTCGAAGGTGCTCTCTATCTCCTCCCCCGTAACGCAGGCGTAGATACCGTCGAGGATCACGGCCACCGCGAGCCCGCCGGCGTCCACAACCCCGGCGTCGCGCAGGACGTCGAGCAGTTCCGGCGTCCTGCGGACCGACTCGTGGGCCTCGACGGCCGAGGCCCGGATCACGGCCGGAAGGTCCTCCTCGCCGCCCTCGACGGCCTCGACCGCCGCGCGGGCGGCGTCCTTGATCACGGTAAGCATGGTGCCCTCGACGGGCTCCCTCACGGAGGCGTAGGCCCTCTCCCTCGCGCCGTCCATGGCGGCGGCGAAGGCTGCGGCATCGAGCGAGCCGTGCTCGGCGAGGACGTCGCAGGCGCCCCGGATCATCTGCGAGAGGATCACGCCCGAGTTCCCCCTGGCCCCCATGAGCGCAGCCCGGGCCACGGCCCGGCTCGCCTCCTCGGGGCCAGCGTACTCCGCCTCGGCGGCGTCTTTTAGGGTGGATTCGAGGGTGAGCAGCATGTTCGTGCCGGTGTCGCCGTCCGGGACGGGGTAGACGTTGAGGGCGTTGATCCGGGCGACCTGGGCCTTGAGCGCCGCGTGCGCCGCGGCCCCTAAGGATGCCACCTTTACCGCCATCGCATCCCTCCCATCGCCACCGTCTCCACGCGCCTCCTGACGTGCCCGTTCGGAAGAACCCGGAGGCCCCCGCGCGTCCCTGTCTGCCCGCGACTATCTGGTACAATCCCTGCCCGACGCCCGGAGCCGGCCCATAGCGGCGCCCCGGGGTCCCCAAATTCGACCGGTATCCTAGCACAGGAGAAATTGAAGTGGCGAAGGTCTGTTATTCCTGCGGAAAGAAGCCAGAGTACGGCAACGCCAGGAGCCACTCCCTGCGCGCTACGCGCCGCCGCTGGAACCCGAACCTGCAGAAGGTTCGCATCCAGGAGGGCAGCTCGACGAAGCGCGTGTGGACCTGCACGTCGTGCCTGAAGGCGTTCAAGGTGCAGAAGGCCGTCGCGAAGACGCCCTCCGTCTCCGGGACCGCCTAGGGCGCCGCCAACGCGGGGCCGCCCCCGACCATAGCTTCCACGACCGAGGCGCCCCTGCTGGGCGCCTCTAGCCTTTGCCCGCGGTCCTGGCCGGTTCCACCTGCCTGATGCGGGGCAGCAGGTCCGCCATCTCTATCGCCGAGACGGCGGCCTCGAAGCCCTTGTTCCCCATCTTGGTGCCTGCGCGCTCGATTGCCTGCTCTATGGTCTCCGTGGTGATGACGCCGAAGATGGTTGGGACGCCCGTCTCGAGGGCCACGGCCGAGACGCCGTTCGAGGCGCCGCCCGCCACGTAGTCGAAGTGGGCTGTCGAGCCCCGGATCACGGCGCCCAGGCAGACCACGGCGTCGTAGCGGCCCGTCTTCGCCATCTCCCTGGCAGCGAGGGGTATCTCGTATGAGCCAGGCACCCATACGACGTCGACGGACTCGGCCTCGCCGCCGTGGCGCCTCACGGCGTCGAGGGCGCCCTCGAGGAGCGCCTTGACTATAAAGTCGTTGAAGCGGGCGGCGACGATCCCGAAGGTCATCCCCGCCGCCGAGAGCGTGCCCTCTATGTGGTTGGCGCCGTCCACGCCGCGCAAGGTTCCCATCCTAGATCTTGTCGAAGACGTGGTTGAGCTTCTCGCGCTTTGTCTTGAGGTAGCGCTCGTTGTGGCCGTTTGGCTTCATCTCGAGCGGCACGCGCTCCGTGATCTCCAGCCCGAACCCCCTCAGGCCAACGACCTTGGTAAGGTTGTTGGTAAGGAGCCGGATGCGCCTGAGGCCGAGGTCCTTGAGGATCTGGGCGCCGACGCCGTAGTCGCGCAGGTCGGGGGCGAGGCCTAGCTTCTGGTTCGCCTCGACGGTGTCCATGCCCTCGTCCTGGAGGTGGTAGGCCTTCATCTTGTTCAGGAGGCCTATGCCGCGGCCCTCCTGCTGCATGTAGACGATAACGCCCTCGCCCTCGCGGGCCACGAGCTCCATCGCCGCCTCGAGCTGCTCGCCGCAGTCGCAGCGCAGGGAGTGGAGCGCGTCGCCCGTGAGGCAGGCGGAGTGGACGCGCACCAGCACGTCCTCCTTGCCCTCGGGCTCGCCCATGATGAGCGCCAGGTGGGTAAGGTCGTCTACCTCGCTCTCGTAGGCCCTCAGGCGGAACTCGCCTTGCGGCGTGGGCAGCTTCGTCTCAACGGCGCACTTTACCTGGGTCTCGAAGGCGTGGCGGTACTCGATGATCTGGGCTGTCGTCACGAGCTTTATGTCGTGCTCGGCTGAGAACTTCTCGAGGTCGGGCACCCTGGCCATCGTGCCGTCCTCTTTCATGATCTCGCAGATCACGCCAGCGGGCTTCAGGCCCGCCAGCCGGGAGAGGTCCACGGCGGCCTCGGTCTGACCGGCCCGCTGCAGCACGCCGCCGGCCTTGGCCCGCAGCGGGAAGACGTGCCCCGGCATGACCAGATCCTCGGGGCCCGTGGCGTCGTCCACGGCAACCCGGCAGGTGTGGGCCCGGTCGGCGGCGGAGATGCCGGTTGTTATGCCCTCCCTGGCCTCGATGGAGACGGTGAAGCCCGTGCCCATGCGCGAGGAGTTGTGGACGGTCATCTGCGGGATGTCGAGCCTGTCCACGAGCTCCTCGGCCATGGGCAGACATATGAGCCCCCGGCCGTGCGTGGCCATGAAGTTTATGTCGTCCGCGGTTACCAGCTCGGCGGCCATCGTGAGGTCGCCCTCGTTCTCCCTGTCCTCGTCGTCGCAGACGATGACCATCTTGCCTGCCTTGATGTCCTCCAGGATCTCTTCCATAGGGCTAAACGGCATCTCTTGTTCTCCTCTCGGGATTGGCAACTTCCTTGTCCTTCCACGGCTGCATGAGCCTCTCGACGTACTTCCCTACTACATCGGCCTCCAGGTTTACGTGGGACCCGACCGCGAGCTCGCCCAGGTTTGTGTGCGAGCTGGTGTGCGGGAGGATCGAGACGGTGAAGCCCTCGTCTCCGACGGAGACGACGGTGAGGCTTATGCCGTCCACGCACACGCTGCCCTTCTCGACCGCGTAGCGCAGCACCGAGTCGGGCGCCCTGAAGGTCCAGATCTCCGCATCCCCCTCGGGCCTCACGTCGACCACCTCGCCGACGCCGTCCACGTGCCCCTGCACTATGTGACCCCCGAGCCTCCCGCCGGCCTCCATCGCCCGCTCCAGGTTCACGAGGCTGCCCTCGGAGAGATTGCCGAGCGCCGTCCGCCTGAGCGTCTCGGGCATGGTGTAGAAGACGAGGGCGCCGTCCCCGACCTCGTCGACGGTCAGGCAAGCCCCGTTGACCAGGATGGAGTCGCCCACGCGCGTCCCCCCTAGCACCACGTCGGCCGAGAGGCCAAGGTGCGCGTCCCCGGCGTCTTCGGCGGCCCGCAGCGACCTCACCCGACCTACCTCCTCAACTAGCCCGGTGAACACGGTCCTCCTCCCCCCGCGCCGGGTAGAGCGTCACGGCGACGTCCTCGCCGACCTTCTCGACTTCCGATACCCGGAAGCGAAGTGCCTCAGCCATGCGGGTAGCGCGCAGGGCCCCGATCATGGGCACCCCCTCGGATCCTATGAGCCTGGGCGCGTAGAAGAGCGTTAGCTTGTCCGCGAGCCCCCCCTCCACGAAGCCCGTGGCGGTCTCCCCGCCCCCCTCGACGAGCACGCCCCGGATACCGCGCCTCCCCAGCTCGTCCAGAACGAAGCCGGGGTCCATCCTGCCCCCCACGACCGGGGCACCCACGACTTCAACCCCAAGCCCGCGGAGGGTCTCAGCCCTCCCCTCCTGAACCTCACCGCCAGCGAAGACCACGAGCGGCGCCTTCGTCGCCGTGCGGACGAGCTCGCTCTCGGGGCCCGTGGTGAGGCGCGGGTCGAGCACGACGCGGGTGACGGCCGGCGGCTCCTCGGGGAGGCCGCGGGCCGTGAGCGTCGGGTCGTCGGCCCGCACGGTACCGGCGCCGACCAGCACGGCGCCCGCCTCGGCCCTTAGCTCGTGCGCGCGGAGCCTCGCGGCCTCGCCCGTTACCCACTTGCTGTCGCCGCCCGAAGCGGCGATCCTGCCGTCCAGCGTCGTCGCCAGCTTGACGTGCACGAACGGACGCCCCGTGCGCATCTTGTGGAAGAACTGCTCGTTCTGCGCCTCGCAAGCCGGGTCGTCGAGTACCTCGACAGCGATGCCAGCCCCCCGCAACATCTCGACGCTGCGCCCGCGCATGCGCCGGTCCGGGTCGAGCGCGCCGATGACCACGCGCGAGATGCCTGCCCGCAAGATGGCCTCCACGCAGGGGGGCGTCCGCCCGTGATGGTTGCACGGTTCGAGCGTGACGTACATCGTGGCGCCCCTAGCGGCCTCCCCCGCCGCGTCGAGCGTCCGCACCTCCGCGTGGGCCTCCCCGGCCCTGGCGTGCCAGCCCTCGCCCACGACCTCGCCGTCGCGCACGACGACGGCCCCGACAAGGGGATTGGGCGCCACCGTGAGACGACCGCGCTCGGCTAGCCGCCGGGCGAGATCCATGAACGAACCTCGTGCCACGTTGACCTTTCTCCCATCCGGACTCTCACCGTCGGCGCCGGAATACGGCTCGCTGCGCGAACCTTCACCGGCTCAACCCCGGGTTCTGCCCTGGGGCTCGCGGGCTCCCCGCCGGGAACGCTCCCTGCGGGCTCACCGCCGGTGCGGGAATTTCACCCGCCCCCGAAAAGTTACGAGGAAACCTATACCACACGGCGTTTATGGCAACAAGGAACGGAGCTTGTCAGCCAGGCGCTTCGCGCCTCCCAGTACGCTTCGGGCCAGCCCCGCGGGCCCTCGCTTTCAGCTGGTCGGAGGCCAGGCGCGTCCTTACGGAGCGTGGCGTCGGGCGATGGTGGGCGAAGCACTCGGAAGGAAGCTAGCTGAAGTGCTGACTAGCTGAAGTGCTGAAAAGCGCGAACCGCAGGCTAGGCCGCGGCGCGGGCGGCGTCGATGATGCGTCTCATCTCCGTAGAGGGGTCGCCCTTGTAGACCGCGGAGCCGGCTACGAGCACCTGGGCGCCGGCCTCTACCATCACGGGCGCCGTCTGCGCGGTGATGCCGCCGTCCACCTGGACGGGGAGGTCGGTCATCTCCTTGAGGCGACGCACCTTGGCGGTCATCTCGGGGATAAAAGACTGGCCGCCGAAGCCGGGGTTCACGGTCATGACCAGCACGTAGTCAAGGTACGGGAGCGCCCACTCGATGGACTCTGGTGGGGTGGTCGGGTTAAGGGCGACGCCGGCCTCGCAGCCGCCATCCCGGATCATGGTCAACGTCCGGTGCAGGTGGGTGACCGCCTCCGGCTGGACCGAGATGCTCGCGACCCCGGCCTCGATGAAGAGCGGGATCAGGTTATCCGGGCTGTCGACCATGAGGTGGGCGTCGACGGGCAGCTCGATCGCCTCGACCAGCGAGGCGGCGACCACGGGTCCGACCGTGAGGTTCGGGACGAACTGGTTGTCCATCGAGTCGAAGTGCACGAGCTCCGCGCCGCCAGCCTGCGCCCGCCGCACCTCCTCGGCGAGGTTCGCGAAGTCGGCCGCGAGTATGGACGGCGCGCCCACGATCCTCCCGCCAAGCTCACCCCAGAAACCCAAAGCCCAACGTCCTCCCGAATCGTCGCCAACGGTCGTCCATTCTACAGAATACGACGCAGCGGTCCGCCAGATCGGCTTGCTGGACGACGTCTTGCACAATAAACGTCAGCCCAGGAGAGGAATACGCCGGGCGCCTGGAGACCGAGGGCCTCGGGCGGGAAGAAGATGCCCCAGCCCTCCGCCTCCCTGAACCCGCTCGCGCCCTCCCCACCCCCTATAACCTCGCCAGGCGCTGCGACGTACGCGTCCCCGGCCTCCACGGACCGCTCCCGCTTCCCCAGCCGCAGCGATCCGCCACCGGTCTCGAAGTACGTGAACGCGAGGAAGTCGTGGGTGTGGGCTTGCCCCACCGGCTGCACGCCACGGGCACGCTCCCTGTAGGGAACCTCGTGACGCTCACCGGCGGCACCCCCGGCACCCCCGGCACCGCCTCGTAGGTGCGGACGGGCAGCCCGCCGCCCCGTCTGCCCGGTTTCCTCCTCGTACCCACGCCCCTACCCCCTGTTCTCGCCAGCCGTGGCGACCGGCGCCAAAGTGTCCACGATATCACCGAATATAGTCCTATAAAACCCGATCATCCGCACTTTCCACCGTGAGTACTACCTCCGATACTCGCTTCATGTCGGAACATCGTCCCGAGGCAGCAAGAGGAAGGACGGGCATGAGCCCAACGGCAGGATCTCGCACCGTACGACGTGGTGGTGGTAGGGGGCGGGGCCGCGGGCCTGAGCGGCGCGCTGACCCTGGGGCGGGCCCGGCGCTCGGTCCTGGTCATCAACGCGGGCGAGCCGCGCAACGCGCCCGCGGCCGGGGTCCACGGGTTCCTGACCCGGGACGGCACGAACTCGGCAGCGCTGCTGGAAGCAGGCCGGGCGGAGGTCGGGCGCTACGGCGTGGGGGTGCTCGACGGTCGCGTCGACTCGGCCTTCCCCGTGGACGGCGGAGGCTTCGCCGTAGGGATAGAGGACGGACGCCGGGTAGGCGCCAGGCGGCTGTTGGTAACCACGGGGCTCGTCGACGAACTGCCGGACATTCCGGGGGTGAGGGAGCGGTGGGGTCGTGACGTGGTGCATTGCCCGTACTGCCACGGGTGGGAGGTCCGCGACAGGCCGATCGGCGTCCTCGCGCTGAACTCGTGGGCCGCGCACCAGGCGCTGCTGTTCAGGCAGTGGAGTGACGACGTCACCCTGTTCCTGCACACCGCGCCGAGGCCAACCGCCGAAGAGGCGGAGAAGCTGGCCGCGCGCGGCATCGCGGTCGTGGAAGGGGAGGTCTCCGCCCTCGAGCTCGTCGAGGACCGGCCCGCGGGCGTTCGCATGGACGGCGAGGTCGTCGCGCTTGGTGCCATGGCGATCATGCCGCGCGTCGTGGCCCGCGCGGAGATGTTCGAGGGCCTCGGCCTGGAGACGACCGGCCATCCCTCCGACCTGGGCGAGCAAGTCGAGGCAGACGCGACCGGTCTCACCGCCGTCCCCGGGGTCTGGGTCGCCGGGAACGTGGCGGATCTCGCGGCGACGGTCGTCGGCGCCGCCGGCGCTGGCGTCCGGGTCGGGGCGGCCATCAACGCCGACCTCATCGCAGAGGACACGGAACGCGCGGTGACCGCATACCGCGCCAGGCACGTAGCCCGAACCGCCGGTCGGCGCTAGCCACCGCGGCCGGGGCACGAAACAGGAATGAAGCAGAGCGACGCAGAGGAGACGCAACATTGGGCGACGAACTTCACGCGGGGCACAGAGAAGGCCGCGGCGACGCGGAGGCCGGGCGGTTCTGGGAGGACCATTACCGCCGGCGGGGACGCGTGTGGAGCGGGAGGCCGAACCCCGTCCTTGTCGACGTCGTCGGGAGCCTACGCCCGGGCACCGCGCTGGACCTCGGCTGCGGCGAATGGGGCGCCGCGATCTGGCTCGCCAGGCTGGACTGGCGCGTGACGTCCGGCGGCCTCTTGCTGATCGTCGACCACGCCTCGGTAAGGCCTGGGTCGTGGGACTACCCCGAGGAGACGCTAGCCCCGCTCGACCTCAGCCCCGACGAATGGCGCGCCGAAACGCTAGAAGCCCGCGAGCGCGAGGCTACCGGCCCGAACGGGCGGAGGACCCTTACCGACAACGTCACCGCCGTCAGACGCCTCGCGCCACGACCGACGCGACACCGATCGAATGAACACAAGACCTATCGGTGCGACCGGGGCTGAAAGATCACCCAACGTTTACGGAGGCTAACGAACGGTGCGGGCGGTCCCTACAACGGAGTGTAGCTTCTCGTTGTATCTCGGAGCGCCGGATACGGTTTCATGTGCAATACGGGAGGGCGTCTCACCTATCTCGGAGCGTTTCGTCTCACCATAACTTGGACTTTTTCGAGCCGGGTGGCCCGAACCTCGCGTACTTTGGGGCAGTGCCCCGGAATATGGAACGTTCTCCCGAAGTACGATGAGACATTCCAGGATACAGAGAGACTCTACAAGGAGGCTACTGGACGAGTTCGAAGACCTTGAACATCGGGAGGTACATGGCGACGATGATGCCTCCGACTATGCCGCCCACTACCACGATCATTATCGGCTCGATGATCGAGGTGAGCGCCTTGACGGTGGCGTCCACCTCGGACTCGTAGAACTCCGCAATCTTGCCCAGCATGCCGTCCATGTCGCCGGTCTCGTCGCCGACGGCGATCATTCTGGTGACCATAGGCGGGAAGACGGGCTCGCTTTCGAGCGGCTTGTGGATGGGGATGCCCTCCCGGATCGCATCCCGGCTCCTTAGCAGGGCGTTCTCCATCACCCAGTTGCCCGAAGAGGCGGCCGTGATCTCTATGGCCTGCAGGATCGGCACGCCCGCCGCGCTCAGCGTGCCTAAAGTGCGGGCGAAGCGAGCGAGGACGACCTTGCGTATCACGTCCCCCACCTTGAGGGGTATCTTTAGCGAGGCCCGACCCCAGATCCTGCGCCCGTTCTCGGTCTTTTTCCACCTCAGAAAGCCGAACACACCGCCGATGAGCCCCGCGTAGAGGAGCAACCCGAAGATGCTTGTGAGGATGCCGGAGAGGCCCATCGCCACCCTGGTGGGCAGCGGGAGCGTTCCGCCGAGGTCCTCGAACATCCTGGCGAAGATCGGCACTATAAAGACGAGCATGAACGACGCGGCGAGAACGGCAAGCACGAGCACGACGGTAGGGTAGGTCATCGCGCTCTTGACCTTGCGCCTGAGCTCCTGGTCCCCCTCCAGCTGCGTCGCGACCCGGAGCAGCACCTCGTCGAGTATGCCGCCGACCTCCCCCGCCCTTACCATCTCGACGTAGAGCTTGGAGAAGACCTTGGGGTGCTTCTCCAGCGCCTCGGAGAGCGCGAGCCCCGCCTCCACGTCCTTGCGGACGTGGACCACGACCTCCTTCAGCTTCTGGTTGTCCGTCTGTTCAGAGAGTATGTAGAGAGCGCGCACGATGGGCAGTCCGGCGTTTATCATGGTCGAGAACTGGCGCGTGAACACGACGAGGTCGGCGAGCTTGACCTTCTTGAATGGCTCCAGAAGGTCCTTCGGAACGACGCCCTTCTCTTTTATGTCGATGACGAGGAGCCCCCGCTGGCGCAGCTCCGAGGCTATCGCCATTGTGTCGGTGCCCTCCAGGCTGTCCTGGAGTATCTCGCCCTGCCGGGTGCGCGCTTTGTAGGTGAAGGTCGCCACCAGTACCCTACCTCGCCGCCGACGCGTAGCCGCCGGAACCGCCCAGGGAGCCGCCAGCGAGCCGGCGCAGCTCCTCGGGGTTGCTCGACCGCTTCTCGGCCTCCCCGCGTGAGATGCGGCCCCTGCGGACCAGCTCGACGAGGGCGGCGTCCATCGTCTGCATCCCGAACTTGCCGCCGGTCTGCATGGCTGAGTAGATCTGGTGGTTCCTCCCTTCACGGATCAGGTTCCTCACGCCCGGCGTGGGGACGAGGATCTCGCAGGCCACCGCCCGCCCCTCGCCGTCGCGGCGGGGTATCAGGGTCTGGGTGATGATGCCCTGCAGGGCGTTGGCGAGCTGCGCCCTGATCTGGTGCTGCTGGCGGGGCGAAAAGACGTCGATGATCCTATCGACGGTCTGCGGGGCGTCCTGGGTGTGGAGCGTCCCGAAGACGAGGTGGCCGGTCTCGGCGGCGGTCACGGCAAGCGAGATGGTCTCCAGGTCGCGCATCTCGCCGACGAGGATCACGTCCGGGTCCTGCCTGAGGACGTGCTTGAGGGCGGCGGCGAAGCTTTTTGTGTCCTGGTTGACCTCGCGCTGGTTGAC
>DATFPF010000018.1:0-21448 GCA_035264945.1 Rubrobacter sp.
CCATCGGGGCTACGCTTTCCTTCCTGGTCGGGAGGTACGCGGCGCGGGGCCTGGTCGAGGGCTGGACGGCGAGCAACGAGCGCATCAGGAGGCTGGACGAGGGGGTCCAGAGGCACGGCTGGCAGATGCTGCTCCTCACCCGGCTAGTGCCGGTCTTTCCTTTCAACCTGCAGAACTACGCGTACGGCCTCACCAGGATAGGGCTCGGCACCTACGTGCTACTCACAGCCGTCTGCATCATCCCCGGCGCCGCCGCCTACACCTTCGCCGGAGGCTCCCTGGTTACCGCCCGGCAGGACCTTGCGCGGACGTTCGTATACCTCGGGTTCGCGGCCGTGCTCCTCGTCGCGGTCTCCTTGATCCCCGGCCTGATCCGACGCAGAAGCCAGGAATAACCTCACTCCTGGTGAGCCCGCAGGCCGGCGCACCTTCCGGGGTCGTCCTCCCGCGCGACGTCGTCGGCGCGGCCCCGTGCACGCCCGATTCAAGAAGTCGGCCGGGGTTATACTCGCTACGTGGACGAGAAGGCCCGCATAAGGATGACGAAATACTCGCAAAGAGCTGGTTGAGCGTCCAAGTTCGCTCCGGGGGTCCTGGAGCAGGTGCTTGTCTCTCTCAGGCCGGGCTCGCCCCCGGCTGACAGCTTCGTGAGCAGCATGGAGACCCGCGACGACGCGGGCTACGTGCCGTTCGGCGGCGGCCTGCTCTTGCAGTCCGTGGACTTTTTCCCGCCGATCGTGGACGACCCATACCGGTTCGGCCAGATCGCCGCGGCCAACGCCCTCTCGGACATCTACGCGATGGGCGGCGAGCCTTTGACGGCGATGAACCTCGTAGGCTTCCCCGGCACGCTCGACCTCGGCATCCTGCGCCAGATCCTCGCCGGCGGCCAGTCTAAGATCGACGAGTCGGGCGCCCGCCTCTGCGGCGGCCACTCGGTCCAGGACGAGGAGCCGAAGTACGGCCTCTCGGTGACGGGCTTAGTCGAAGAGGACCGGGTGGTGCGCAACGCAGGCGCGCGGGCCGGCGACGTCCTCGTCCTTACCAAGCCACTTGGCTTCGGCATCCTGACCACGGCCCTGAAGCGCGACCTCGTCTCCGAGGCGGAGATGGAGGACGCCGTCGAGGCGGCGGCGACCCTGAACAAGGGCGCCCGCGACGCGCTGCGCGAGGTCCGGGTATCGGCCGCCACCGACGTCACGGGCTACGGCCTTCTGGGGCACCTCTCCGAGATGCTCGAAGCGTCCGGGGTCGGGGCGGTCGTCCGCCGGGGCGGGGTGCCTGTCTGGGAACGGTCCGTCTCCCTGGCCGAAAACGGGTGCTACCCGGGCGGCCTCGATAACAACAGGGAGTACCTCGGCGACAAAGTAACCCCGGACGGGGTCGGCGAGAGAGACCTGCTGCCCCTGTACGACCCGCAGACGAGCGGCGGCCTGCTCGTTGCCGTGCCCGAGGGGCGGGCCCCGGCGTTGGTTGGCGCCCTCGAGGGGCAGGGCACGCTCGCCGCGGTGGTCGGCGAGGTCGTGGAGGGCCGGACGATCTCGGTCGTGCCCTAAGCACGCCTGGGGAACTGCCGAAGGGGCCCCATAGCGCGCTTGCCACCGCAGTCCCCCTATCACCCTATCACCCACCGATGTTCTCCCGCCGTCGCGTGCGCGCGTCGCGTGCGCGATGGCCCGTTACGCCGGGCGGGAGAAGCGTTCGTCCGGGGCGGCGGGCCCGTCTTCGCCGTCGCACGGGTTCCAGAGGTTGCGTAGGTGGTAGCTCAGGAGCAGGAACAGGCCCCCGAAACCGAGGAAGAGCAAGACGCGCCACAACGGGTCCAACCCCGCGAGGTCCCACAGGAAGAGCTTGGCGACCACGAGGAAGAGCGTCGCGACGCCGCCCCTGATGAGGTAAGTGTGGTCCCGTCGCAGGCCGGCGACGAACATCGCGGCCCCGGCAAGGCCCCAGGCGACGGTAACGTAGGCGTCAGCGGTGCCAGGCAGCAGGATCAACTCGCGCCAGAACCACGCGAGCAGGGCCGCGTGGCCCGCGAGCCTGTAAGCGGTCGCGGTCTTCCAGTTTGAGACGAGCCACGAGCTGGCCAGTATCAGGGTCACCACGGCGAGATCCACGAGCCCCGGCAGGTTGAAAATGGCCGTCCCGGAGTCGCCCGCGAAGGTCATCCCGGTCGCGAGCCTGCCCGCGAGCCACAGCCCGACGAAGGCGGACAGGGCATGGGCCTCACCCGGCGTCCCCCACGCCGGAAGCCGGCGTGAGATCAGGTGCAGCCCGGCCGCGTAGAGCGCGAGGGCCAGGAGGGCCCAGCTGCCGTCGCCAAAGGGGATCAACTCGCCAAGGAGCAGCCCGGCGACCGCCGCGTGCCCGAGGACCCGGTAGGCCCGTCGCACCTCCGGCGAACCGACCGTCGCGGAGGAGGCGAGAGCGAGGGCTATGGCCGCGAGGCTGGCGAGCGCGTACGCGTCGAAGAAGGTTATGTCGGCATACGCGCCGAAGATGCCCTCCAGCGTACCGACCGCGAGAAGCGGAAACACCCAGGCCCCCACGATGGCGAAGAGCGCGTGACCCATGCACGATACTACCCTGTCGGAGAGCCGCCTGGCGACGAGGTGCAACGCGGCGGCCTCGGCGGCCAAAGCGAACAGAAGCGCCTCCCCCCGAAGGAGGTAGGCCAGCGAGATCGTCGCGAGCAGGAGCGCGACGATGGCCTGCGCGTACGAGACGCGTCCCCCGCGCTCGACTCGCCGGAACCCGGCCCACGCGAGCCCGTGGGACGCCGCGATGCCGAGCGCCACGAGGCCCATCGTCGTGCCCCCAGGCTCCCACAAAATCTGCGTGATCCACAGCGAGATCAGGGGCGCCCCGAACGCGACCAGGCGCGCCGACGTGCCTCCCGAGAGGCGTCCGTCGCCGCCAACGAGCGAACGGATCGGCGGCGCCATCTCCGGAACGGGCCAACGGCGCGGGTTGGCGGACCTGAGCGTCTCCCGCGCGGCGGGCACGAGCCAGAGCGAGGTCCACCCGAAGACGACCCCGGCCTGCAAGGCTGTCGTCCCAGGCGCCGCCGGCCACCCGGGCGAGGCGACGCCGGCGTAGCCGGTAAGCAGTACCACCCAATACCCGCCGAACGCCACAAGCAGGAGCGAACGCCAGCCCTTGAGGAGGTAGACGGCCATCGCCCCCGCCAGGACGAGCCCGGCATAGAGGACGAGCCCGGCGACGGAGCCGGGCCCGTCGTAGAGGAGGAACGGCGTGGCGAGGCCGCCCGAGACCCCTATGACGGCAAGCGCCGCCCCGTCCTGGTGAAGCGACAGCGCGAAGGCGAGCAGGGTGACGGCCACCATGAACGCGAACGCGACGGGATACGAGACCACCCCGAGCATCCCGAACGCGGCGAACCCCGTGATGTAGTAGGTGCCGATCCCACCCCCAAGCACGACCTGCGCGAAGGCCCGCCTGCCCGCGTAGACGCGAAACCCTACCCACACGAGCGCGCTCCCGAGCAGGAGGCCGACGCCAACCCGCACGACCGGCGTGAGCAAGACCTGGAGCCATCCCCTGTCCCACGAGAACTTGAACAGGAACACCACGCCCATGAGGAAGAGCGCGATGCCCACCTTGTTCATCCACCACTCCCACCGCCGCATGTTGGCGAGCTCGAACGGCAACTCCAGCCCCCGCCACCCGCTCCCGGAGGCCCGCCCCGCCTCCGTCAAAGCCTCCGGCCACGCCCCGTCCCGAACCTCCGACACCGGTACGTCCGGGGCCTCCTGCGCCACGCCTACGGGCTCCACGTCACCGGCGTCCCGCCCGAGACGGTCCGGGACCGCCTTCTCCTGCTGCGCCCCAAGGCCCAGCCGGAGACGCTCCAGCTCCCGCCCGTGACCCTCGACGTCTGCCTCCAGGCGCCGCACGCGCTCCTCCAGGCTCCGCCGACCTTCGCGCATCATCGTTCTTTCTCCCTTCTAGATGCGTCTTCCACCGCGACGGCCCCCCGCTCCGCATCGCGAAGCGCCTCCTCGAGCAGACCGGGCAACACCCGAAGCTCGTCCAGGGCCGCTGCCGGGTCCCTCTCCACCGACGCCGAAGCGGCGGCGAACCGCCACCAGAACTCCCGCGCGGGACCGCCGGGATGCCTGACACCGCCGGCCCGCTCCCGCTCGGCGAGCCGGATCGCGCCGGGGGCCAGGGAGGAGATCCCAGCCTCCGCCATCCGCCGCAAATGCGCGTGTTCCACGGTATCCGAAGCCTCCTCATCGTCCGCGTGCCCGTCGCGCCCCGCAAAGACCCAGAGCGCGAAGACCACGACCCCGATACCCGCCGCCAGCAAGACAACCACCGCGAAACCCTCCAACACCGCCCCCGCCCGCTTACACTGTATATTTACGATGTAAGTTAACAGAACTCGAAATGGCGCGCTAGGGTCGAAAGGCCGTTCTTAACAAAGCTTAACCCGGCGGAGGGCAGGGACCCGCGGAGCGACGTATAGAGTCATGCGTCAGATCGATACGTCTTAGATCGGACGGCGGGGCGGGTCTCATTCGTACCCCACTTCCACGAGAGAGGTTCGGCCTCTGCGACAGTCAAAACCAAGGCGCCTAGGTGGCTAGCGTGATCGCCCCCGCCCCAACCAGCGCCCCCGCCCACAAGAGGTCCACGTTGAACCAGGTGCGCTTGAGGATCATCAGGCCGAGCCTCTCGTAGACCACGACCGCCACCGCCGCCATCACCGCGAACATCGCTGCGGTATGCACCCCAACTGCCGCGAGATCGGTGAGCGTCGCCGGGTTGGTAAGGAAGAGGTGCGCACCGTGGCCCCAGTGTTCGTGCGCATTGTGCGCCTGGTGTTCCATCACTTGCATCGTCCCGGAGAGCTTGAGAAGCACGGGGACGAGCATGAGGCCGGCGCCGTGTGCGCTGGCCATGACGAACGACCACGCCGTCAGGTCCCTGAAGCCGACCCGCATCCCCACCCAGCGCGGGTGCTTGCGCCGGACGAGTTTGTACAGGCCGAAAAGGATGAGCGCTCCCGCTCCGAGGTACCTGGGCACGCCCAGCGGGACCACGACCTGCGCGGCCAGTACCGCCGCAACCACGAGGACGACGGCGGCGGCGTGTCCCAGGGCGATAGGCCAGAAGGCCTTGATCACGGCCTCCCGGCGCCCTTCCTGCAGGCCCAGGGCCACCGCGAAGAGCCAGCCCATCGCGGGGTTAAGGCCGTGGTAGGCGCCCAGCAGGATCAGGGCCAGCCAGGGCCAGTTCTCGTGCGCCATGCCGCTCACGAGGCGTAGCAGAACGAGTCCGAAGACGAATCGCCGCCCTGCAGCCGAATCTGGTGCGGTCTTTCGCCTTCAGCGAACTCGACAAAGAAGTCGGTGTCGACGGTTAGGCCACCGCCGGGATCTACGTCCAGCTTGGCGATCCAACCGCGGATGCCCTCGGGGTAGAACTGCGCGTCCCAAGCGGCGTAGAGCGAGTTGCTGAAATACACCCTGCGTCCGTCGCGGCTTAGCTCCACCATCTGCGGTCCGCCGTTTAGGGGTTGGCCGGTCTTGGGGTGCGCCGTCTTGCGCACGATCCCACCCAGGTGAACAGAGCCCGTGTGCCTCGGGTTGAACGGGTCGGAGACGTCGTACTGGCGCATCTCCCCGGTGCCCCAGCAGGAGACGTAGAGGAACCTGTCGTCGAGCGAGAGTACGATGTCGCTGACCAGGGGCGGAACCGCGGCGAAATCCTTCAGAGCGGGCGGCAGCTGGTCCGGATCGGCAGGCTCTGCGGGGATGTCGATCACCTTCCTGATGCCCCAGCGTCCGTTCTCGCGGTGCCACAGCCATATAGACGAAGAGAGGTCTTGGAGGTTTACTACCGTGTTGACGAAACCGTAGGTCTTGTTCGGGTTGTGGGCGGGGCGTAGCTCCAGCACTATCTGGTAGTTCTCTCCCAGATCCAGGGCCTGCAGGTGGCGCCGCCTGCGCAGATCCCATAGGTGCAGCCTATGGCCGTATTCGCTCGCCATGAGTCTCTCGGGGTCGAGGCCGCCTTCGACCATATTGGGCGTTCCCCACTCGCTGGTGATCATGGTGTCGTGGCCGAGGTGCCACCAGAAGTCGTAGGACAGGTACTGCGGTCCCCGGTCGACCTCCCAGGGTCCCAGGGGGTCGAAGCTCTCGTGGTCCATGACGAAGACGCCCCCCGGGCCGCCGCCATCGGGTCTGCCCAACGTACTCACGTAGAGGCCCTCAGGACCGCAGTGGACGGTGTGGGGACGGCTGTAGCCCGTGCGGTCGTGCAGCTCCTCTGGCTCTATCACCTTGACGATGCGCGGCCCTCTCGGGTCGGGCTTGGTGTCGATGATGTGGATGCGCGAAGAGCGGATGCCGGGTACGACCAGGTACCGCCGCTCGATGTGCGGGTGCGGAGCGTAGGGGCACAACGCCGAACTGCACGCGTTCCAGCCGAAGTGGTGCAGCTCATCCCCGGTGTTTGGCAGGTCCACACGCCCGACGATCTGGCCGTAGGCCTCAGAATCCGGATCGACATCGAAGACAGCAAGCGCGTCAGGGCGTCCGTCACCGTCGCCGTTCAAGGCCGCATTGGGGTTCAAGAGTGCCACGTAGGCGAGCTTCTCAGGTGGCGCCTGCATGGCCATCTTGGGCGAGGGGTAGAAACTGGGGTCCGGTCTCCAGGTTACCATGGGCGATTCCTCCTATAGATCTACCGGGCGCGTCTCGATGCCCGTGTGAAGGCCGGTGAGGGGCGCAGCAGTACCGGAGCGCCCCTCACCGGGTTCCGCCTGCCGGCTCGAACGAGACCTCCGGAAGGCTAGTGCGGGACTACTCCTGTTGGGCCATCGCGAGGACCTGTTCCCTGGTGATCTCCATGTCGTGGACCTCTCGCGCGTGCTTCTGCACGTTAGACGCCAGTTCGTCGTCGGTCTCTCCTCGAATCACATGCCCGCAATCGCACCGCATTATCTTTGCCATTGGTCTCACCTCCTTTCCTGGGCGCATGTTACGCCACACCCGTTGCTAGAACGTTGGCAGCATGTTGTAAGGTTGAGGCATGCCGCTCAGGATCTACCTAACCGGCCGGGTGCTCGTCGAGGATAACGGCAAGATCCTCCTCGACGAACGACGATTGATGGGAAGGCAGGGCCGCCTCGCCTTCGCCCACCTGGTCGGCGAGCACCTCAGGGCCGTACCGCGGGACGAGTTGGCAGAGGAGCTCTGGCCGGGCGCGGTGCCTCCTTCCTGGGAGAGGTCGCTCAGCGCTCTCATTAGCAAGCTGCGCGCGCTCCTGGCCGGCGCCAGTATTCCCAACGCTGCCCTAAAGAGTTCCTTCGGCCGCTACCAGCTCTTTTTGCCTGCCGACGCCTGGATCGACGTGGAGGCCGCCAGCGAGGCCATCGACCGTGCGGAGAGCGCCCTGCGGAAGGGCAACCCGCAGGACGCCTGGGGATGGGCGCAGGTGGCTTACCAGATCTCCCGCAGGTCGTTCCTGTCAGGTGAGGAAGGGTCGTGGGCGACCCTCAAACGCTCCGAGCTGCGCGAGGTGCTGGTGCGGGCCCACGAATGCCTGAGTGAGCCGTCCGTCTGGCACGCAGAGCCGGGATACGCGGTGAAACACGCCAAGGAAGCGTTGGCCATCGAACCTTTCCGCGAGACGAGCTACCAGCTCCTTATGCGGGCCCACGCCGCGGTGGGCAACCGGGCAGAGGCGCTACGTGTCTACGAGCGTTGCAGGAACCTCCTTTCAGAAGAGCTCGGCGTGCCCCCATCGCCCCAGACCGAGGCCGTGTATCTCGACATCTTGAGATCCTAACCACGCCCGGGCGCCCTGGATGCTGCGAGTGCTTCCTGCAGGTCGCCTCGTTCCATGCCCCAGGGAGACCGTTCTCACCGCCTCCTGGCTTCCTTGCCGATGTGCCCGGTAACCGTGGCCCGCGCACAAAGCCTTCGGGTGAGTCCTCGATCCCGATCGTCTGCGATGGATGCGCGGGCCCGCCTACGTCAGCGAGGCCATCCGGGCGACGAGGCTGGGGTCCCGCATCGCCGCCTCGCCGACGAGGACCGCGTCGGCCCCGGCGTCGCGCAGGCGCCGGGCATCATCGACGGACTTGACGCCGCTCTCGGCGACGAGCGTGGCGCCGGCGAGCTTCGGGGCGAGTTTCTCGAAGGTAGCGAGATCCACGGTGAAGTCGTGGAGGTTCCGGTTGTTGACCCCGACTACGCGGGCGCCTGACTCCAGGGCGAGGTCCGCCTCCGCTCTGTCGTGGATCTCCACGAGCGGCGTCAGGCCGACCTCGACGGCGAGGGAGACGTAGCGGGCGAGCGTGGCCGCGTCGAAGAGGGCTGCGATGAGGAGGACGGCGTCAGCGCGGGCGCCGGCCTCGAGGACCTGCGCCTCGTCCACGGTGAAGTCCTTGCGGATCACGGGCAGCGAGGTGCCGTTCCTGGCGACGTCGAGGTCGGCCAGCGAGCCCTTGAAGCGGTCCGGTTCGGTAAGGACGGAGAGGCAGCTCGCGCCCTCCCGCTCGTACCCTATGCCCCACGCGGCGGGATCCACCTCCCTAATGGGACCGGCTGAGGGCGAGGCGCGTTTGATCTCGCTTATGACGGAGAGGCCTGGCCTGCGCAGCGCGCCCGCGAAGTCGCGCTTCTCGAAGAGTAGCGCCTCCTGGTAGAGGTGGTCGAGGTCGGTGGCTTCGCGGAGCTCGCCGGCGCGGATGAGGGCCGCGGCGGCGAGCTCCTCCAGCACGGTCGCGCGGCTCACGGGGTGCCGGCTTTCTTGCGCGTGGCCCTCACGAAGTCTTCGAGGGCCCTCTCGGCCGCGCCTGTTTCTATGGATTGCTCCGCCCCGCGGACGCCGCCTTCGATGGTGTCCGTCCTGCCCGATACGAAGATCGCGGCGCCGGCGTTGAGCAGGATCACGTCGCGGGCGGCGCCGGTCTCCCTGCCGGAGAGCACGTCGCGCAGGATGCGGGCGTTGAGGTGGGCGTCGCCGCCCAGGAGACCGTCAGGGGCGTGCCGCCCGAGGCCGAAGTCCTCGGGCGAGATCTCGTATTCCTTGATCCCCCCGTCCGAGACCTCCGCGACGACCGTCTCCGAGCTCGTCGTGATCTCGTCCATCCCGTCCGTCCCGTGGACCACGAGAGCCCGCTCGGCCCCGAGGTCCCGCAGGGCCTCGGCCACGGGCCGCACGAACGTCCCCCCGAAGACCCCGACGAGTTGGCGCTTCGAGCCTGCGGGGTTGGTCAGGGGGCCGAGCAGGTTGAAGATGGTCCTGAACGGCAGCTCGGCCCGCACAGGGGCGACGAAGCGCATCGCCGGGTGGTGCGTCCTGGCGAACATGAACCCGATGCCGGCCTCCTCGATGCACCGCGAGACCTGCTCCGGGGTGAGCTCTATCTCGGCGCCAAGGGCCTCGAGCACGTCCGCGCTGCCGGCCCGGCTCGTCGCCGCCCGGTTGCCGTGCTTGGCTACGACGACGCCGGCGCCGCGCGCCACGAAGGCGGCGGCGGTCGATACGTTGATGGTCCCCTTGGCGTCGCCGCCGGTCCCGCAGGTATCCACGACGTCGGGCGGGGCCTCGACGGAAGCGGCGAAGCGGCGCATGGCGCGGGCGAAGCCGACGATCTCCGGCACCGCCTCGCCCTTGACCCTGAGCGCCGTAAGGAGCGCGGCCGTCGCCTCGGGGGCCACCGTGCCCTCCATGATCTCCTCGAGCGCCCGCTCGGCCTCGCCCTCCGTCAGGGACTCCCCCGCGGCGGCCTTGCGCAGCGTCTCGCGGAGCACAGCTACCCTTCCAGGAAGTTCTTGAGCAGGTCGCGCCCGTGGCGGGTCAGGACGCTCTCGGGGTGGAACTGGACGCCCTCCACGGGAAACTCGCGGTGGCGGACGCCCATGATCGTGCCGTCCTCCGTGCGGCTCGTCACGACGAGGCAGTCTGGCAGGGACTCGGGCTCTATGATTAGCGAGTGGTAGCGGGTGGCTTCGAAGCCCTGGTCGAGGCCCGCGTAGACGCCCTCGCCGTCGTGCAGGATCTTCGCGGTCTTCCCGTGGACGGGCTCGCCGCGCACTATCCTGGCCCCGAACGCCTGGCCTATGGACTGGTGGCCCAGGCACACCCCGAGCAGCGGCGTGCCCCCGCCGACCTTCTCGATCAGCTCCACGGAGACCCCCGCCTCGTTGGGCGTGCAGGGCCCCGGCGAGACGACTATCCTGTCGGGGCGGAGCTCCGCCACCTCCTCGGGCGTAATCTCGTCGTTGCGGCGCACGAGGACCTCGGCGCCGAGCTCCCCAAGGTACTGGACGAGGTTGTACGTAAAGGAGTCGTAGTTGTCTATAACGAGAACCCGCATGAGCCCCGGGATTTTAGCCGATACTCACCCGACGAACAGGGGGGCGAGCTCGTGACCCTGCTGCTTACCGAGACCGAGGTCGAAGAACTCCTCGATATGCCCGCCACTCTGGACGCTGTCGAGGCCGTCCTGCGCCAGCAGGCCGAGGGCCGCGCGACCAACCGCGCCCGCCGCCGCGTCGCCCTCCCAAAGAGCGGCCTTAACGTAATGTTCGCCGGCGCCCCCGAGATACAAGCCCTCGGCCTGAAGGCCTACACCGTCGCCAGGGGCGGCGCCCGCTTCTACACGATGCTCTTCGACCCGGAGAACGGGGAGCTCCTCTCCATCCTCCAGTCGGACCGCATGGGCCAGATGCGCACGGGTGCTGCGAGCGGCGTGGCCACGAAGCACCTCGCCAGGGAGGACGCGAAAACGCTTGGCATCTACGGGGCCGGCTGGCAGTCCGAGAGCCAGCTGGAAGCCGTGGCCGCCGTCCGCGACCTCGAGCGCGTAATCGTCTACAGCCGCAAGGAAGAGTCGCGCAAGAGGTTCGCCGAGAAGATGGGCGAGAAGCTCGGGATGGACATAGAGACAACCCACGCCGCCGAGGAGCCCGCAGCCCAGGACATAGTTGTAACGATGACCTCGTCTGAGGAGCCGGTGCTGCACGGCGAGTGGCTGAGGCCGGGCACGCACGTCAACGCCGCCGGCTCCAACTTCCTGCTAAAAGCCGAGATCGACCGCGAGGTCGTCAAGCGGGCGGCCTTCGTCTGCGCCGACTCGCGCGAGGAGCTCGGCCTCGAGGCCGGGGACCTCATGCCGTCCCTCGAGACCGGCGCCCTCCTCCCCGAGGCCGTCTACGAGCTCGGCCAGGTCATCGCAGGCCACGTCGCCGGACGCCGGAGCCCGGAGGAAATAACCCTCTTCGCCAGCCAGGGCCTCGCCCTCGAAGACCTGGCCACAGCCAAGGTCGTCTACGACCGGGCAACCGAGCGGGGCGTCGGCCAGAAGATAGATTTCTAGGTTCTGAGGCGCTAAGGCTTTGAGGGGTGGGTCGTCGGGACCCCGTCCCGACGACCCACCCTAGAACCTAGAACCTGATGGCGCCGCCGTGGACTCCCTGACGACGAGCCGGGTCCGCAGCGTCTTCGGGGCCTCCGGCTCCCCCCCGCCGAGCCTGGCGACGAGCAGCCTCCCGGCGAGGAGGCCCTTCTCGACGTGGTCCTGGTGTACGGTGGTGAGCGGCGGGTTCGAGCGGGCGGCATCCGGGACGTCGTCGAAGCCGACGACGGAGAGGTCGTCCGGCACAGAGAGGCCCATCCCGAGGGCGGCCTCGACGGCGCCGAACGCGAGCTGGTCGCTGGTAGCGAGCACCGCGGTCGGGCGCGGGTCCATCCCGAGCAGGAACCTGGCGGCGTTGGCGCCCTCTTCGGGCACGTTCTCGGGGCACTCGTAGACGGGGACGGAACCCCACGCCACGCCAACGCCCTCGACGGCCCCCCTGTAACCGTCGAGCCGGAGGCGGGTGGACCTGAACGCCGTCCGCGCCTGGCGCTCCGGGCCCGCAAGCCCGCCAACCGGCTGCGGGGCGAGCTCGAAGGAGATCACCGCGAGGCGCCGGTGTCCGAGCCCGACGAGGTGCTCCGCGGCGGCGCGGGCGCCGCCCTCGTCGTCGACGCCCACGCGGGACATGCCCTCAGCGAGGACCTCGGGCGGGTCGTCGACGAGCACGGCCGGCAGCCGCCGGTCGCGGACGGCCCCGATCATGCGGTCGCCCTCGGCCATGCAGTAGACGACGAAGCCGTCGACAGCGGCCGCCCGCACGGCCTCGGGGTCGTGGCGGCCCGAGATGGACCCGGGCACGAGCAGGAGCCCGAGCCCGGCCTCCTCGGCGGCCCTGGACACGCCCTCGAAAAAGAGCACAGCCGCGGGGTCGGCGAAGGCGTAGGAGAGCCTGTCCGCGTAGAGGACGCCGATGGCCCCCGCGCGCCCGCGCCTCAAACCCCTCGCCGTCGGGTCAGGCCCGGCGTAGCCGAGCTGCCGCGCCGCCTCCATAACCCTCCCGCGCACCTCTTCGGAGAGCTGATCCGGCCTGTTGTACGCGTTCGACACGGTCGCAGGAGACACCCCAACCCTGGCCGCCACCTCCTTCAAGGTGGCCCGCCGCTTCCCCTCCCCTTCTCCCGCCTTGACGCCCATTGGACCCGTATGATACCCTTCTTAATCGATTAAGTAAAACGATTCAGATGGGCGGTGTGGCGTGGTAGGTCTCATGGACGTGCGGGAGCAGGTGGACCTCGACTACGCCCGCGCCCGCCGGAGGGCGCTTGTCGGCAGGTTGCTGGCCTGGGTGGGGAGGCGCTGCGCGGGGTTGTGCGCCTTCGAGGATGTGCGGCGGGAGCGGGGGGCCGAGAACCGGCGCCACCTCGGCCGCAGGACCGTGGAGGTGGGCCGGGTGGTCGGCAGCGTGGGCCGATGGCGGGACTTCGACGGCGGGTTCATGCCCACGCGGGCCAGCGCGGGGCGATGGAAGAGGGTGGACCTCGCGTTCCGGACGGGGCGGGATCTCCCGCCGGTTGTGCTGTACAAGCTCGGCGGCGAGTACTACGTCGTCGACGGCAACCACCGCGTGAGCGTGGCGCGGTTCGAGGGCGTTGAGATGATCGACGCCGAGGTAACGGAGTTCCTCCCACGACGGGCCAGGACGCCGCGGGTCGCCCGGTGACGGGAGGGCCGGATCTCGGGCGGGCCAGGCGGGCCGTGCTCGCCGTCTTCGCCCTCAACGGGTTCGCGCTCGGCGGCTGGTTCGTCAGGATACCGGCCGTGCAGGACCGGTTGGGGATCGGGGAGGGGCTGCTCGGTGTGGCGCTGCTAGGTGCCGCGATCGGGGCGCTCCTCTCGATGACGGTGACGGGGGCCCTGATCTCACACCTCGGCAGCCGACGCGTGGTGGGGGCGACGGCCCTCCTGCTCCCCGTCTCCCTTATACCGCTCGCCCTCGCGCCAAACGTGGTCGCCCTCGCCCTGGCGCTCCTGCTCGTCGGGGCGGCCAACGGGGCGCTGGACGTCTCGATGAACGCCCACGCCGTCGCCGTCGAGGACCGGTACGGGCGCCGCATCATGTCCTCTTTCCACGCCGCGTTCAGCTTCGGGGCGCTGGCGGGCTCCGTGCTCGGCGGGCTCGTTGCCTACCTCGGCGTCGGCGTCCTCCCCCACTTCCTCGTCGTCTTCGTCCTCGCCACCCTCGCCGCGGTCCCGGCATACCGGGCGCTCCTGCCCTCCGACGCGGACGCCGCAGAGGGCGGGGCCCCGGCCTTCGCCCGCCCGACGCTGGCGCTCCTCGGCCTCGGCGTCATCTCCTTCTGCGTCCTGCTCGGCGAGGGCGCGATGTCCGACTGGTCGGCCGTCTACCTCGACAACACCCTCGAGACCGGCCCCGGCTTCGCCGCCGCGGGGTACGCCGGCTTCTCCCTGGCGATGGCCCTCGGACGCCTCTTCGGCGACCGCCTTACGGAGAGGTTCGGCCCCACCCGCCTCGTCCGCCTCTGCGGCGCCGTGGCGGCCCTGGGCCTCGGCGTCGCCCTCGCCGTCGGCAGCCCCGTCTTCGCCCTCGTCGGGTTCGCATGCGCCGGCGCTGGCTTCTCCGTCGTCTTTCCCCTCGCCCTCAGCGCCGCCGGCGGGACGGAGGACGTCGCCACGGGCCCGGCGCTTGCCGCCGTCTCGACCGCCGCCTACACGGGTTTCCTCGTCGGCCCCCCCACCATAGGCTTCGTCGCCGAGCTCGCCGGCCTCGGCACAGCCCTCTACCTCGTCGTCGGCCTTAGCACCGCGATCTTCCTGCTCGGCGGCACCGTCAGGCCCAGGAGCGGCAAGCACAAGTAGCCCGTAGAATGCCACCGGCGACAGGATGTCGCCGGCCCGACGCGCCGACGACGTAGGGGCGGGTTTCGGACCCGCCCGCGGACCACACCGGAGGGAGCCAGATGATAGAGAGGCGGCCGGAGACCGGCGGAGAGTACGAGCCGCTCGGCGCGGGGGAGCTCGTGGGCCACGGCGACCGGGGCCTCCGGCTGAGGTGCGGCGCGACGACCGTGGAGGTCACCGCGCTCGCCCCCGACCTCTTCCGCGTGGGCATGTTCCCCGAAGGCAGGATGCCGCGTTACCGCACGGAGGCCGTCGCCAAAGAGGACTGGAAGCCCGTGGAGATCTCCATGCAACAGTCCGAGGACGAGATCACGCTCTCCACCACGGCCGCAACGGCCCGCGTCTCCCTCGACCCACTGCGCGTCCGTTTCACGGACGGCTCGGGCAGGGAGTTCGCCGGCGACGACGATGCCCTCGGCATGGGCCCGGTAGTGACGCTAGGGGCCGACGTGTTCAGCCAGCCGCTCGGCAGCCCTGTAAGGCTGTACAAAAAGCGGGCGGCGGGCGAGCGGTTCTTCGGGTGCGGGGAGCGGACCAGCGGGTTAGAGAAGACGGGTTCCCGCCAAGTCTTCTGGAACGTGGACCCGCCGGCAGGGCACACCGCCTCATTCAACAACCTCTACTCCTCCATCCCCTTCGTCCTCTCGATGACGGGCGGCAAGGCCCACGGCCTCTTCTTCGACAACACCCACCGCGTCGAGATCGACCTCGCGCTCGAGGACGAGGGTCGCGCCTACTTCGGCGCCGAGGGCGGGGACGTCGTCTACTACGTCTTCTGCGGCCCTACCCCGGCCGGGGTGCTCGACCGCTACACCGAGCTCACGGGCCGGATTCCGATGCCCCCGCTCTGGTCGTTGGGCAACCAGCAGTGCCGCTACTCGTACATGGACGAGGCAGAGGTGAGGGACGTGGCGCGCAACTTCAGGGAGCGGGGCATCCCGTGCGACGTGATCTACCTCGACATCCACTACATGGACGGGTACCGCGTCTTTACCTGGAACAAGGAGAGGTTCCCCGACCCCGAGGGCCTGATCTCGGACCTGCACAAACAGGGCTTCCACGTGGTCACGATCGTGGACCCAGGCGTGAAGATAGACGAGGACTACCCCGTCTACGTCGAGGGACGGGACCGCGACCTCTACTGCAAGACGAAGGAGGGCGAGGAGTACCACAACGTTGTCTGGCCCGGGATGTGCGCCTTCCCGGACTTCACGAGCCCGGAGGCGCGCGCGTGGTGGGGCGAGAACCATAGAGTCCTCACGGACGTCGGGGTCGACGGGATCTGGTGCGACATGAACGAGCCATCGCTCTTCGTCCCCCGCCAGTCCACGATGCCGGACGATGTGGTCCACCCGGGCGGCAGCGGCGGGGAGCCGAAGTGGCACGCCCAGATCCACAACACCTACGGCTCCCTCGTCGCCCGCGCCGCCAGGGAAGGGCTGCTTAACCTCAGGCCCGACGAGCGCCCCTTCGTCATCACGCGTGCCGGCTACGCGGGGCTCCAGCGGCACGCGATGCAGTGGACGGGTGACAACTCCTCGTGGTGGGAGCACCTCTGGATGAGCATGCCCCAGCTCCAGAACCTCGGGCTCTCTGGCGTGGCCTGGGCCGGGGTGGACATAGGGGGCTTCTTCGGCGACGGCAACGGCGAGCTCCTCGCCCGCTGGACGGAGATGGGCGTCTTCCAGCCGTTCTGCCGCAACCACACCGCCATAGGCACCCGCCGCCAGGAGCCTTGGGCCTTCGGCGAGCCCTACGAGTCGGTGTGCCGCAAGATGCTCAAGCTTCGCCAGCGCCTCCTCCCCTACCTCTACACGCTCTTCGAGGAATGCCACAGGACCGGCGCCCCGATCCTGCGTCCCCTCCTCTTCGCGTACCCGGAGGACGAGACCGCCTACACGGCCGACGACGAGTTCCTCCTCGGCGAAGCCCTCCTCGTCGCCCCCATCTCCCGCCCCGGCGTCGAGCACCGCCACGTCTACCTGCCGGAGGGCGCCTGGCTCCACTTATGGACAGGCGAACGCCTCGACGGTCCGGCGCACGTCCTCGCCCACGCGCCCCTGGGCGAGCCCGCCGTCTACATCAAGGCGAACACCCCGCTCCCGATGGGGCCCGACGCGGCCCACACCGGCGCCCAGACTACCGACCCGCCGACCGTGGTTGTGTACCCGGCCGCCGGCGCGGCCCCCGGCTCAGCCTCCATCTACGAGGACGCCGGCGACGGCTTCGGCCACGAGAACGGGGAGTTCGCCCGCCGCAGGATCTCCTGCGGGGCCTCGGAAGACCGCGTAACCGTCCGCTTCGGGGCGCGCGAGGGCTCGTTCGTGCCGCGGAGGGAGACGGTCCTGCTGGAGCTGCGCGGGATCGAACCTGCGCGAAGCGTCTCCGTGAACGGCGAGGAGGCGGATTTTAGCCCCACCGAGACCGGCCTCGTGGTAAGCGTGCCGGAGACGGGCGCCGAGACGACGGTGGAGGTGGTCCCGTAGCGGGGGCCGGGGAATTGCGTAGGATGCTCCGTTCGGCCACGGTCCTGCTCGGCTGCCTGGCCGCCGGGTACCTTGGCCTGTGCCTGTTCGTCGTATTCAAGATGACCTCCGCGAGGCCCCGGATGCCTGAGGCCACGCCCACCAACGCAGGCCTGGGCTACGAGGAGGTCTGGCTCCCGAGCACCGACGGCGTCAGGCTGAAAGGGTGGTGGGTCCCCAACGGGGACTCGGGCCGGGCGGCGATTCTCGTCCACGGCTGGGGCGGGGACAAGTCAGGCGAGCACATCCTGAAGACCCTTCCCGTCTACCACCGCGAGGGCTACAGCGTGCTCGCTATAGACCTCAGGGCGCACGGGGAGTCGGGCGGCGGGCGCCGCACGCTCGGCTACCGCGAGACGCGGGACGCACTCGGGGCGCTCCTCTGGCTGCGGGGGCGCGGCTTCCGGGCGGGGGACACCGTGCTCCACGGGTGGTCCATGGGCGGGACGACCGTGGTGCGCGCGGCGGCGGGGACGGGGGTAGCCGCCGTCGTGGAGGAGGCCGGCTACGCGGACCTTCCGCGCCTGCTCGAGCGCGCCATACCCAGGATCGCCGGCCTCCCCCGCCTCTTCGTTCCGGGGGTCCTGCTGGCGGGCCGTCTCTGGCCGGACTTCGATCCCTGGTCCGTCCAGCCCGGGCGCGAGGCCTCGCGTCTTTGGAAGGAGGGCGTGCCGCTCTTCGTCATCCACTCGACCCAGGACGACCTCATCCCCGTCGAGCACGCAAAGATGTTCGCGGCGGCGCACCCGGAAGCCAGGGTCTGGATCCTGCATGACTACGCCCACGTCGAGGCCTTCTCCCACCCCGAGTACGAAGAGCGCCTGCGTTCCTTTCTCCGGGAGTTCGGAGCAGAGGCCCCGGCCCAATAGAGCGACACCCACCCGGATACCCGACCCCTCCGCCGCCGATACCGGCGTCGCGCAGCCGGACCTCTTCTCCCCCCGATCCGCCCGCGACAGCTTTACGAACGCCGTGGTCCGGCGACCACCGTCCAATAATCCTTTACCGATACCTGGAGCCTGTAGCCTCGCCGTCAGGCGCCGATGAGGCCCCTCAGCTTCGTATCTGTAAAGTCCTTCGCCACCATGAAGGCGCCGGCCTCCAGCAGCCTGTCCGGTTCCTGGGTGGAGGCGATGCCGACGGTTGGGATGCCGGCGCCCACGGCCGAGGCGATGCCTGAGACGGAGTCCTCGAAGGCGAGCGCCTCCCCCGGCGCCACGCCGAGCTTCCTGAGGGCTTCGTTGTAGGGGGCGGGATCTGGCTTCACCGCCTCGACCTCCTCGGAGAGGACCACCGCGTCGAAGGCGTCCCGGATCTCGAGTGCCGGCAGGACCGCGCCGACGTTCTCCCGCGGGGCGTTGGTGACGAGGCCGGTCGCCAGGCCGCGGGCCCCGATCTCCCGCAGGAAACCGAGGAGCCCGGGGAGCGGCTCGAGGTCCCCGACGCGTTCCCGGAAGCTTACTTCCTTTGCCTCGGAGATCGAGCGCCCCTCCTCGTCGGAGAGGTTTGGCAGTAGGTCGCGCACGACCTCGGCGTTGGCCCGGCCGCTGATGTTCTCCCTGTAGAACGCCTCGTCCACCTCTATGCCGTGGGGCAGCAGGGCCTCGACCCACGTAGGCAGGTGAAGCGAGTCCGTCTCTGCCAGCGTCCCGTCTAGGTCGAAGAGCACGGCCCGGTACAAGACGCTAGAGCTGGTAGAGGACCATGTTCAGGGCCCGGGTGACGATGAGCAGCGCGCCGATGTACAGGAGGATGAAGAGGTGACCCCGCTCCCGGTGCTTCCTGAGCGGGCTCGTCTTGTACTCGGCCATCGCCAGGAGCACGCCGACCGCGCACAGGCCCCATACCCAGTAGAACGCGAAGTACCGCGCGAAGTTGCCCGGGTCGGGGTGGAGCGTCGCCCACGCGAACGCGCCCGTCACCGAGGCCGCGAGCGAGACGCAAAGGACGAACAGGACCCGGTTCGTCCTGCCCCGTCGGCCCCAGGCGAGCCAGCCCGCGAATATCCTTATCGCGCCTTTCACGGTCACTATGTTAGCAGCCCGCGGGTCAAGATCCGGTGAAAGCTTCCCATCGGTATGCCCCGGGAAGGACTACCCTTCGAGGTCCACCTCGGCCCCGAGGCAGCGCGCCAGCAGGATCGCCTGCCCGACGTCGAGCTTCACGTCCTTGAGGTCGAGTGAGGAGAGGTCTACGCCGTCCACGCTTGCCGACCGGAGGTCGGCGCCACGAAGGCGGGCGCGGGAGAGGTTCGCGCGCGTAAGGTCCGGCTCTCCCTTCCCCCGTATGACAAACCCGTACCCTCCCATCCCGTCACGCCCGCAACGCCACCACATCCTACTGGCAGGCTCCGACTCCGGCAGTAGAATAACCGCCGTGCGACGACTCCTTGCCCTCTGCTGCGCCATAGTCCTGGTGGACACTATCTTCTACGCGGCCCTGACCCCGCTCGTGCCTTACTTCAACGAGGAGCTCGGCCTCTCCAAGTCCGCCGTCGGCCTGCTCGGGGGGGCTTTCGGGGCCGGGGTGCTCGCCGGCGCGGCGCCAGGCGGCTACCTCGCGTCGCGGGCCGGGGTTAGGGCCGCGGCCCTCGTCGGCCTCGCCCTGATGAGCCTGACCAGCATCGGCTTCGCGCTGGCGGACGAGACCTGGCTGCTCGTCGTCACGCGGTTCGTCGGCGGGTTCGGGAGCGCGCTCTCGTGGGTGGCGGCGTTTACCTGGCTCGTGGCGCGGGCGCCCGAGGAGCGGCGCGGGGAGTTGATCGGGGTGATGCTCAGCGCGGCCGTGGCCGGCGCCCTGCTCGGCCCCGCCTTCGGCAGCGTCGCGGCCATCGTCGGCCTCGTCCCGGCCTTCGCTACGGTCTCGGCCGCGGGCCTCGCCATCGCGCTCTGGGCATCTTTCGAGCCGGCGCCAGCCCCCACGGGCGGCGGGTCCCTCGTCGGGGCGCTCGCGACGATCCGGCGTCCCAGGCTCCTGGCCGGCCTCTGGTTCCTGGCCCTCTCGCCGCTCCTGTTCTCCGCGCTGACCGTGCTCGTCCCGCTCGACCTCGCGGCCGTGGGGTGGGGGGCGGCTGCGGTCGGGGCCGTCTTCCTCGTCAGCGCGGGCTTCGAGGCCTTGGTCCACCCGCTGCTCGGGCGCTGGACGGACCGCAGCGGCTACCGGCCGCCCGTGGTAGCGGGCCTGATCCTCTCGATGGGCATACTCCTGATCCTCGCCTGGTCCGTGAACCCGTGGCTCGTGGCGGTCCTGGTGGTGCTCGCTGGCGGGGCCTTCAACGCACCCCTCGTGCCGGGGACGGCCCTCTTCTCCCGCGGGACCGAGAAGGCCGGCCTCGACCAGGCAGTGGCCTTCGCCATCACCAACTTCGCCTGGGCCTCGGGCTACGCCGTCGGCGCCCCTCTGGGCGGCTTCCTGGCCGACCTCGGCGGCGACGCGGTCTCGTATGTCTTCCTTACGGGGGTGTGCAGTGTGACCCTGGCGCTGGTGAGGCGGGCGCCGAAGGAGTAGGTTCCAGGTATCAGGTTTGATGCGCCTGAGGCCCAGGCGAAGTTGGCGGGTCGAATCAGTCATATACTCTAGGTCGTCTATACGCGACGGACGGAGGCGGACGTGACACAGCCCATAGATCTCTACTACTGGCCCACCCCGAACGGGTGGAAGGCCTCGATAATCCTCGAGGAGCTAGGTCTGCCGTACGAGGTGAGGCCGGTGAACATCGCGGCGGGCGACCAGTTCGATCCCGAGTTTCTGAAGATCAGCCCCAACAACAAGATGCCGGCCATCGTGGACCCGGAGGGTCCGGGCGGGGGGCCGATCTCCGTCTTCGAGTCGGGGGCGATCCTGATCTACCTCGCCGAGAAGACAGGCCGGTTCGTGCCGACGGACCCGCGCGGCAGGTACCGGGTGCTTGAGTGGCTGATGTTCCAGATGGGCTCTGTGGGCCCGATGCTCGGGCAGGCGCACCACTTCCGCCAGTACGCGCCCGAGACGATCCCTTACGCCATCGAGCGCTACACGGACGAGGCGGCCAGGATCTACCGCGTCATCGACCGGCGCCTCGCCGAGTCCGAGTACATCGCCGCCGACGAGTACACCATCGCCGACGTCGCCATCTTCCCCTGGCTGCGCTCGCACGAGAACCAGGGCCAAAACCTCGATGACTATCCGAACCTCAAGCGCTGGTACCAGGCAATCGAGAACCGCCCGGCCGTCGTCCGCGGCGTCGAGGTCGGCGCCGAGTATCGCCGCCAGCTCGACCGCGAGATGGACGAGGAGACCCGCAGCACGCTCTTCGGGAACAAGAGGTAGGCCGGCGCTTCGCGCCGGCCGCTGTTAGCTTTCAGCCCGCTTCGGCCTTCGGCCGTCAGCTATCAGCTTATGGTTCGTGCTGACCGCTGAGAGCTGACGGCCCTAAAAAGCTGCGGCGCCGGCCTCGGCGACCGCCTGGTCCTGGTCCACGGTCCCGGTGCTGACGCCTACGGCGCCCACTATCTCGCCGCCGCGCCGCAGCGGGATACCGCCGGCGAAGATCACCAGCCGGCCGCCGTGCGCGTCGCTGAGGCCGAAGAGCTCCTGGCCGGACTGCGTCAACGAGTTGAGCTCTTTGGTCTCGGTCTGGAAGGCGATAGCGGTGTATGCCTTGTTTATGGAGATGTAG
>DATFPF010000019.1:0-7542 GCA_035264945.1 Rubrobacter sp.
GTGAACACCCTGGGCCCCGGCCGAATCCTGACCGGACGCACCGAGACCGTGGACGCCGGGCAGGCCGAGTCCCAGGGCGTCTCAGTCGAGGAGGTTCGCGAGCAGTTCGCCTCGCGGATACCGCTGGGGCGCTACGGCACGCCGGAGGAGTTCGCCCGCGTCGCCGCGTTCCTTGCCTCCCCGGCCAACGGCTACGTGACGGGGCAGGCCGTGCTGGTGGACGGGGGGATGGTCCGGGCGCTCTGAGGCCCGAAGGCCCTGGGCTGTACCCTTGAGGCGTTTTGTATAGAATTCAACGACGCGCGAGGAGAGACCTGCCGGCGTCGGGCGATGCGAAGCCGCCCCGCGCGGGACGTCGAGATCTTGGGAGGGCGGCATGAGCCCGGTACGCGTGTTGTCGAACCCGCTTGCGTCCACGGGGCAGGACCTCGACCCTGCGGGCCGCGCGCCGCTCTGCTTCCACCGTCGCCTGCCGGGCTACGCCGTTACCCCACTCGTGGACGCGCCGGGGCTGGCTGGTCAGCTTGGCGTGGGCAAGGCGTGGGTCAAGGACGAGTCGTGGCGGCTCGGGCTGCCGGCGTTCAAGGTCCTCGGCGCCTCGTGGGCCGTGTACCGGGCCCTCGAGCTACGCTCGGGCGGCATCGGGCAATGGGGGGACATCGAAGGGTTGAGGGAGCGCATCGCTCCGCTCCTTCCCCTGACGCTCGCCGCGGCGACGGACGGCAACCACGGCAGGGCCGTGGCCCGCATGGCGAAGCTGCTCGGCCTCGGGGCGCGAATCTTCGTGCCGGCCGCCATGGCGCCCGCGCGCATCGAGGCCATCGAGTCCGAGGGTGCCGAGGTGGTGGTCGTGCGTGGAACCTACGACGAGGCTGTGGCGCGCTCGGCGGAGGAGGCCAGCGAGCGGTGCCTCGTCATCTCGGACACCTCGTGGCAAGGCTACGAGGAGGTGCCCCGCTGGGTGATAGAAGGGTACTCGACGATCCTGTGGGAGGTGGACGACGAGTTCGCGCGGCGCGGGGAGGAGGGGCCGACGCTCGTCGTCGTCCAGATCGGGGTAGGTGCCTTCGCCGCCGCCGTCGCGCGCCACTTCCGCTCCTCCGGCGTCTCCCCCCGGCCGAAAATTCTGGGCGTCGAACCGGTCGGGGCCGCGTGCGCGCTCGCCTCGGCGGAGGCCGGGGGTTTGGTCCACCTGCCTGGTCCCCACGACTCGATCATGGCGGGCCTCAACTGCGGCTCCCCGTCGGTCGTGGCGTGGCCCGCGGTCTCGAAAGGCGTCGATCTGTTCGTGGAGATCGAAGACCACTGGGCCCGCGAGGCGATGCGGATGCTGGCCGGGGCCGGCGTCGTCTCAGGCGAGACCGGCGCGGCGGGCCTGGCCGGGCTCCTAGCCGTGGCCCGGGAAGGCGACCGCGGAGCGCTCGGCCTGACGGGGGAGGCGCGCGTGTTGGTCTTCAACTGCGAGGGCGCCACCGACCCCGGGGCGTACAGGCGCATCCTGGCGAGGAAGGACGGCTCCCGGCCGACCGCGTCTCCCTGAAAGGTTTACCGAAGCGCCGCCGGGGGTTGCGGGCGCCGGCTGGCACGCGGGGGCCCCGTCCTTACTATTATTGTGCTGGAGGACACCGCGACGGCGAGAAGGAGGACCATGGGCGTGGTCAAGAACTCTGTTGGCATCTGGGCTTTCGGGCCTGCCGTTACGCGCTTCGTGCCGCCCGGCTACCACCATGAGGTCGCGGACGAGCCGATGGCGGACAAGACGCGGAGGGTATGCGAGGGACTCTCGGACGTGCTGGACGGGCTCGAGTACCACTACCCCGGCGAGGTAAACGACGCGAACCTCGCCGAGATACGGGGGATCCTCGAAGAACACGGCATGGAACTGCCCGTTGTGGCCGCGGGGCTCCACCCCGACCCGACCTATGGCAAAGGCGCCTTCGTCAACCCTGACGAGGGTATCCGCAGGCGGGGCATAGAGACCCTCAGGCGCGGGGTTGACCTGTGCGGCGAGATCGGGGCCAGCTTCATCATCTGGCCCGGCGCCGAGGGGTACAACTACACCTTCCAGAGGCCCTACGCGGAGACCTGGCGCCGCTTCGTCGAGGGCGTAGCCGAGGTGGTGGACCACGCCAACGAGAGGAACGTGAAGGTCTTTCTCGAGCACAAGAACAGCGAGCCGGCCATGAAGATCCTTATGCAGAACATAGGCATGACGCTCTTCACGATCCAGAAGGTAAACGCCCTCGGCGTGGACACCCAGAACCTGCTCGTCAACATGGACTGGCAGCACCTAATAATGAACGGCGAGAACCTCGCCGAGTACGCCGACCTTTTGGCCGCCGAGCACAAGCTCGGCCACCAGCACGGCAACGACGGCTGGGGCACCTTCGACGACGACAACGTCGTCGGCACCAACTTCTTCATGCAGACCATGGAGCTCGCCCAGACCCTCCAGGACGTGGGGTACGGGACGCGGGGAGAGCGGGTAGGCTTCGACCTCTACCCTTACACCGAGGACCAGGTGGCCGCCGTCCGGCGCGCGATCCTTCAGTGGGAGTTCATCTGGGACCTCGCGAAGGGGATAGACCGTGACGCTTTGCGCGAGGCCAGGACTAACGCCGACGCCTTGGGCGGGCAGCGGGCGGTCTACGCGGCGCTCGGCATGGACGACGCTTACGAGGCGGAGGTCGTGCGGCGCCGCCGGGAGGCCCGGGAGCAACGCGCGGGGGACGGGGCGTGAGCGTGCACGTCGGGCTCGACGTTGGGACGGGCGGGGCGCGGGCCGTCGCGGTGGACGAGGCTGGAGAGGTGGTCGCCGAGGCATCTGCCGCTTACCCGCTTCACGCCCTCAGGCCCGGCTGGACGGAGCAGGACCCGGCTGACTGGTGGGAGGGGGCGAAGGCGGCGCTCGGGCGGGTTGCCTCCGAGGTCGGGGGGGATGTGGCAGGCATCGGGCTCACCGGGCAGATGCACGGCTCCGTCTTTCTGGACGCCTCGGACGGGGTGATCCGCCCCGCGCTCCTGTGGAACGACCAGCGTACGGCCGGGCAGTGCGAGGAGATAACGGAACGGGTGGGGGCGGGACGCCTGATCGAGCTCGCCGGCAACCCCGCCCTCACGGGCTTCCAGGCCCCGAAGGTGGTCTGGCTGCGCGAGGAGGAGCCTGAGAGCTTTGCCCGCATCTCGCGCGTCCTGCTGCCGAAGGACTACGTTAGGCTTCGGCTTACCGGTGAGTTTGCAACGGACGTCTCCGACGCCTCGGGGACGCTCTTCCTCGACGTCAAGGATCGCGACTGGTCCGGGGAGATCCTGGACGCCCTCGCAGTTCCGCCTGGGTGGATGCCCGAGGTCCACGAAGGGCCCGAGGCCGCGGGGACGTTGCGCCGGGAGGTCGCCGAGGAGATCGGCCTTCCGCCGGGCGTTCCGGTGGCGGCCGGCGGCGGGGACAACGCGGCGGCGGCCGTGGGCACCGGGATCGTGCGGCCAGGGCTCGTTAGCTCCTCCGTCGGAACGAGCGGCGTCCTGTTCGCCCACACGGAAGGGTTCACCCCTGACCCCTCGGGGCGCCTGCACGCGTTCTGCCACGCGGTGCCCGGGGCCTACCACCTAATGGCCGTCACGCTCTCGGCGGGCGGCTCCCTCTCGTGGTGGCGCGACACCGTGGGCGGAGACTTCGACGGCCTCGTCGGGGACGCCTCAAAGGTGCCGCCGGGCTCGGAGGGGCTAGTCTTCCTGCCCTACCTCTCCGGGGAGCGGACGCCGCACCTGGACCCGGATGCTAGGGGGGCCTTCTTCGGGCTCACCGCGCGCCACGGCGTCCCGCACATGACGCGGGCCGTGATGGAGGGCGTGGCCTTCTCTTTGCGGGAAGGGCTTGAGATCATGCGCGGTCTCGGCGTCCCCGTCGAGGAGGTGAGGGCGACGGGCGGCGGCGCCAGGAGCGCGATGTGGCGCGGCCTCCAGGCCGACGTCTACGGGGAGCCGATCCTGCGCACCGCCGCCGACGAAGGCCCTGCCTTCGGCGCGGCGTTGCTTGGCGGGGTCGCGGCCGGGACGTACGCGGACGTCGGGGAGGCCACATCGGTGGTGCGGCTGCGCGCGGAGGTCACGGAGCCGGACCCGGGCCGGATGGGGATCTACGAGGAGCTCTACGGGGTGTACCGCTCGCTCTACCCGGCGACGAGGGGCGCGATGTCCCGGCTCGCGGGGCTGGCGTCGGGGGAGGGTGCCGGGTAGGAGGGCGGGAGGCCCGTCCGTGGGCGGTCAGGGGGCGGGTTCGAAACCCGCCCCCACGGGGGCGGGGACGCTTGGGCGGGCGTTTGTCGGGTGGTTCGGGTGGTTCGGGTTGCGTGCTATTATCGTCCGATGCACCGTGACGCGGCAGGTTCGGGTATTGCCCCTGCGGGGGGACTTCCTGATGAGAAGGGCCTTGATTACCGGCCGGTCCTGCTGGCCGTCGCGGTCGCGACGGCGGGAGTGTTGCCTGCCTTTTTGACGGGCGGGCTGGCGGTGCAGGTCAGGGACGAGATGGGCTTCGGGTCGGCGGCCCTCGGGTTGGCGGTCGCGCTTTTCTTCGTCTCGGCTTCTACGGCGTCCGTGGTCATGGGGCGGCTGGTTGAGAGGATAGGGTCCCACCGCGGCATGCGGGTCGCGGCCCTCGGGAGCGCGGCCTCGCTCCTGTGCGTCGCCCTCCTGGCGGGGTCCTGGTGGGGGCTGGTCGCCTGCCTGGCGTTCGGGGGTCTGTTCAACGCCGTCGCCCACCCGGCCACGCACCTGTCGCTCGCGCGCGAGGTGCCGCCCGGCAGGCAGGGCTATTCTTTCGGGATCAAGCAGGCGGCAATCCCCTCTGCGACCCTGCTCGCCGGCCTCGCGGTGCCCGGCATCGCGCTCACCTTCGGCTGGCGCTGGGCGTTTGCCGGCGGGGCCCTGCTCGCGCTCGGCGTCGCCCTCCTGGTTCCGAAGGAGCGGGTCGGGGGCGTCAAGCGGGTCGCGCAGGCCCGGTCCACGGACGTCTCCACGGGGCCACTGGTGCTTCTGGCCCTCGGCATCGGGCTCGGGTCCGCGGCGGCCACGCCCCTCGGCGCTTTCGCCGTCGAGTCTTCGGTGGCGACGGGGCTCGGGGTTGGCGCGGCCGGCCTTCTGCTTGCATCCGGGAGCGCCGCTAGCATCGTCGTGCGCGTGCTCTTCGGGTTCGTAGCCGACGGGATGGGCGGCGGGCGGCTGCTGCTCGTCGGGGGGATGCTGGGTGTCGGGGTGGCCGGCTTCGTAATGCTCGCGACAGGCTCCTCGGCGCTCGTGGTGCCGGGCGTCCTGCTCGCGTTCGCGGCCGGGTGGGGGTGGCCAGGCCTCTTCAACTTCGCCGTAGTAAAGACGAGCCCTGGGGCACCCGCGGCGGCGACCGGCGTCACGCAGACCGGGGCCTCGGGCGGCGCCGCGGTCGGGCCGATCCTCTTCGGCCTCGTGGTCGAGGCCGCCGGGTACGGGCCGGCGTGGATGCTCTCGGGCCTTCTCGCGCTCGTGGCGCTCGTGACGATCCTTCTCGGGAGGCGCATGGTGCTGCGCGGCGGGCGGGGCCCCAAGGGGGGCTTTACAAACGCTCGCGAAAACGGGTAGGGTGGCCCGGATGAAATCCCTCCTGCGCAACGAGAACCCGCTCGCCTTCGGGGCCGTCCTGGTGATGGCCGCCGTCTCGCTCGCGGTGGGGGTGTGGGGGAGGGTGTGGAACCTCGGCTTCCCGCCGCAGAAGATGTGGGACGAGATCTACTTTCCCGTCATGGCGGACAAGTACCTGCGGGGCGTAGAGTTCTTCGACCTGCATCCCCCGTTGGGCAAGTTCATCATCGCCGGGAGCATCGCCCTCTTCGGCAACACGCCGTTTGCCTGGCGCCTGATGCCGGCGATCTTCGGCTGCGTCCTGATAGCGCTGGCGGGCGCATCCGGGTGGTACCTGTTCAGGGAGCGGGTGGCCGTGCCGCTCCTCGTGCTCCTGTTCGCTGGGGAGACCATACTCATCGTCCACTCAAGGACTGGTGTTATGGACATCTTTCTCGTCTTCTTCGTGATGGCGACCTTCCTGGCCGCGCTGTGGGCCAGGGAGCCGGGGCACACCCTGCTAACGGCGGTGCTGCTCGGGCTCGCGATAAGCGTGAAGTGGGCGGCCTTCCCGGTCGCCATCCCCGCAGGGTACGTGCTCTGGCGGAAGGGGCTACTCAAGCCCTTCGTGGCGAGCGTGTGGGTCTCGGTGGTCATCTACATAGCGATCGTGTACGTGGAGCGGCTCATCATCGTCACGTCCAACCCCATCCAGGCCTGGGTGGAGGTCTGGAGATGGAACCTCCAGGCAGCCGACAAGATCGACGCCGCCGTGCCCCACCTCTGGGGCTCGCCGTGGTGGAGCTGGCCCGTTATGCTGCGCCCCATCCGCTACGCGTACCTGGTGGACGAGGACGCCCGGCTCAGGGTCGTCCTGGCAATAGGCAACCCGCTTGTGTGGTGGTCGAGCACCCTGGCCGTCCTCGCCGGCCCCGTCGCGCTTGCCCGGCGGGCGATCACGAGAACCTTCTCGGCCGACGACCCCCTGGTCCCGATAGTGCTCGGCTACGTGGTAATGCTACTGCCCTGGGTCCCGGGCACCCGCATCCCTTACATCTACAACTACCTGCCGATCTACGCCTTCGCCCTGCTCGCGCTCGCCTACTGGCTGGTCAGGATCTGGCGCGGCCCCCGCTTCGGGCCTTGGCTGGTCGCCGTCTTCGCCGCCCTCGCCCTCGCCACGACCCTCTACTACCTACCCCTGGCGACCACCCTCCCGATAGACCAGGACGACCTTATGCGGCGCATCCTCTTCGACTCGTGGTTCTACCAGGAGTCACCCGTGCCAGGCAGCGGCTGCACGCCCCCGAACCCATCGCCGCGGTGTTTTTAGCTATCAGCTATCAGCTTTTCGCCCTATCGGAACGGCCCGCCGTAGGACTCGACCGCCCGCACGTCTCCTATCCTGCGCCCGGTTCTCGCCAGGCTGTCCCGGCTGATAGCTGAAGGCTGACCGCTCGGGTAGCCCCTTCCCGGCCTCACGCCACTTCTATGGTATCCCCGGGGCGGATGGGGCCCGCCTGTATCACCCTGGCGCAGATGCCGCCGCGGTTCCTGAGGGCCCTGGTCATGCCGCGCTCGCTCAGGTCCTGGACGTGCCTGCAGGGGGGACGGGAGCGGTCGTATTCGAGGACGACTTCCCCGACCCTGAACCTCTTGCCGCGCAGGCCCAGGAGGTCAACGCCGCGGGTGACTATGTTGCGGCGGTGCTCGCCCGACCTTATGCCGAGGCCCTGGGCTTCGATCTCGTCGAGGTGCTCGCCCTCGATCAGGGTAACCTGGCAGACGTCCCCGTACTGAACCCAGAACCCCGTCCCCTCGCAGTAGCGGTCGCCCCTGATGCCGCACCCCTCCACCGTCTCGACCTCGGCCACGCTCTCCATCGCCGCGCTGCCCTCGCCGGTGACGAAGACCTCCTCAACCGTGCCGCCCATCCCTAACCTCCATCCG
>DATFPF010000020.1:0-10799 GCA_035264945.1 Rubrobacter sp.
GTCCGCGCCGGGTCTAGCC
Organism: Rubrobacter sp.; assembly: GCA_035264945.1. Classification (GTDB taxonomy): domain Bacteria; phylum Actinomycetota; class Rubrobacteria; order Rubrobacterales; family Rubrobacteraceae; genus Rubrobacter_D. The sequence continues at coordinate 20 of DATFPF010000020.1, forward strand.
TGACGCCTCCGTGGACCTCGTACTCGGGAACCTCGACGGTGCGGGCCAAAGGGACCTTCTCGGTATCGCGGTGTCTTGCCGCAGTTTACCCCCTCCGGGGGATCTGCCCCGGACCCGGGAACGAAGCATTTCGGGGACGGCGTAGCGGCCGGTCCAGGCGGGATACTTGTCGGCGGGTCGCCTATCTCCCCGCCGCCGATTGGGCGGCAGATAGGTAGCAGGCGCCGATCACCCGTGTCGCCGGACCTGGAGATACAGTAAGAGTTCCTCCCTGCGCCGTGAGGGCCTGAAGTAATCGGTAGCGGGCATCGGCTCCTGAAGCGACTCCTAGACGGGCGCGTCCCCCGGCGGTGCGGACTGCGGCGTCGGGAGCGCAGCGACGGCCGGGTCCGTGAGCAAGGCCCGGAGAACCAGCCCCGTCATAGGTGGGTCTGTTCTTTCGGAGGGGCCCGACGGGGCACGGTCGGTAACGCCCGCACCCTTCCTGGATCGCTCATGGGCAGTCCAGGAAGGGTGCGGGGAGCTGGGCGCGGGATCAGCGCTGCTTGAGGTCGGCCTCCCGCTGGGCCTCGGCCCTCTCGGCATCGGACTCTATTGCCGTCGAAGAGCTCCTGGCGCCCTGGACCGGGTTCTCTTCCACGGGCACGAGGCCTGGGTTGCCGGCCTGGGTAACGAAGGAGGCCCGCGTGTAGACAGGTGCCCCGGGCTGGCTGACGTAGGGCACCACCCTGTAGTCGGCGCGCCACGTCTCCGGCGTCAGGGTGCAGCGGACGTAGCCGCGCTGGCCGTTGAAGAATTTTATGTGCGGGTTCTCCGCGACGGTGGCCTGCTGGCCGGTGCTCGTGTCCGCGCCGTCGCCGCCGGAGGTTACGGAGGTCCCGACGAACTCGACGCCGAACGTCTCGGAGGTCTGGTCGTCGTAGTCGGCCTTCAGGTCGCAAGCCCAGTTGTTGTGGACGTCGCCCGACAGGACTACCGGGTTCGGCACGTCGCGCTCCAGGATGAAGTTCGAGATGCGCTCGCGGGAGCCGATGTAGCCGTCCCAGGCGTCCATGCTGAACAGCTGACCGGCCCCGACCTGGAAGTCCCGCTGCGCGAAGAAGACCTGCTGGGCCAGCACGTTCCAGGTCGCCCCGGAGGAGGCGAGGCCGTCCAGGAGCCACCGCTCCTGCTCGTCACCGGTGAGGGTGCGGCTGGGGTCCTGCTGCTCGGGGTTGGGCGGATCGTTACCGTCGCCCGCGGCCTGGTCGTCGCGGTACTGGCGGGTGTCGAGGACGTTGAACTCGGCGAGGTCGCCGTAGGCCAGCCTGCGGTAGAGGAGCATGTCTGGCCCCTGGGGCACGGAGCTACGCCTGAGGGGCATGTTCTCGTAGTAGGCCTGGTAGGCGTTTGCCCGCCGCTCCAAGAACGCCTCCGGCGACTGGCCGGTCTCCGGGATCTCGTCGGCGTAGTTGTTCTCGACCTCGTGGTCGTCCCAGGTGACGATGAAGGGGAAGGCGGCGTGGGCGGCCCGCAGGTCCCTGTCTGAGCGGTACTGGGCGTGCCGCCTGCGGTACGCGGCTAGCGTCGTGGTCTCGCCTCCCTCGTGCACGCGCACGTTGCCGCCGGGCGCCCGGTACTCGTTGGGCCCGTACTCGTAGATGTAGTCCCCGAGATGCACCACGAGGTCAAGGTCTTCCTCGGCCATCCTTCTGTAGGCCGTATAGTAACCATGCTCGTACTGCTGGCACGAGACGAACGCGAAGCTCATCTCGGCGAGGCTCGTCCCTGGGGCCGGGGCCGTCTTGGTCCTGCCGACGGGGCTTGTAGCGTTTCCCGCCCTGAACCTGTAGAAGTACTCGCGGTTCGGCAGCAGTCCGGATACCTCGACGTGCACGGAGTGGCCAAGCCTGGGACGCGCCATCGTCGTCCCCTCGCGAACCATCCTGCGGAAGCCCTCGTCCTTCGCGACCTCCCACCGCACCTCGACGGCCCGGTCCCTCGGCATCCCGCCGAAGCCGTTGTCCGCGAGTGGCTCGGGGGCGAGGCGGGTCCACAGGACCACGCCGTCGGGTTCGGGGTCACCCGAGGCCACGCCGAGCTTGAACGGGTAGCCGGAGAACGAGGGCTGGGCCCAGACCTTCTCGGTGAAAGGCGCGTACCCGAAGATCAATGCCGCCGCGCTCGACCCCGTCAGGGCCATGAACTTGCGCCGGTCGATCTCACCCATGCGCGAGACCGCCTCAACGCGCCGCTGTTCCCAGTTGCCCCTGATCGCCACGGTGGTACCCCTCCTGCGACTCTCTTCCACGCCACGCCAAGCATAGCAACGCCCCTTCCGAGATAGGTTTCAAGGCGGTAAGTTCTTCTTTAAAGGCGGGTTACATCGACCGCGCAACGGCGCCCACGGAGTCGGAACCGTCGCGATCGGGAGGGTCTTGACTGCGGTCGCCCGCGGGACGCTTGCCACCGGCAGGCGTCCCGCTACTTGCCCCGCCTCAGCACGGGCAGGACCTCCCCGATGACGAGCGCGGAGAGGATCAGGGCGGCGCCGAAGACCTGGATCGCCACGAGCCTGTCCCCCGCGAGCCAGTAGCCGAAGAGCGCGGCGAAGACGGGCTCCATCGTCAGGATGATGGCGGTCCGCGCCGCCGGTATCTTCTGCTGCACGGTCGTCTGGACCAGGAAGGCCCCCGCAGAGGCGAGGAGCCCCGTGACGAGCAGCGCCACCCACACCTCGGGCGGCGGAGAAGACACGGGGGCGAAGAGGGGCCAGGCGACGGCGAAGAGGAGTGCCATCGCAATGATCTGGGCCAGGGTCAGCCCGCCTGCGTCGTGGGAGGCCGCGTACCTGGAGAGTAGCGCTATGTGCAGCCCCAGCGCCGCCGCGCAGAAGAGCGTGAGCAGATCCCCCCAGTTTGCCCCCTCCGGCCCCCCTCCGGCCAGCAGGACCATGCCCGTAAGGCTCAGGACGACGGCCAGGACGACCTGCCGCGAGGTGTTGACGCCGAACAGGAGCCTGTCGGCCAGGGGCGCGAAGACTACGAAGAGGCCCGTGATGAGGCCCGAGTTCGTCGGCGTGGTGAAGAGCAACCCCGTCGTCTGGAAAAGGTAGCCGGCCGCGAGCACCATGCCTATCCCCCCCCCGACGAGCAGCGAGCGCCGCGTGAGCCTGCGGGCGTAGACCGGGGCGAGCGCCGCCCCGGCGAGCGCGAAGCGGACGGCCAGGAAAGGCAGCACGCCGTAGAGGGCGATGGCGTCCTGGACGACGACGAACGTCCAGCCCCATACGGCAGTGACGGCGACGAGCAGGAGGGTGTAGATCAGGCGCACGAACGGCAGTCTACCCGCAAAACCACTCCACAACCGGCCCGGAACGTCGGCCCCCGCGCAGCGCCCATCGTCGGTCCTGAAACCGTCCGGGTTCGATGCCGACAGAGGGGGCCTTGGTCAGGGATCTCGACAGCAAAACGGTCGGCGGCGCGCTGGTTGCGTCGCACGGCGCGGGCTGAGGCGCCGGGCTGGGCAGGATCCGTCGCTTCAGCCCTGCGCGATGGGTATGTGCCCGGGCTGGGCCGCGACGCGGTCGATCCAGGCGAGCACGGCGGGATAACCGGCGAGGTCGAACCCGCCCTCGTGGGCGACGTGGGTGTAGGCGTAGAGGGCGATGTCCGCCACGGTGTATCGGCCGCCGACGAAGAAGCCGTTGTCGGCGAGATGCCCCTCCATGACGCCGAGCGCGTCGTGGCCGAGCTTGCGCTTGGTCTGTAGGGCGAGCAGGCGCTCCCCGGTCATCTCCAGGCCGAAGACGTGGACCCAGGCGCGGGCCACGGCGATGTTCGGCTCGTGGCTGTACTGCTCGAAGAACATCCACTGCAACACCCTGGCGCGGTCCAGTCGCCCGCTGGGGAGTAACGGCGTGCCATCGGCCAGGTAGAACAGGATCGCGTCGGACTCCGCCAGGGACTCGCCGTCGTCCAATTCGAGCACGGGAACGCGGCCGTTAGGATTGATCCCACCCAGGAACTCCGGGGTGCGCGTCTCGCCCCGGGTGATGTCGTACTCGATCCGCCGGAAAGGGATGCCGAGCTGCGCCAGCAAGAGCCTTGCCTTGTAGCCGTTCCCGGAGGGCAGGTAGTCGTGCAGGATCACGGCGTCTCCCTCCCGGGCCTCGCCACCAGCTCGCCGCCGCAGTTGGGACAGACCCGGTTCATCTCCGCGGCGCACCCGTGGCAGAAAGTGCACTCGTGGCTGCAGATAAACGCCGACCCGTCCGCGGCGAGGCCGCCCCCGCACCGTTCGCAGCGATCCCTCATCTCCAGGCTCATGCCTCCTCCCTCTCCCCGCCCTCGGGACCGTAGAAGACAACCCAAACGACGAGGTCGTCCTTGAAGTCCTCGAAGCGGTGCTCGACGCCGGCCGGCACGAAGAGCGCGTCGCCGGGCCCGAACAGGTGTCGGCCCTGGCCGTTTACGAACTCGCCGCTCCCGCTCACCACGAAGTACAGCTCGTCCCTGGTGTGCGGCCCTTGCGGATCGTGGCCGCGCGGGGCGTAGACCTCGACCTCCATCGTGCCGTGGCCGAGCACCCTGGCGAACCGCTCGCCGCCCGGGCCCGGCAGCCGCTCCATCGCACCCGCGACCGTCGCCCGGCGCCCGCCCGCCTCGCTGGACTCACCGGTCATCGCGCCGCCTCCCGCGCCCCGGCCAGCCTCCGCTCCAGGTTTTCCCGCACCCCGGGCCACTCGTCGTCGACGATGCTGTAGTAGGCGGAGTCCCGGACGTCCGCGTTGGGCAGGATCATGTGCTTTCGGAAGATGCCCTCGAACCTCGCCGGGAGCGCGGCGATGGCGTTGCGGGAGCGCTCGTTGCGCCTGTCGGTCTTGAACTCGACCCTCATGCAGCCGAGCGTCTCGAAGGCGTGCCCGAGCATCATGAGCTTCGCCTCGACGTTCGCGCCCGTCCTCCAGCGCGAGGGCGCGAGCCAGGTCCACCCGATCTCAACCCCCCGATGCTCTGGACGCAGGGCCAGGTAACGGGTGCTGCCGATGGCTTCCCCCGTCCGTGCGTCGAGGGTGGCGAACGCGCCCTCCGTCCCCGCCTCCGAGCGGCTTATGGCGGCCCCGATCCAGCGTCGAAACTCCTCGCGGCCCCGTACGGCCCCGTACTGCATCCAGCGCCATATCTCCTCCCTCTCCGCCGCCCGGAAGAGCCCCGCTTCGTGACGCCACGCCAGCGGCTCCAACCGCACCACCTCGCCCTCGAGAACCTTCGTCAAGTTCTCCCACATGCCCGTCATCCTTTCCCAAGACTAAAGATCCCCCACAGTGCCTCGGGCCTCCAGCGCGGCGGCCTGCCGCGGACCATCCGGGGCAGAGACCGGGCCTCCTCGAAGCCGATCTCCTCCATGAACTCCATGCCCGGATCGTTCTCCGCCGCCAGCCAGAACCCAAGCGTTTCGTCAGGACCGGAGAGGGTCCGTGTGAGGTGCGCGAGCGCCCGGGCTGCCTCCCAATCGGCGGCTATTGTCGGCCCGCCGCCCCACGGCACGGGCAGATGGTACCCGCGCGCCTCCCCGCCCTCGCCGGCCATCAGCCAGCCCGGGCCCGCGAGGGCGCGGAGCAGGTGTGAGCGGTCCTCGCCGGTCATCCTGCGGTCGAGGTCGCAGACGGCGGGTAGGTGTTCGGGCGTCATTCTCCGCAGGTGAGGGTGCAGGGGTTCCGGGCCAAGGCCCGGCCCCGTGAAGCCGTGGTAGCGCGTCTCGGTTGAAAACCCGAGCCTCTCGTAGACGGGAAGGCCCATCCCCGTCGCCGTCAACACCAGCGTCCGGCACCCGCGGCGCTCCAGAAGATCCGCGACGCGCTCGGTGATCCCGGTCCCTATCCCGCGTCCCTGGTAGCCGGGCCTCACGCAGACGAGGGCGATCCAGCCGACCTCCCCGTTGTGGGTGCCGAAGCCGACGCCAGCGACCTCCCCGCCGACCTCCGCCGCCACCGCCTCGCAGAAGGGGTGCCCGAGGAGAAACCCGAACTGCCGCTCCAGCCCCGGCCACCCGACCTCGGCGCCGACGGAGGCGGCCGCGGGCAACTCCCCCGCGGACATCTTCCTCAACAGCACCGCACGGTCCTCTCGAACGCCCATGCCGACCATCCTAGGGACGACGCGGACCTTTCGCCAGGTTCCTTATCGTGCCGACCGGCCAGACCACCAAGGTCGCGACAAAAGTGTCGGGAACGAGGCATCGGGGAACGTAGACACCAAAACCCTTTGACGAAAGCTGTACCATCGACGACGGTTCTCGTGTCGATGACCGTCATCAAACCAGAGGGCCGGCGCCTGAAACCCAAAACCTGAAGCCTAGAATCTAAGGAGACGACGTGACGGAGGGCAGAGACACCGGCGTGGCGATGTGGAGCAGGGAGCTTGGATCGGGGGATGCCGACCCCCTGCTCCTGCTCCACGCCTTTCCGCTCAACGGCAGGATGTTCGAGCCGCAGATGGAGGCCGTCTCGAGGGAACGCCGCGTCATCGCGCCGGATCTCCCCGGCTTCGGGCGGTCCCCGCGCACGCCGGCCCAGCCGGACGTCGGATACTACGCGGGCTGCGTACGGGGGCTGCTGGACAGGCTGGAGATTCCGCGGGTCGTGCTCGGGGGCGTCTCGATGGGCGGTTACGTGGCCTTCGAGTGCATGAGGTCTTTCCCGGAGAGGGTATCGGGCCTGGTCCTGGCGAACACGCGACCCGACGCGGACACCGAGGAGGCGCGCGAGGCCCGCAAGGAGATGGCCCTTCGGGTGGCGCAGGAGGGCATCGGGGTCCTCGTCGAGCTCCAGATGGGGCGGCTCCTCTCCGACAAGACCCGCGCCGAGAACAGGGACCTCGTCGAGAAGGTGAAGGAGATCATCCTGGAGAACACGCCGGACGGCGCCGTCGCGGCCCTGGCCGCCATGCGCGAGCGCCCTGACTCGACCGAGACCCTCGGGCAAGTAAACGTTCCGACCCTCGTCGTGGGCGGCGCGGACGACACCATCTCTACGCCTGGGGTAATGGGCGAGATGGCCGGCAAGATACCGGACGCCCGCCACGTCACCCTGCCGGGCGTCGGCCACCTCTCAAACCTCGAAGACCCGGACGGATTTAACGAGGCGCTTGCTGAGTTTCTGGAGAGCGCCCGGACTCCAACGACCGCGGGATGACGCGGGTTTTCCCCTCAGGCGCGTTCAGGTAGAATCCCGTCTCGTGACTACCCTGGCGCACGTCTCGGACCTGCACTTCGGACGGCCCGCCGTCTCCGAGCGGCTCGACGCCCTGAGAGACTTTCTGGCCGGGGTCGGGCCCGACGCCATCGCCGTCTCCGGAGACCTCACGCAGCGCTGCACGAACGGGGAGTTCGCCAAGGCCAGGGCGTACCTGGACACTCTAGGCAAGATAGCGCCCTGCGTCGTCATCCCCGGCAACCACGACATCCGCTGGCTCGGGGCCGTCGCGAGAAACCTGGGGGTCGCGGGGCTTCGGGAGCAGGCCCACAACTTCAAGTACTCGCGGTACCGCAGGTACATCTCCGAGGACTTGAGCCCCTCTCTCGAGGTGCCGGGGGCGGTCATCGCGGGCCTGAACACGGCGCACGGCATCTCGCGCGGGTCGCTAACCAGAAGGTTCAGGGACCTCGGCGTGATCGGGCACGTCAAGCACGCGGACATCGAGCGGGTAAAGGCTGCCTTCGAGGCGGCGGACTCGGCGGCGGCCCGGATCGTCATGATCCACCACAACCCCATCCGCGGCGAGCTCTCCGGCCGCCACGGCCTGGCGAACACGGAGCAGGCCCTCCACGCCTTCGCCGATCTCGGCACGGAGCTCGTCCTCTGCGGCCACGACCACCAGGACGCCGTCCATACGATCGAGAAGGGCGCCCATGGACTCGTGATCTCGACCGCGGGCACCATCTCCAACCGCATCAAGCCGGGCCGGGCTTCGTCCTTCAACCTCGTCCACACCGACGAGAACAACCTGCGCATCGTCGCCCACTCATGGAAGAAGAACGCGGGCTTCGTCCCCTCGGAGGACCGGTCCTTCCCCCGTCACTCCCTATCGCGCCCGACCTGATCCCAGATCCGGTCCCGACTGTATAATCCGGCGCAGCAAAGGCTACCCGTCACGGAAGGGACCACCATGTGGAGCAGACTTACCCGCGGCGGCGACGGACTGCCCCGCGAGAAAGTGGACGCCATAGTGCGTCTGATCGACCAGTACCTCTCGGAAGAGGCCAGCCTGCGCAACCTCCAGTCCGACAAACAGACCATCCACCCCCGCGACCTCCCCCCAGACAAACGCGAGGCGCTCATCGAGGAGATCTTCGATATCCTCAAAGACGTCCGAAAATAGCTTTCAGCACGGCGCTTCGCGCCTCTCAGCCCGCTTCGGGCCTGCTTCGCAGGCCCTCGCTCGCAGCGGTCAGCTTCTTTGATCGTTGGCCGGTTTGGGGTGTTGTGCCGTGGCGGGCTTTGGACTGGGGCCGTACCGGTTGCTGCCCGGCGTACTGTCCTGAGCTGCGAACATTAGCAGGATTGTGGCCCCGATCAGGGGCATGAGCGAGACGGGGAACCGACAGCCGGCGATCTACGTCCCTCTGACACGGCGTACTTCTTTGACGCCGCGACGAATCAGCTCAAATGCCCCTATCTCTCACTCCGCGGACCGCAAACCACCTTTCCCGACAAGCGTCAGGGCACGATGATCAGCGTCGTACGGTTCGCGCAGACCCTAGTCGATGCGCGGTGGGCCCTGCCTTATGCGGCGGCGGAGGTCTGTGGGGGCGTTGGGAGGGGTCCAGGGCGACTCGATCCACCACGTGGCCCCTGCCTCGGCGTAGGGGCGCGCGATGGAGGCGGCCGCCTCGGGGTCATCGCCGGGCGTCTGGCCCTCCCACACGATGTCGAGGTCGTCCCCCCTCCCGTTCTGATCTGCGTACCTTTTTATCTCCCGGATCGTCTCGGGCGTCACGCCGGGCGAGCCGGCGCTCCCGCCCGCCGTGGCCGCCAGCACGCCGTCGTAGCGCAGCGCGCGGCCCATGGACCTCTCGCTCGGCCACGCGCCCACCACCCAGATCGGGACCCGCGGCCTCTGGACCGTCGGCGGCCTGAAGACCATCTCCTCGATTCGGTAGTGCTCCCCCTCGTAGGAGAAAGGCTCGCCGCCCCACAACCCCGTCAGTATCTCGAGGCTCTCGTCCAGCCTGCGCGCCCGCGTCTTGCGGTCCGTGGGCTCCCCGACCTTCGAGAAGCCGCCGTCGTCCGTCGCCCCGAGGCCCACAGGCAGGACCAACCTGCCGCCGGAGAGGTGGTCCAGGGTCATGGTCTCTCTAGCGAGTTTCCACGGCCTCCGACGGGCCGGCGGCGTGAGCATCGCCCCGATGCGGACCCTCTCTGTGCGCATGGCCATCGCCGCCATCACCACCCAAGGGTCGTAGGTGTCCATCTCCCCGATGGCGATGCCGTCCCAGTAGAAAGCCCCGTCCCACCCGGCGACTTCGAGCTCGCGCGCGAGCTCCGCCACCTCGCGCGGTCCCCCGGTCGGGATCACAAACCCGTAACGCAACGCTGACTCCTCTCCCCACGCCGCCTGAAAAACCGGCAGGCACGGCGTCAGTGTAAGACCTCCCCGCACGCGGCCCAACCCCGAAAATGATCAACCGCCCACCCGAAAAAACCCCGCTTGTATAGGGGAGGGGGGTATGTTAGAAAGAGGTAGGAATCGAAAATCTCGGGTTTGGGGTCGTACTGTGTCTGGGACGAGAGATCGGCGGTTTGCGGGGGGTGCGCGGGGGGTGGGTTCGTCCCGCCCGGGCCGTCCGTGGCTGCCGTCTCTCCGGGTGGGCGAGGTCCTCTCGGCGTTGGGGCCGGGCAGGCTCTTCGTCACTCTGGTCGCTGTGGCGTTGCTCTTCTGCCACGGGGTATTCGGCTACACGCACCAGTTGCCTGCGATAGACGTCCGGGCGGCGCACGCGGCGCACGCGGCGGGCGTTCACCAGCCCGGGCAGGATCAGACCACCGATGGTTTGCACGTGCAAGGGACCTACTTCGCGACCTTGCTGCTGCTCCTCTTCGCGACAGCGTTGTTGCTGGGCGGCGGGATGCCGGCGGACCCACGGTCCCTGGCCGACGAGGAGCCGTTCGACAGGGCTTTTATAGAGGCCATGATCCCGCATCACAGGTCGGCGATCCAGATGGCGGGCGTGGCGCTAGGAGAGAGCGACAACCCGCAAATAGAGAAGCTCGCCGGGGAGATCGTGGAGGCGCAGGAGCGCGAGATCTCGCAGATGCAGACCTGGCGCGAGAACTGGTACCCGGAAGGGTAGAGAGGAGACCGAAGATGCACGGAGACAACGCTTCGCTGAACAGGGTGGCCTTCAGCGCGACGGCGCACTGCCTAACCGGGTGCGCCATCGGGGAGGTACTCGGCATGGTTATCGGGACCGCTCTAGGGTGGGGCAACGTCGCCATCATCATCCTCGCCGTGGCGCTCGCCTTCTTGTTCGGCTACTCGCTGACGATGCTGCCCCTGTTGAGGTCGGGGATGGCGCTCGCGGCGGTCCTGCCGCTGGCCTTCGCCTCCGACACGCTCTCCATCACCGTCATGGAGATCGTGGACAACCTAATAATGCTCGTCGTACCCGGCGCGATGGGGGCTGGACTCACGAGCCTGCTCTTCTGGGGCAGCCTCGCCTTCGCGCTCGCGGTCGCCTTCGTGGCCGCCTTCCCGGTCAACCGCTACCTCATAGCCCGCGGCAAGGGCCACGCCGTCGT
>DATFPF010000021.1:0-4270 GCA_035264945.1 Rubrobacter sp.
CGTGGTGGGAGGCGGCGACCGAAGCGCTGCCCGAGGTGGTCGGGGGTGAACCCGTAACCGGCGTCGCCGTGACTTGCCAGGCGCCGACCCTCGTCTGTGTTGACGCGAACGTAGAGCCGCTCGGCGCCGCGCTGACCTGGATCGACCGTCGCGCCGGCGACGAGGCTAGGGAACTCGCCGAAGCCACCAGGCCCACGCGCAACCCCCCCGACCCGTACTTCGGGACGGCCAAGCTCCTCTGGCTGGTGCGCAACCGCCCGGAGGAGATAGGAGGTGCCAGCGCCGTGCTGTGTGCCAACGGGTTCATCGTGGGGCGGCTGACCGGGGAGTTCTCCTTCGACGAGACGACCGCCGGGCTCTTTCAGGGCTGGGACGGGGACTTCGATCCTGCGCTCCCCGACCTCGTCCCGCTGGATCTGCTGCCAGAGGCGCGGCCCGCGATGGAGGTCGCCGGCGGGGTCTCTCGCGCGGCGGCGGGGGTCACGGGGTTGCCTGAGGGGACTCCGGTCGTCCACGGCGGGATAGACGCGGTGGGCGCCGCCCTTGAGGCCGGCATCTTCGGGGCCGGAGACGGGCTCGTCGAGATGACCGGCTTCTCGACGGTGGTCATCACGGCCGCCGAGAGGAGGACGCGGGTTCCAGGCATGATCCACACTCGCCACGGCGTCGGGGAGGGCGACCTTATCCTCGCCGCGATGGTCACCGCCGGGGCCGTTACCGACTGGGGCATGAGGCTGACCGGCTTCGAGAACCCGGCGGCGTTCGACCGGAACGTCTCGGAGAGGATCCTCGAACGCCCGGGAAGACTCTTGATGGTGCCCGCACTCGCTGGGGAGCGGACCCCGACCTGGGACGCCGCGGCCCGCGGCGCCGTGGTTGGCCTCGACCTCGACGTGGACGCCGCCGACCTCGCGCTCGCGATCTACGAAGGGACCGCCCTGGGCCTCGGGGACAACATCGGGCGCCTGCAGGAGGTCCTCGGGGACCTCTCGCCGGTGCGCTCGGTGGGCGGCGGCTCCAAGAGTGAGAGCTGGACCCAGATCAAAGCCGACGTGCTCGGCGTCCCCGTCACGGTGCCCCGCCTGGGTCACGGCGCGGCGGCGGGGGCCGCCATGCTCGCGGGGATGGCGACCGGGCTCTGGCCGGACGAGGCGTCGGTGAGGGCGTTCGTGGCCGAAGAGGGCAGCACGTTCGAGCCGGATCCCGAGATGACGGGCAAGTATGCCGAACGCCTGGAACTCTACAGGGACCTGCAAGGAACGCTGCCCCCGATCACACGGGCCCTGCATGGGCCGAAACGCAGAAGACCACCGAGGCAAGGAGCGCATTAGATGCGGTACCGCGGACGGAACGGAGGGTTATGGACGACTCGCGGCTGACCGAGCTGGTCGGGTTGTCGCGTTCGCTCGGGCTTCCCGAGAGGGATCTCGCGGTGCTCGGGGAGGGGAACACCTCGGCCCGCCTGGACGACAGAACGTTTTTGGTCAAGGCCAGCGGTACCTCGCTCGCCGACGCTGACGAAGCGAGCTTCGTGAAGATGGATCTGGGACAGACCCTTGCCATCCTGGATCTCGAAGACCCGACCGACGAAGATCTAGGCGCCGCGCTCCTCGCGGCCCGGAGCGGGGACGCCGGAGACCTGCGGCCCTCCATCGAGGCCGTCATGCATGCGCTGTGTCTCACGGAGGGAGAGGCGACGTTCGTGGGGCACACGCATCCGACGTCCGTCAACTCCGTGCTTTGTTCCGACCGCGCGCTGACGCTCTCGCGGGGCGCGATCTTCCCAGACCAGATCGTGGTTCTGGGTCGCTTCCCCCTGCACGTGCCTTACGCTGACGTGGGGCTTCCCTTGGCCCACGCCCTGCGCACCGGCCTGCGCGAGCACAAGCGGCGCGTGGGCGCCGCTCCCAAGACCGTATACCTGCAAAACCACGGCCTCGTGGCCCTGGGCGTGTCGGCGGGTGGCGTAGACCAGGTGACGACGATGGCCGCCAAGCACGCCCGCATCATGGCCGGCGTTCTCGCCGCCGGAGAGCCCGTATACTTGACCGAGGAGCAGGCAGACCGCCTCGACACGCGCTCAGACGAGGAGTACCGGCGCCGGGTGCTCCAGGGGAGAACGCCGGCCACAGGGAGGAGATGATGAGCGGATGATCCTCGGTATAGACCTCGGGACCTCGGTGGTGAAGGCCGCCGCGTTCTCGAAGAGCGGGGATGTGCTGGCCATCGAGGGACGCCGAGTAAAGCTGTACAACCCACGTCCAGAGTGCTCCGAGCAGGACATAGACGAGACGCTGGAGGCCCTCGGTGAAGTGGTGCGGGCCGTTGCGCAGCAGACGGACGGGCCCGTCGAGGCCGTGGGGCTGACCGGGCAAGGAGACGGGCTGTGGCTCCTGGACGAGCGTGGCCGGCAGGTCCGGCGCGCCGCGACCTGGCTCGATGCGCGGGCTAATTCCATAGTCGAGGAGTGGAGGGCCTCGGGAGTCTTCGAGGAGCACTTTCGCAGGAACGGCAACGTCACGTTCCCTGGCGCGCCGTCCGCGATCATGGCCGCCCTTGCCAGAGAGGAGCCGGAGTCGCTGGAGCGGGCCTCGACGGCAGGCTACTGCAAGGACGTCGTCCTGCAGCGCCTGACGGGGAAGCGGGCCACCGACGTCTCCGACGCCTCCGAGCCGTTCATGGACCACTCCATCCGCAGCTATGACCCCACGATCCTCGAGCTGTTCGGCCTGGAGGCGTACGAACACCTGCTGGCTCCCATAGATCCTTCCCCCGGTCCCATGCGTCCCCTGAACGCGGAGGGAACCAGGTTGACCGGCCTCCCCGAGGGCACCCCGGTGCACAGCGGCCCGTTCGACCTGCCCGCGACGGCCATAGGGGCTGGGGTGGATGGTTTGGGGGACGGGGTTATCATCGTCGGCACCACCCTCGCCTGCGAGGTGATTGTGGACCGCGCGGACACGGGCGGCGAGCCAGGGGGCCAGACGCTGTGCATGCCCGAGCCCGACCGGTGGCTTCGGGCGATGCCCGCGATGGTTGGCACCGCGTCCATGGACCTGACCCTGGATCTGCTCGGCTCGACGCACACGGACATAGAGGACTTTCTCGCCAAGAGCCCGCCCGGCGCGAACGGCGTCCACGTGCTCCCGTTCTTCTCCCCCTCGGGGGAGCGCGCCCCCTTCGTCGAGCCGGACGCCCGCGGGCAGCTCTCAGGCATGACCCTGAACACCACGCGCTCCGACGTGGTTCGGGCCGTGGCCGAGTCGGTCGGCTACGCGGCGAAGCACTGCCTCACGGCGGCGGGCCTACGAGGCAAGATCTCCATCTGCGGGGGCGGCGCGGAGTCCCGGGCCTGGCGGCAGGTGCTCGCCGACGTGTTGCAGCAACCCCTCGAGGTGGCCCGGCGCCCCGAGGTCGGAGCCCGCGGCGCCGCGATGGCGGCTATGACCGCCGCCGGCTTGGACTTCGACCACGCCGGGTGGACTCGCCCCGAGGACGAGGTGCAGCCGAGCGAAGACCTGGCGGGCCTCTACAGAGAAGGCTTCGACCGGTACCTGACCACCGTCGAAGCGACTCGCGGGCTGTGGGATAGGCTCCGGGCCAGTCCGCCGCGCGCCTGAACTTCGGCGCAGGTATCACCAACGTACGACGGAGGAGGACCAGAGATCTGGCACAGAGAGCTGTGCGAAGAGATAACCCGGGTCTCCCGCCGGATGAGCGATTCGGGGCTGGTGCCGACCACCTCGGGCAACGTAAGCGCCCGCTCACCCGAGGACGACGTGCTCATAACCCCGAGCGGCCTGCCCTACGAGGACCTCGAGCCCGAGGACGTGGTGCTGGTCACCTTGAGCGGCGAGGTGCTCGAGGGCTCCCTCGAACCCTCAAGCGAGGTCCCGATGCACGCGGGCCTCTACCGCTCCAAGCCTCGGATCGGTGGCGTGGTGCACACCCACGCGCCCTACGCGATCACGCTGGCCTGCTTGGGGCTGGAGATACCGCCGGTCCACTACCTGCTCGCCGCTCTCTCCGAGGACGGGCGTGTCCCCCTGGCCTCGTACGCGACCTATGGCACCGAGGAGCTCGCCGGCTACGCGAGCGAGGCCCTGGGAGACATCCACTCCGCCTGTTTGCTACGCAACCGCGGAACGATCACGGTCGGGGAGACGGTAGGCAAGGCCTACTCGCTGACCGAGATCCTGGAGGAGATGGCCGAGATCTACTACCGCGCCAGGATCGCCGGTGAGCCCGTGATCCTGGGCCCCCAAGAGAT
>DATFPF010000022.1:0-1968 GCA_035264945.1 Rubrobacter sp.
GCTGTCGAGCGCTTTCGCCAGGAGGCCCGCCCCACGCCGCTCTCCGGAGCCGCCCACGAGGTACTGGCGTGCGCGCTCTACCTCGGACCGCTCACGCGGGGTGCCGTCTCCCGCGTCCGCGGCGTAAACTCGGACGCGGTAGTGCGCACCCTGATCGAACGCAACCTCCTGGCCGAAGTCGGCGCCGACCGCGACGCCCCCGGCGCACCCGCGCTCCTCGGGGTGACGGACGAGTTTCTGGCCGCCACCGGTGCTTCCTCTACAGAGGACTTCCCGCCCGTCGATGCGCTGGTAACCCGAGAAGAGCTAGCCCGCGTGCGCGAACGTCTGGTCTCCTCGGGCGCGTCACCTGCGGACTCCGGCAACGAGCCTTCGTAGTGCGCCTGCAGGCGTTCCTCGCCCGCGCCGGAGCGGCCCCCTCGCGCCGCAAGGCGGAGAGGCTCATACTCGCCGGCCGCGTGACGATCAACGGCCAGACGGCTAGCCTAGGTGCCACGGTAAGGCGAGGGGATGAGATCGAACTCGACGGCCGCCCGGTGCGTCTACCCGACACCAGGATCTACTTCGCCCTGAACAAGCCGGCGGGATACCTGACTACCACAGAGGATGATCGCGGCCGCAAGACGGTCGCCGACCTCATGCCCGAGGTTCCCGGGCTCGTACCGGCCGGCCGCCTGGATGCGGCTACGACGGGCCTGCTCATCTGCACAAACGACGGCATACTAGCCCACCGCATCACCCACCCTTCTTCGGAGATAGACAAACAGTATCGCCTCATCCTCGAGAACCCCGTACCCCGAACCGCCCTCGCCGCCTTGGCAGCAGGCCCCACACTCGACGATGGAAAAATGTATCCCCCCGAACTCTCCAACCTCAGCCGTACGGGATCCACGACAACCCT
The DNA here is from genome assembly GCA_035264945.1 of Rubrobacter sp. Lineage (GTDB taxonomy): Bacteria > Actinomycetota > Rubrobacteria > Rubrobacterales > Rubrobacteraceae > Rubrobacter_D. Next base: position 902 of record DATFPF010000022.1, read on the forward strand.
CGACCTGACCATCCACGAGGGCCGTAACCGCATAATACGTCGAGCCTGTGCGGCTGTAGGGTTGCGCCTGGTCTCACTGCAAAGGACGCGTGTCGGCCCGGTGACGCTCGGTGATCTCCCCGCGGGCGAGTACCGGGCCCTTACACCTTCTGAGCTGGAGGGTTTGCGGTGAACGTTCTCTCGGGCGTGCCCGGCGTGGATTTCGCCGTCGAAGACGTGCGCCCGGAGTTCCCCCCAGAGCTCGAGATAACGCCGCTCACCGGGCCCCCGGACGCGACAGTCCGGGTCCCTGGTTCCAAGAGCGTCACCAACCGTGCCCTCATCATCGCCGCCCTTGCGGATGGGGCTTCCAGGATCACGAACCCCCTGTTCGCGGACGACTCCTACTGGCTTATGGAAGCCCTCGTCAGGCTCGGCCTCGAGGTGAGCGCGGACAGCTCCCAGGCAGAGGTCCGCGTAAAAGGACAGGGTGGTGAGATCGGTGCCTCGGACGTGGATCTCTTTGTCGGCAACGCTGGCACGGTGGCCCGTTTCCTGCCGCCCATGCTCGCCCTCGGCAGGGGACCTTACACGGTGGACGGGGTTCCCAGGATGCGCGAGCGCCCGATCGCGGATCTCGTGGATGCGATGCGCCAGCTCGGTGCTCCGGTAGAGTACCTCAGGGAAGAGGGGAGGTTCCCCCTGACGATAGAGGGCGGCGGTATCCCGGGCGGGGAGGCGCACGTCTCCGGGAGCAAGAGTAGCCAGTTTACAAGTGGCCTGCTCATGGCGGCGCCTTACGCCGCCCGTTACGTCGCCCTGCTGGCAAAAGGCAGAAAGGAATGGCCCTACGTCGGCATCACCGTGGCCCTGATGCGGCAATTCGGCGTGCGCGTGGAAAGGGCAGGTGGTCGTTTTGCCGTCGCCCCAGCCCTCTACAGGGCGCGGGATTACGAGGTCGAGCCGGACGCTTCCGGGGCGTCTTATTTTATGGCCGCCGCGGCCGTAACCGGAGGACGGGTCAGGGTCCCCGGCCTGGGGTCGGCTTCGACGCAGGGCGATCTGCGCTTCGCGGGGGTGCTGCGGAA
>DATFPF010000023.1:0-16086 GCA_035264945.1 Rubrobacter sp.
CGAGGGGTTCTCCGGCGGTGAGAAGAAGCGGAACGAGATCCTACAGATGCTCATGCTAGAACCCAAGCTCGCCATCATGGACGAGACCGACTCCGGTCTCGACATCGACGCCTTGCAGGTCGTGGCCAAGGGCGTCAACGAGCTCAGAGGACCTGAGTTCAGCGCGGTAATAATCACGCACTACCAGCGGATCCTGAGGTACATTGAGCCGGATCACGTCCACGTCATGCTCGACGGGCGGATCGTGACCTCGGGAGCCAAAGAGTTGGCCGACGAGCTCGAGGACAAGGGCTACGACTGGGTGCGGCAGGAGTTCGGCTCCGCTGCCCACAGCTAACCAAGGAGGAGAGAGCCATGCCTGAAGAGAAGACCATCCAGGAGCTCGGGCTCGACGAGTACAAGTTCGGATTTCACGATCCGGAGGAGTACTTCTTCAAGACTCCGAGGAAGGGGATCGACCCGGAGATCGTCGCCATGATCTCCAAGCACAAGAACGAGCCAGAGTGGATGCTGGAGTTCCGGCTCAAGGCGCTAGAGTCGTTCTTCGAGAAGCCTACCCCACAGTGGGGCGGTAACCTGAACGAGCTGGACTTCGATGAGATCTACTACTACATCCGGCCGATGGAGAACCAGGGCCGTTCCTGGGACGACGTGCCGGACGACATCAAGAACACCTTCGAGAAGCTGGGAATTCCGCAGGCCGAGCGCGAGTCGCTCGCAGGCGTCGGTGCCCAGTACGAGTCCGAGGTCGTCTACCATTCCCTGAAGGAGGAGTGGGAGAAGAGCGGCGTGGTGTTTATGGATATGGACTCGGGCCTGCGGGAGCACGAGGACCTCGTGCGCGAGTACTTCGGGACCATAATCCCCGCCGACGACAACAAGTTCTCGGCGCTCAACTCGGCCGTCTGGTCGGGCGGCTCGTTCGTTTACGTCCCGCCCGGGGTGCACATCGACATCCCGCTGCAGGCTTACTTCCGCATCAACGCGGAGAACATGGGCCAGTTCGAGCGGACGCTCATCATCGCCGACGAGGGCTCCTACGTTCACTACATCGAGGGCTGCACGGCCCCGACGTACACCACGAACTCGCTCCACTCGGCCGTCGTCGAGCTCATAGCCAAGCCGAACGCGCGCATCAGGTACTCGACCATCCAGAACTGGTCGCACAACACCTACAACCTGGTGACCAAGCGGGCGGTCGCCGAGGAGAACGCGACCGTCGAGTGGGTCGACGGCAACCTCGGCTCCAAGCTGACCATGAAGTACCCCGCGGTCTACCTCACCGGCGAGGGCGCGCGCGGTGAGATCCTCTCCGTCGCCTACGCCGGCGACGGCCAGCACCAGGACGCCGGCGGCAAGGTAGTCCACGCGGCGCCGAACACCTCGAGCCTCATCACCTCCAAGTCCATCTCCAGGGGGACCGGGCGGAGCACGTACCGCGGGCTCCTCAAGGTGCACGAGGGTGCCGTCGGCTCCAAGAGTCGGGTCGAGTGCGACGCGCTGTTGCTGGACGAGAACGCGCGGACCGACACGTACCCTTACATCGAGATCGAGGAGAAGAAGGTCAACACCGAGCACGAGGCCACGGTCTCGAAGGTCGGGGAGGACCAGCTCTTCTACCTGATGAGCCGCGGGCTCTCGGAAGAGGCCGCGATGGCGATGGTGGTCAACGGCTTTATCGAGCCGATCGCCAAAGAGCTTCCGCTCGAGTACGCGATCGAGCTTAACCGCCTGATCCAGCTCGAGATGGAAGGCTCGGTCGGGTAGAGGAGCCGGTCAGCAAGTCAGCTTGTCAGCCGATCAGCCCCCCGGCATCATCGCCGGGGGGCGTTGATCGGGCCGGCCGCAAAGGAACGGGCGTTTAGTGGTGGGGCGGGCCCTTTCGGGTCTCGCCCTTTTTCTTAGATAGAGCAAAGGCAGGTCGTATGCAGCAGAAGGAAGCGCCGGAGATTCTTAAGAGCAAGGGCATCACCGAGGAGACGGTAAGGGCGCTCTCCTCGTTCAAGGAGGAGCCAGACTGGCTGGCGGAGAGGCGCCTCTCCGCGTGGCGGGCTTTCGAGGCGCTTCCGATGCCCACTTTACGCGACGAGGCGTGGCGCTACACGGACATCTCCGACGTGCGCATCGAGGACTTCCTCCCCTACGCCCCGAGCCCGGACGCCGAGAGCGAGGGCGACCTGCCCGAGGCCGTCCAGAAGCTCATAAAGGAGGGCGAGGAGAACTCCGCCCTGCTCGTGCAGCACAACTCAGAGACCGCGTACTCGCGGGTGGACGAGGAGGTGAGCGCCAAGGGCGTGGTCTTTACGGACCTGCACACGGCCCTTCGGGAGCACGAAGAGATCCTCAGGGAGAAGCTCTTCGGGCTCGTGCCCGAGGACTACGACAAGTTCGCGGCGCTGTGCGCGGCGGGCTTCGCGGGTGGCTCTTTCCTCTACGTGCCGCGCGGGGTGGACGTGGAGGTGCCGATCCAGAGCTACAGGTGGCTCGATGTGGTCGGCTCTATCATGCCGCGCACCCTCGTCGTGGTCGAGGAGGGCGCCTCGGTAACGTACATCGACGAGTACGCGAGCGCGAGCGCCGAGGACCCGTCGTTCTCGAACGGGGCCGTCGAGCTGTACGTCGGCGAGGGGGCGAACCTGCGCTACGTCTCGTTGCAGAACTGGGAGCGCAACGTGCTCCACTTCAATACGATCCGCAGCCAGGCGGGCAAGGACTCGACCATCAACAGCCTCGTCGTGGCGCTCGGCTCGCAGCTTAGTCGCACGAACGTCGAGGCCGGCCTGACGGCCACCGGGAGCGATTCTGAGATGCTCGGTCTGTACTTCGCCGACCAGAACCAGGTCCTCGACCATCACACCCTCCAGGACCACATCTCGCCCAACGCCCACTCGGACCTGCTGTACAAGGGCGCCTTGCGCGACGAGTCTATCGCCGTCTTCTCAGGGCTCATCCGGGTCGAGCCGGGGGCCCAGAAGACCGACGCCTACCAGACCAACAGGAACCTCATCCTCGGGACCGACGACGCGTTCGCGGTCTCGTTGCCGAACCTGGAGATCATGGCCGACGACGTGAAGTGCTCCCACGGCTCGACGACCGGGCAGGTGGACGACGTGGAGCTCTTCTACCTGATGAGCCGCGGCATCCCGCGCGCCGAGGCGGAGAAGCTCGTCGTGTTCGGGTTCTTCGGCGAGGTCACGAGCCGCATCCCCTTGAAGGGCCTCAAGGAGAAGCTAGACCGGGCAATAGAGGGCAAGATAGGGCTCGGCTTCGAGGAGCGGGCCGCCTAGAGATGCCCGAGTTCCACAAGGTAGCCTCCGCAGACGAGGTCGCGCCAGGCACCGTGAAGCAGTACAGGGTCGAGGACCGGCCGGTGGCCCTGTGCAACGTGGACGGCGAGTTCCACGCCTTCGAGGACGTCTGCACCCACGCCTTCGCCTACCTGAGCGAGGGCGGGATGGAGGGGGACAGGATCAAGTGCCCCCTCCACGGCGCCCTCTTCGACGTGAGGACAGGCCAGCCCAAGAGCCTCCCAGCGGTAAAGCCCGTCCCGAAGCACGAGGTCAAGGTGGAGGACGGCAGCGTCTACGTCGCCATGAACCCCAAGCGCGTAAAGGTGGGCGGGCGGCGACGCCGGTGAGCCGGGTAGCGCGACGCCTGGCGGCGTTGGTCGCGGTCCTTCTCGTGGCAGCCCTCTCCGTCTCCTGTTCGGATGCGGAGCTGAACGCGATCCTCGACGAGGTAATCGACGAGATCGATAACGCGAACGCCGGCGGTGCCGGCAAGGTTCCCGCCGACGCCGGCAAGGCGCTATCGAAGCTGGAAGTCTCGCCCCCCGGCTCCATGGCCGGGTACGACCGCGAGGACTTTCCGCACTGGTCTGACGCCCAGGAGAACGGGTGGCGGGTCTCGGACAGCTCCTGCGACACGCGCGACGCGGCCCTGATCCGTGACGGGGAGGACGTCGTCGTCGGCGAGGGCTGCGACGTAGAGTCGGGCCGCTGGCTCGACCCCTACACCGAACGCACCTACACGGATCCCCTGGACATAGACATAGACCACATCGTCCCGCTGGCGAACGCCTACAGGAGCGGCGCCTCAGGATGGGACGAGGCCGAGCGCGAGCGCTACGCCAACGACCCGAACAACCTGCTCTCCGTCGAGGACAACGCCAACCAGTCGAAGGGCGACAAAGGACCCGAGGCATGGAAACCGCCGAACAGGGCCATCTGGTGCTCGTACGCGAAGCGTTGGATCTCCGTCAAATCTAATTACGACCTGACGGTCAACCCCCAGGAGAAGGCGGTCCTGAAGCAGATGCTAGCCACCTGCAACAAGTAATGGCGCGTTCTCCCGGAGACCAGCCCCGCTCGACCTTCACCTCCACGACCGGAGGCGTGATGACCGAGGAGGCTGGCGCCGTCACCGGGGAGCTGGATCTCCTCTGCCAGCCCGAAGCCGGCGGCCTTCGCGTCGAGGTCCGCTACGCCGGCGCGGACGAGTGGTACACGGTCTCGGGCAGCCCGGTTGAGTTCCAGGGCAACCCGGACGATGCGCTGGGGCGAGTCGTTCGGCACCTGAGCACGCCGGGCCCCGTGGTCGACGGAAACGAGGAAGCCGTATCGCTGGAAGGGTTCTCCGGGGCCTGAGGCTACGGCTTCTCGGGCGGCCGCACGAAGACGCGCTTCGTCAGGTCCCGCATCCGGTCTACGTAGCGGTCCACCGACCAGCCGCGCTCCCTCGTCAGGCTCTCCCAATTGCGGATCGAGAGCATCGTCCAGAGAAGATCCGCGGCCTCGTCTCTGGTCCACCCGGGGGCGAGCACCCCATCGCGCCGGAGCTTCTCGATGATGTCGCGGCAGGCGTCGTAGACAGTCCCCATCCGGTCGTCCCAGGCCGCCGCGACGGCCTCGTCGCCCTCGCGCTCCGCCAGCAAAGCCCTCGCTATACCGTAGATCTCCGGTATGTAATTGCCCCAGAACTCGACGAACGCCTCCAACCGCTCCACCCCGCCGTCCGCAGCCCGGTAGCGACGCAGGCGCTCGTCTAGGCCGAGGACCTCATCCCCGTAGCGGACGGTCGCCACCATCAACTCAGCCCTGGAACCGAAGTGGTCGTACACAGCCTGCCTCGAAACCCCCGCCCCCCGCGCAACGTCGCCCATACGAACGCCCCGGCCGACATGCTCCTCCATCAACCGCCACGTCGCCTCGAGGATCCGATCCCGGGTTTTCGACTCACCACTTGACACGCTGTAAAGTATAAGGTAACTTTACGTCGTGTCAACTTACACCGTGTAAAGTCTGGGAGAGGGGGACGATGAAGGTACTGGTCTTCGGGGCGACGGGGAGTGTCGGGCGGCACATCGTCGAGCAGGCGCTCGCGCGGGGGCACGAGGTCACGGCGTTTGTGCGGGATCCATCCGGGCCGGACGCAGCGCACGAGAGGTTGACGGTTTTCCGGGGCGATGTTCTGGATGCCGCTTCGGTGGAGGGGGCGGTGCGGGGCCAGGAGGCCGTGTTGTGCTCCATCGGCGCTGGCAGGAAGGGCCGGGTCCGTTCTGAGGGGACGCGGAACATAGTCCGCGCGATGGAGGGTACGGGCGTGCGTCGGCTCGTCTGCCAGACCACGCTCGGTGCCGGCGAGAGTTCGGGCAACCTCAGCTTCTTTTGGAAGCACGTGATGTTCGGGCTCCTGCTGCGGGGTGCCTTCGCGGACCACGAGCAGCAGGAAGCGCACGTCAGGATGGGCGCGCTGGATTGGACGATAGTCCGTCCGGCGACCTCTTCACCGACGGCGGGCTCACGGGCGCGTACCGGCACGGCTTCCCGCCATCCAAGAAAGGGTTGAAGCTCAAGATCTCACGCGCCGACGTCGCCGAGTTCATGCTGGAACAACTGACGGACGATGGCTACCTCCGTAGGACGCCTGGCCTCTCCTACTGAGCCCGAGTCCCGAAACCGCGACGAACAGAGGAGACGGGACATGACACGGAGACTACCCCTCGGCGGGTCCATACGGGACCTCATCCTGGCCTGCGCGGTCCTCGCTACGGGCCTCATGGCCGGCGTTTTCTACGCCTACGCGGTCTCCGTCAACCTCGGGCTCGCAGAGCAGCCGGACGCCTCGTACGTCGCGACCATGAACGAGATCAACGAGAAGATACAGAATCCTCTGTTCTTTCCGAGCTTCTTCGGCGCCGCGGTGCTCCCGATCGCCGCGCTCTTCGCCCACCTTCCGCGTCGGCGCTCGGGCCGCTTCCGGCTTATAGTCCTGGCCTGCGTGCTCTACGTCGGTGGCAGCTTCCTGGTGACGGTCCTGGCAAACGTGCCCCTGAACGAGGAGCTGGCCCGCGTCGCCACCGACGCGCCCGCAAGCGAGCTGGCGCGCGCGAGGGCCGCCTACGAGGAACCGTGGAACCTCTGGAACGGCGTGCGCAGCCTGTTCTCCGTGGCGGCTTTCGCGGCCCTTATCGGGGCCTGCCTGATGCGCGAATATCCCAGAACACCGTGAACGGCGCCTCGGCCCTACCCATCGGGCTGGTTCGGGCACTTTACCGGGTGGCCGCGGCGGGTAAACAGTCCGTGGCGTAGACGAGGAGTCCGGAGTTAGGGGGCGTCATGCTGCTCGAAGGGTCGTGCCATTGCGGATCTGTCCGGTTCCGGGTCGAGTCCGACACGTTCTATCCTTACCAGGCGTGCTACTGCTCGATCTGCCGCAAGACCGCCGGCGGCGGGGGGTACGCGATCAACCTCGGGGCCGACGCGGGCACGCTGGAGGTCGAGGGCGGCGAGAACCTCTCCGTCTACGCGGCGAGCAGCCAGGAGCGCGGCGCGCCGGAGCGGAACTTCTGCCGGCGTTGCGGCAGCTACCTGTGGCTCTTCAACCCTATGTGGCCGGATCTGGTCCACCCCTTCGCCTCCGCGATAGATACGCCTCTCCCGAAGCCCCCGGAGCGCGTCCGGCTCATGCTGGACTACGCAGCCCCGTGGTGCGAGATACCTACCGGCGAGGGCGAGAGGCACTTCCCCGAGTACCCGGAAGAGTCCTTGGAAGAATGGCACCGCCGCCACGGACTTGTGTAATCCGGGACATCCGGCTCTCCTGCTACAATCTTTTCGCGATGATGCAAGAGCTCTACAAAGAGATCATCCTCGACCACTTCCGGCGTCCGCGTCACAGGCACGAGATCGAGGATGCTGAGATAGAAGAGCACTCGAACAACCCGCTGTGCGGGGACGAGGTCACGGTCTACGCCAACCTCCGGGACGACGGACTTGAGGTTGCCTTTACCGGGCGCGGTTGCGCCATCTCCCAGGCGTCCGCCTCGATGCTCGCCGAGCGTCTCGCGGGCAAGGACCGCGGGGAGGCGGAGGAGGAGATCTTGGCCTTCCTGGAGATGATGCGCACGGAGGAGAACGAGGATCTCGGCGACCTCGTGGCCCTCAAGAGCGTCGTCCAGACCCCCAACCGCATCCGCTGCGCCACCCTCGCCTGGGACGCCCTGAAGCGCGGCATGGATCATAGCTGACGGTTCAGTAGGTTCTACGAATCATCCGGTAAACCGCTCCGGGTGCCGGGCGAAGGTGTAGAGCTTCTCTGCCTCCACACGCACGTAAACGCCCTCTCCCCATTGGAGCACGCTCCCCCCGCCGGACCCGCGCAAGGCTTCTTCGAGCAGCGGAAAGTCTGGGTTGTCCTGGTCCAGAACCTCCGCCTTTCCGTGCACGATGACCGCCAGGTCGTCGCCTTCGTAGAGCGTGAGGCTGGTGGCCGGGCGTTGCGCGAGGTGACGGGTTCTGGCGGCGGTCGCAACGGTAGGGACGTGAACCGTCCCCAGACGAAGAGGGCGCCTATGGGCGCGACGCGTGGCTCTCCGCTCCGCGTGACCGTGGCAAAGGCGACGTTGCGAACGCCTCGCAGGAGGTGGACTAGTTGGGCTGCGGAGAGCGAATGCTCCGGCATCCCAAAGGAGCTGCGCAGAAACTCTCCGGCGCCTTCGATGCTGCGGTCGAGCAGTGCTTGCAGGCGCTGCAGGTCTTCCGGCGTCTCCCTCATCCGGGCCTTTGTTGGGCCAGGGTCAAGGCCCCTTTCCGTTGCCGTTTTCGGTCTCCAGAGATTCCAGCACCCCACGTAGCACGCCGGGGGCGAGCTCGTCGCCGCCAGGGCTGATGACCCAGTTCAGGCCGCTCCCTCCGGGGATATTGGGGCACTTGACCCGGGCGCAGAGCACATAGGTCTCCAGTTCCGCCTCTTCCGGGTAGAAATTGGTCAGGTGGGTCACCAGCGTCGTCACCGAGTTATTGAACAGTGATAACTCTATTGCCACGTTGCCTCCGTTTCGCTCTCCCGTATTTCTCCATACAAACATGCTACCCGTCATCGCCGCTTCTCATTCGGCCCAGCGTCTGCCCGCCGTTCCGCACGATGATGGGCAACGGTTAACACCAGAACCTGTTGCCCAGAACGTAGGTTGTTTAGAACCTAGAACAGCTTCTCGCCCGGCCCCCCCTCGAGTTCGTCGAGTTCGTAGCCGAGGTCCCTGGCCGCGGTCTCGAAGAAGGCGCGGTTGTGATAGGCGAACTCTAGCCACCTCTCGTAGCGACCGTAGGCCTCTTCGGGGTCGGGGGGCTCATCCAGGTACACGAGGTCTCGCATAAAGGCGTTCATCTTCAAGAACCGTCCGAGCCAGTAGTCCGCGGGCTCCTTGCCGCGCAGGAGGGCTGCCTCGAAGGTCTCGAAAGGGGCTGGTTCGGGCGGTTCGTCGAGCGTCTCGGAGAGGAAGCGCTCTTCCAGGAAGTCGGTGATGGTGTCGAGGCCGACGAGCAGGGTGGGAAGCCAGGGCGTCTGGCTTCCCGGGTGGTCTTTCGGCAGGCCCCAGCGCAGGGCGCCCGCCATCCCCCCGACCATGCGGAAGGCGAAGGGGAGCGAGCGGTAGGCGTGGCGGCTGTGGTAGTAGTAGACGATGGGGTACTGGCGGATGCCCTCGTAGATCTCCACGAGTCCCCGGTGGAGGTACATGAGGTGGGTCTCGAGACCCCGGTGCTCGCCGCCGGGGAAGTGCGGGGCGAGGATGCTCCAAGGGTCGCCCGTGTCTTGGGCCTGGTGATAGAGACCCGCGGTGAGGACGCCAAGCTGCCGCAGCACGTTGTACACCCCAAAGACGTAGGTGATAGAGAGCGTGAGTATCCCGAAGCCTATAAGCGCCTCGGAGACGGCCAGGGCCTGGTAGGCGCCGCCCGTCGGGGTGATGTCGCCGAGGCCGAGGGTGGAGATCGCGGTCCCGCTGAAGTAGAACGCTTCGCCCAGGGACGGCTCCAGGCGTCTTACTCCAAGCGAGAAGTCCCCGTTCGTCATGCCGTGGAGGTAGATCAGGGCGTAGCCCATGGAGACGAGGAAGATCCAGACCGTTATCGTGACCGGAACCATTAGCGGGGCCGCCATCGAGAGGCCGAAGGCGCGGTGCCTGCGCGGCAGCGGGCGGGTGACGAGGCGCGCGACGTCGAAGAGCCTGCGGTAGAGGCGGATGCTTATGAACCCGAAGCCGTCGTAGTGGAGCACCGTGAAGAAGACGTCCAGGACCCCCGCGAGGATCAAGGCCACGCCTGCCGGTAAGAGGAGCCAGTCCATACCGGGAGAGTACCCCAAGGACGCGGGCCTTAGGCTTCCCGCAGGACCCAGGTATCCTTCGTGACGCCGCCGCTCGAGACGTTGACGAGCCTGCTGCCTGGGGCGGCGACCCTCGTCATCGCGCCGGGAACCACCCAGACGGTACTCTCGTCGGGGGCAAGGGCGTGGACGCGGAGATCCGCGTAGGAGTCGCGCAGGAGGAAGCCATCGTCCTGCGGCTCGCAGAGGACGTGGGTGGAGAAGTCCACGGTCTCCTGGGCCACGAACTCGACCGGGTTCTCTTCGACCCCGGCCCGGAACTCCATGATGGCCTCCTCCGTCTCCTCGGGGGCTATGAGGACGTCCTTGCCGCCCCAGCCGCTGCGGCTCTTGACGACGAGCTCGTCGAAGTGATCCATCACGTAGCGTCGGTCCTCCTCGACCGCGAGGGAGTAGGTGCGGAGGTTCTGGAGGATGGGCTCCTCGCCCAGGTAATGGCGGATCATCTCGGGCACGAACGGGTAGACGCCCTTGTCGTCGGCGATGCCGAGGTTCGGGGCGAAGACGGCCTCGACCCTGCCGGCGGCCTGGCTCTCGATCAGGCCGGGCAGGTCGTCGTAGATCCTGCCGTCCTCGATGCGCTCGTAGATGACGTCGATCCGGCGCCCGCTCTCCTTGTGGACGAGGTAGCCCTCCCTATCCAACTCGACCTCGCGGCGCCCCGCGAGTATTGCCCCGTGCTCCCTGGCGAAGACGTTGTGGTCGAGGAAGTACTGGTCCTCGTAGCCGGTCGAGAGGACGGCGATGGTCGGGTCTTCCTTGGGCGAGGCGGCCCTGAGCACCTCGCCGAAGCGCTCCATGAGGTCGTCCAGCGGCCTGACGCCGAGCGCCGCGAAGGATTCCGGCAGCACCTCCGCGGTCCGCGCCCTCAGTAGGTGCATGGGCTCGAGACCGACGGGCATCTTGGCGTTGTCCTCGATGATGAGGTACTCCCAGCCGCCAGCCTCGCCCAACCCCGCGGCCACCACGTCGAAGCCCATCTGCCGGTTCGGCACGCCCCCGAACCGCGTCGGAATGGACCCGTCGTAGAGGACGCTGCTCTCCAGTATCTCCCCCGGCACAACCTCGTCCTTGCCCCTCTCCAGCCGCCGCAGCCACTCGTTGATGGCGAGCATCCGCTGGGTAAGGCCCCGCTCCAGCACCTCCCACCCCACGGCCGGCACCAGGCGCGGCACGTAGTCTACGGGGTAGGTCTTGTCTTCCCGGTCCGGGATGCCGAGGTCCCGCTGCACGCCGAGCAGCCGCTCGTGGGCTAGGCCTACCCTACTCCCCCACTCCGCTGGACCCATCCGGTCCATCTCCCCAAGCACGGGCCCGTAGTGGGAGAAGGGCTTCCCGTCCTCCCCGAACACCTCGTTGGGGCCGGGCAGCCCGCGCGTGAATTTTATGGAACTTTCAGCCATTAGCTTTCAGCGGTCAGCTTTTTGTCGAGCCGCGTTGTCCTTGCCGAGAATAGGGGGTTCATCTGGGGGATAGTAGCGGTTCCGTCTGTTGGCTGCTCTATTCCGGGACCTGCTGAAGGCTGACAGCTCTTACCCGAACACGCCGACGAGGGCGCAGGGCAGGCCCAGCATAAAAGAGAGCGAGAAGGTAATGGCGAAGAACACGTTGTGTTCGGAGACGTAGGAGTAGAGGCGCTTGTAGTGGAGCATCAGGAGGGCCGAGGGGACGGCGATGCCCGTCATCAGGACGGCCATAACGCGGACGGTGTTGAGCGGTCCTATGCGGTCGCTCACCCTGGGGTTGAGCAGCAGGAGCCCGAACCAGTCTGCCGTGAGCATCAGGGAGGCGCAGAAGACCGCGATCAGGCCGACGAACACGGGGCGCGGAAAGAGCGGCCCGTAGACCGGCGCGTCGAGGCGCCCGTCGTCTTCGTCGAGGAGCTTCTTTGGGGGTCCGCCGAAGGTCTTCGGCCACTTTTTAGATCTGTACATGACCCGGGTAATGTTAGCGCATGATCCGCGAGAACGCCGCCCCTACCTCCTGACGAAGCCGCCCTCGGAGTGGATGGTCTGGCCCGTGATCCAGGCGGCCTCGTCGCCGGCCAGGAAAGCGACGAGCCGCGCCGCGTCCTCCGGTTGCCCGATTTTGCCGGCCGGGAACTTCGGCAGCAACTCCCGCCCCAGCTCCTCCGAGATCCAGCCCGTGTCCGTGGGACCGGGGTTGACGGCGTTCACGGTGATCCCCCTGTGCCCGACCCCGGCCGCGAGCGACCGGGTGAACGCCTCGATGGCCCCCTTGGTCATGCCGTAGGCGAGCTCGTCCTCCATGGGCCCGAGTGACTGCCCGGAACTGAAGTTGACGATCCGGCCCCCGGCACCGCCCGGATACCGCCGCGCAAACAGGACCGACAGGAGCGCCATCGCCCGCACGTTGACGGCGTGGTGGCCGTCGATGGTCTCGGCGTCGAGCCTCTCGTAGCCGTCGCGCGTCGAGTGGGCGGCGGCGTTGACGAGGATGGACGCGGTGCCGAGCCTCGCCTCGGCCGCGTCTAGAAGCTCCTTCGGCGACGTCGCCACGGAGAGGTCCACCTCGAAGGCACCGGCCCGGACGCCCGCGCCTTCTAGCTCCCCGACGAGCCTGCGGGGTTCGTCCTCGTCGGGGTCCCACGGCATCCCGCGGTCGTAGGCCTTCCAGTATGAGAGCGCGACGTCGGCGCCGCGGGCGGCGAGCGCCCGGCAGACGGCCGATCCTATGCCCCGCCTCCTCCCGACGCCGGTGACGACGGCCACGCGCCCGCGCAGCTCGTCCGAGCGGATGAACGGTTCGAGCGTGTCCCGCGTGGGGTGTTCGTGGGCGGGATCTCGGGCTTCTGGCATGGTCTGCTCCTCGTGGTGGAGCCCGCGCGGCGGGCCGGGGTTATCTCCGGGAACCTATGCCAACGTGTCGCCTACGGCCGGAAAATAGCACGGCCGCGGGCACGGCTCAAGCGGCCCCCAACGATCGGTGAGATCGGTGGGTTCGAGGGGCCGTCAGGCGGCCGGGGAGGGATGCTCCGTGGCGCGGCTGGCGGCCTCGTGGAGGGCCTGCAGGGACTCGGAGGAGGTCATGCCTGAGGCCCGCAGCAGGTCCAAGGAGGTGGACCGGATCTGGCCGACCATCATGCTCGTCTGGAGGTCGCTGCGATCCTGGAGCACGGCTGTCGCCTCCTCGGCCGCCTCGAGCGCGAACCGGCGGGTATCAAGCGGGTGCTCGGGCTCCTCGATGTACGTGGCGAGCGCCTCCACGGCGCGGGCGAGGTCGAGGATCGTGTCCGAGAGCTCCTCTGGGGCCTCTGTGCCCTCCCGCACCATGGTCACCGCCGCCCGGGCAAGCACCCTGACGTTGCGGACGGCGAGGTCGAGCTGGTCGGCGGCGGTCGCGTAGAACCCGAGCTGCCCGAGCGCCCGGCGCCGGGGCGGCGAGAGCTTCGCGGTGTCGTAGCCGGCGTCGAGAGCCTCCTTGAACGCGCCAACCCGCGCGTCCGTCTCACGCGCCTTCTGCAGGGCGTGCTCGGCCATCTCCAGGTTTCCGGCCCGCAGGGCGGACGCCGTCTCCCTCAAGGCCTCGACGAGGTCTTCGAAGATCGGGTGCGCCGCCCGTTCCACGATCTCCCGCGGGTCGCTCGGGAAGATGGCCCGAACCGCCAGCGCGACCCCGGCGCCCAGAAGGGCGTCCACGAAACGGTCGGGCGACCATCCCGAGGTCGTTGGGTCCAGCATCACCGTGAAGAGCGCGGAGACCCCGGCCTCGGAGACGAGCATCGGGGGACCGCCGAGCAGCCACGCCACGGCCATCGCGAGCGCTATGACCACCCCTATCTGGACGGTACCCGTACCGATGAGCCTGACGAGCACGTCGGCCACCGCCAGCCCGCACGCGACCCCGAAGACGAGCTCGAGCACGCGGCGTCCCTCCTGCCCGACCACCACGCCGAGCGAGATCACCGCCGCTATCGCCGCGAAGAAGGGGCGCTCGTGCCCGAGCAGCGCCGACGCGAGAAACCACGCGAGGCTCGCCGCGACCGCCGTCTGCACGATGGGCAATGCACCCATCTGCAACCGGCCGAGCGTCTCACCAAACCTACCGCGTAACGCCAAGATCTTCTCCTCGAAATTCACCCTCGTGAGCACGCCCAGGCCCATGGCCGAACACCTCCCTTCAAAAGCAGCGCCGCGCGGCTACTCCACCGCGCGGCGTGTTTACAACGTTTCCTCGCGGCCACTATATGCCGCGAACACACAATGCGAAGTTATCACGGCGGCTTAACCGATCAAGGGGTTTAACAGCCTTTTTAACTAACTGTTACCAGACTGTTGCGAGTTGTTGCAAAACGGGCCCGTCCGGGGGAAGAGAACCGGTGTTCGGCGCCGGACTTCCGGGTTCGAGGACCGTCCGGGCGTCGGACTCAAACCAGCTCGCCCCGTGCCACCATCTGGACCTTGCCGCCTACGGAGACTTTTATCTCTTCGGCTTCGCGCCCGGCCCGCAGGTAGAGGAGGGAGGGGCGTTGGATCTCGTACCCCTGCTCGACCCGCGCGTCGACGGGCTCCGCCCCGAAGTAGCGATGCTCGACGAGGTAGCCGGCGAGGCACCCGGCGGCGCTGCCGGTGGCGGGGTCTTCGGGGATGCCCAGGCCCTGGGTGAACATGCGGGCGGCCAGGTCGTTGCCTTCTTCGTGCGGCTCGGGACAGAAAGCGTAGACGTTGTCGACCCCCGTCTGCCGGGCCAGCCCGGAGTACCGTTCGAGGTCAACCCGGCAGCGCTTGAGGGCGTCGAGGCCCTTCAGCGGGACGATGATGGCCGGAAGTCCCGTCGAGACCTCCTGAACGGGGTACCGGTCGTCGAGGTCGTCGCATTCGAGGCCGAGGACCCTGGCCATGCGGTCGGGGTCGAGCCGCTGTCCGAAGGTCGGGGGGAATTGGCGCATCCGGAGGACGTCGCCGAAGGTCACGGGGATGTTACCGGCTTTTAGGTTGAGGACGACGCGTTCCGCGGGCGAGGCGAGGATCTCCTGCCGGATCACGTACGCCGTGCCGAGGGTAGGATGGCCGGCGAAGGGGATCTCCCCGCCCGGCGTGAAGATCCGAACGTCGTAGCCGCCGTCGCGCTCCTCCTCGGAGAGTATGAAGGTAGTCTCCGAGTAGTTCATCTCCCGCGTTATCTTCTGGAGCGTCTCGTCCGGCAGGCCCGCGGCGCCGCGGACGACGGCGAGCTGGTTCCCGGCGTACTTCTCTTCGGCGAAGACGTCAACGATGGTGAATGGGAGCCTCATCGGCCTCTCCTACCCGTAGTCGGGGTCGCTCGGGGCCGTCCGCATGACGCCGATAAACATCTTGAAGGCGGTCTCGTAGTCGTCGTGGGTCCAGGAGACTAGCCGGTCGTCCACCCGCTCCAGTTGCGGGAAGAACATGACGCCCGCGGCCGAGCTGGCGGTGGCGAACTCGACGCTGAAGGTATAGGGCGGCCCAGGCGCGTATGGCGCGAGATCCCCGGCGCCGCGCACGGCGTCCCGCGCCGCCTCGCGGATCCGTCCGAGCGCGGCCCCCTGCGGCAGGCACCGGGCCGTGTAGCGGTCTATGGCGGTCTTTACCTGGGCGGTCTTCACGTTGGTGTAGAGAGATTGCGCCTCCTCGCACGTCGGGTCGTCGCCGGTAACGAGGCCGACCGGCGTGCCTGCGCGGCCCGCGAGCGTGGCGTTCATGCGGGCCTCGCTGCACGGCGCGCCGTTCAGTTGCACGTCCGTGACCACGGAGGGGGTGTTGAAGGTGTGGCTCAGGACGCCCTCCACGCCAGCGCGGGCGTGGTAGCCGACAAAAAAGGCGACGTCCGCGCCCTCGAAGCCCTGCATCATCGAGAGGGGTTTCCTGGAGCCGACGATCAGGTCCGCGCGCCCGTCCAGATCTTCGAGGAGGATGTTGCGCATCCCGTCGTGGGCCTCGTTGACGAGGAACTCGGTCGCGCCCCCTTGCGCGGCGCCATCGATGGCGGCGTTCACGTCGGCGGTGAGGAAGCGGCGGAAGCGTTCGTACTGGCTGCGGCCCGGGATCACGTCCTGCGGGTGCGTAACGCCCGTCGCGCCCTCCATATCCACCGAGATATAGACCCTCAACGCCCTAGACCCCTACGAATCGGAAGGTTCTACGCGCCGCCAAATCCGCCCGTGAGTTCATCTGCCGTGGCCCTCCAAGCTCGCTCCATACGCCTTTGATAGAGATTCTGACAGAAGAGGCCACGGAAAATCAGCGGCATACACGGTAGGAAAGATGGGCGCATGGTGGCGCAGTGGGAGACACCGGACTACCTCCGTGTGCGTCCCGCCCCTCCGGACGCGCGCACGGGCAAGGCCGACCACGCGGCAAGCGGTCAGATTATCTGGGCGACGGCCAACCCGGAGAGCAAAAGGACGAACAGAACGCAGAACAAACACCCGATGGGCAC
>DATFPF010000024.1:0-34019 GCA_035264945.1 Rubrobacter sp.
TCGCTGACTTGGTGTCTGTGCTCAAGGGTCTCTCCATCGTGTTGAGGGTGGGTGTGCCTGAGATGAGTGGTAGGCCTAAGAAGTCGCGCACCTTCCTTAGCAGCCCGTAGAGCGCGGCCTGATCGACCGCCACGCAGGTCGAGTTAGTTGGAGAGGTAGCTGGCCCCGGTCTCGAAGGAGGGCAGGTAGCGGTCCTACGCCCTACGACGCGGCGGTCTGTTGGCCACGTAACGATTGCATCATCCTCTTGCGTCGGGGTGGGCGTATCGCCCAAAAAGACTATTTTGAAGTTCATAGCGAACCTGTGGCGAGTGAACTTCGCAGAACCCCCTCAGCGAGAAGTCTCGAGAACCCCTGCCGAACGAACGTCTCGGAGATGTATCGGAGGAAGCGCAGGCGGGGAGGCAATCTCGTTGGGCCTGTCGACCCGCGAAGGTCCGGGGTCTGCGGTATCGGAACGGATATACTTCGATCCATGCGATTGTACTCGTTGTTGTTCGCCCTGATCTCGCTGGTGGTCCTGGTAATGTTCTTTATCTACGTGGTCAGGGGCCCCGTCGATCCCCTGATAGCGGGCGGCCTCTTCGTCTCTTTTCTTGCCTGCGCGGCCCCGGCGCTGCTCCTTCTGAAGCCCTTCGAGCCGTCTGAGGAGCTCAAGCGCCGCCAG
Organism: Rubrobacter sp.; assembly: GCA_035264945.1. Taxonomy (GTDB): domain Bacteria; phylum Actinomycetota; class Rubrobacteria; order Rubrobacterales; family Rubrobacteraceae; genus Rubrobacter_D. Next base: position 668 of record DATFPF010000024.1, read on the forward strand.
GAGGAGCGCAGGGAGCGGGCGAGGCGGCGGGGCTTTACGGGCGGCCCTCCGAAAGATCCAGGGTCATGAGCAGCGCGTCCTCGTCGCCGTAGTAGCGGGGCCTGCGGCCCGTCTCGCGAAAACCGAGGGACCCGTACAGCGTCCTCGCGGGGCCGTTCGTCGGGCGGACCTCGAGGTGGACGAGGCGGGCGTCCGGGTAGGCAGACAGGGCGCCCCGGATCAGGGCCCTGGCGTAGCCGCGGCGGCGGTGCCCGGGACGAACGGCGACGTTTGTAACGTGCAGCTCGTCGAGGACGCTCCTCACCCCTATCTGCCCGATGATCTCCTCCCCCGCTTCGAGGACCAGGTACAGGCCGAACGGGCTCTCGAGCTCGCTGCGCCAGATGGCCTCGCTCCACGGCTTCGGCAGCGAGGCGGCGTCTATCTCCATCACCGCCGGCAGGTCGGATGTCCCCATCCGGCGCAGGAACGGCCCGGCCTCGGGCTCCCTCAAGGCCGGCCCCACGGGTTCAGATCGCGCCTGACCTCCGCGTCGGGCTCCCGGACGTAGGCGGGCACGAGCTCCCCGGCGGCCACCGGGGAGAGATCCGCTGACATCACGTGCCCGACGGCCGAGACCCGGTTGAGCGGGGAGTCGTCTGGCGGGATGCGGCCCAGGCGTTCGAGCTCGTCCCTGTAGCGGACGGCCCCGTCGCCGACGAGGAGGGGGCTTCCCATGACGGAGAGGTCGGCCGGCTTCGAGCAGATGATGCCGGTCGTGGGGCCGCCCGCGGAGAACCGACGGGCGAACACCTCACCCCTCCTTGCGTCGACGACGGCGAGCGCGTCCGGCCGGCAGGCCAGGGCGGGCGCCGCGAGGGCATCGAGGGTGGAGTTTCTGGCGAGGGCCGAGCCGGTGCCGAGGGCGAGGGCGAGGGCGCGGGCGGTGGCGGCGGCGATGCGGATGCCGGTGAAGGTGCCGGGGCCGACCCCGCAGAGGACGCGGTCAACGGAGGAGAGCTCCTCGCCCGCGAGGCCCAGCGCGGCATGGACGGCCGGGAGCAGGGCCTCCGAGGCGCCGCCGGAGGGCTTGGTTGACGGGGCGGAGATCTCGGCCAGCACCCGGCGACGGTCGCCGTCGGCCCTGGCGAGGGCTACGGTGGTCACCGCGGTAGAGGCGTCGAGCGCCAGGATCAGCACCCCGACAACCGCCCCGCGACGGGGCCGCGGATGCCCACCCGGCGGGTAAAGGGGCTCTCGTGCCCGAGGTGGACGATGGTAGGCCTCTCTATGGCGTCCATGGCGGGCCTGGCCCACTCGATAAACGTAACGGCGTCGGGGCCCAGGTAGTCGTCTATCTCCAGCACGTCGGGCGCCTCTATGCCTTCGAGCCGGTAGAGGTCGAGGTGGTTTACGGTAACCGGGCGCCCGCCCAGATCCCCCTTGTAGCCGCGGGCGAACTGGTAGGTGGGGCTCGTCACGCGCTCGCGGACGCCTAAAGAGCGGGCGGCGGCGCGGACGAAGGTGGTCTTGCCGGCGCCGACCTCGCCGGAGAGGACGACGACGTCGCCCGGCTCGAGCACGCGGGCCACGCGGGCAGCGAGGTCCTCCAGGGCGCCCTCGTCGAGCCCTGCCATCTCCACCCCGCCCGACCCTACCAGAGCCCGGGCTGGAGGGACTCCGGTTCGGCGGAGCGGGTGACGTTCAGGGTCTCGTAGGTGGAGGGGCGTTCGGCCCCCAGAAGCTCCGGCAGGCGGGAGAAGTCCGAGACGAGGAGCGCCCGGTCGGCCGGGGTGTAGAGCGCCCGCGAGAGGGATAGGGTCGGGAAGACGTAGCGGCCGTCCAGGGGGATGGCCCGGCCCCGGATGCGGGCGGCGGATTCCTTTCTTCCCGTGAGCACCCGGCTGGCCAGGTCCCCCATAGCGACGACGACCAGCGGGTCCACGGCGGCGAGCTGGGAGAGGAGGTAAGGCCGGCATGAGCTGACCTCGGACGGCTTCGGCGGCCGGTGCGGGGAGCCCGGCGGGCGGCACTTGACGAGCGTCGTCAGGTAGGCCCTCTCCCGTCCGACGCCAACCGAATCGAGCAGCCGGTCTAGGAGCATTCCCGAGGCGCCCATGAACGGCTTCCCCTGGGCGTCCTCGTTGAAGCCAGGTGCCTCGCCGACGACGAAGAGGCCGGCGTTGAGCGGCCCCTCGCCGAAGACTACCTGCGTCCTGGACTGGCACAGGCCGCACTTCGTGCAGCCCAAAGCCTCCTTCTGGGCCTCCGCGAACTCCAAGCCCCCTAGAACTCCTCGCTCTCCGGGAGGGTGACGCCGAGGATGATGTAGAGGGCGAGCACCGGCACGACGCTGAAGCCGGGGATCGCGACGGCCAGCACGGCCGTCACCAGACGCACCACGTTCGAGTTCCATCCCTGGGCCCGGGCCAGCCCGCCACACACGCCGAGCAACCAGCGGTCCCTCTTTGATCTCCTGAAACGCAAAGCCTCTACCTCCCCCGGCCCCTGAGGGCCGCCGCTCGAGTGCCCGGATTTTATAGCACGCGGGCCCGGCCGGCTCGTCCGCCCGTCAGGAGGCCGCCGGCCTGAGGGAGCGGGCGGTCCGGTCTACCGCGGCGTCCCGGGCGGTCTTCTGGTCCAGGCCGCGGGCGGCAAGAAGGCGGGCGCGGGCAGCCGCGTGGCCGGCGTCGGCGTCCCTCGCGTCCGGGGGCAGGGCATCGGCCAGGGTCCCGTAGTCCGGTTCGGGGTGGGGGCCGAGCCCGCGGCTGTTTTCGAGGAAATCCGCGCAGAGGGCCACGTGGCGTTCTATGTGCTCGGGCTTGAGGCGCGGCCCTTGCGCGGCGAGGCGGTCGGCGAGGCTTAAGACGGCGAGCTCCTCGCCGAAGGGGCCTGCGGCACGGGCGAGCCTCTCGGGCGGGTGGTCGGTGCGCCCGTTCTGCATGAAGCCGATCTTCAGGTGCAGGGCGGTGAGGGTGACGGCCAGGTCCGCGTGCTCGGCCGGGACGTCGAGCCGGCGGCAGATGCGGCCCGCCATGGCCGCGCCCAAGGTGTCGTGGGCCACGAAGAGGATCCTCCCCTCAAGCTCGCCGCGCGTCACGGGCTTGGCGACGTCGTGGAGCAGGGCGGCGAGGCGCAGCCCGTCGACGCGGCCCGCCGGTACCCTGGCGCCGAGGCGGCCCTCCTCAAGCTCCTCCTCCACGCGCCGGACGACCTCGAGGACGTGGTCAAGGGTGTCCAGGTGGTGGTACGGGCTGCCCTCGAGGCCGCGGGCCAGGGAGAGCTCGGGGACCGCTTCCAGAAAGACGTCGGTGTCGAAGGGCGGTTCGAGGGCTTCGAAGAGGGCCTTCCGCAAGAGCACCGACTTACCGCTTGCGTCGGGTCTTCTTGCGGCTCGTGTTCGGGTTCGGGCGGCCCCTGAGGGCGCTCGGGTTCTCGGCGTCGCCCTCAGGGCGGGCGGGCTTCTCAGAACCCTTCTTCCTGGCCTGCTCCATGCGGCGGTTCTTGTTGCGCTCGACAAAGGCGTAGACGAACGTAAAGACGAAAAAGAAGATTACGGCGTTGATCAGGAGGCTAGTGACCTGGGTCCTGCCTCCCAGCCCGAAGGTCTCCGGGAAGGCAACGCCGAGGACGTAGAACAACCCGATGTAGATACCGATGACGATGGCCGACCGGCGGGCGGCGGACTTCCAATTAAGATCCTCGAACATCCTTGTAGCTCCTCTCGACGCGCCGGGGGTTTACCCCGGTTGTTATCTCGTAGTTTATCGTGCCGGCGAGGCGGCCGAGCTCCTCCGCGGTGACCCTCTCCCCTTCCTGCTCCCCGAGCAGCATCACCTCGTCCCCGACCTCCACCCCGTCGTCCACCCCAAAGACGCAGGCGTCCATCGTAACCCGCCCGAGCAGCGGCCGCCTGACGCCCCGGATCAGGGCGTGGCCCCGCCCCGAGAGGGCCCGCCGGTACCCCTCCGCGTAGCCGACCGGCACCGTGGCGGCGAACGTCGGCCCCCCGGCCCTGTAGGTGAGCCCGTAGGAGACCCCTTCCCCGGTCAGGAGCCTGCGCCTGCCCGCGACGTAGCTCTTGAGCGTCATGGCCGGACGCAGCCCCTCCTCTTCCGGGTCGCCCGCGTCCCCTTTCGGGTGAAGGCCGTAGAGCGAGATCCCCGGCCTCACGCAGCCGTAGCGGGACTCCGGGTGCCACAGCAGAGCGGCCGAGTTCGCGGCGTGGACCACCACGCCGCCGAAGGGCTGGTCCGCGAGCACGGCGTCGAAGAGGTCCATCTGGCGGCGGGTCTCCCTGGCGTCGGAGTCCGCCGAGGAGAAGTGGGTGTATACGCCCGAGATCCTGCCGCCGAGGATCTTCCGCGCCTCCCCCACCTCTGAGGGCTCGACACCCCAGCGGTTCATGCCGGTGTTCACCTTCAGGTGCGCCCGGAGCCCGGGCACCGAGACTACGCGCTTCGCGCTCTCGACTGAGTGGGCCGTTACCGTCAGGCCGTGCTCGCGGGCGGCGAGCAGGCCGTCCGGCCCGAGGTCAGTGAAGACCAGGATCGGCGCCGTTATCCCCACACCACGCAGCTCGGCGCCCTCCCCGGCGGTAACGACGGCCAGCGAGGCGGCGCCCGCCTCTAGCGCGGCCCGGGCTACGGGGACGGCGCCGTGGCCGTATGCGTCGGCCTTTACGACGGCCATCAGGGGCGTGTCGCCGGCGCGGCCTATGAGGGCGCGGACGTTGTGGCGGACGGCGGCGAGGTCCACCTCGGCCCACGTGCGGGAGGGCGGCGGGCTGCCGTCCAACACGTCCCCCTACCGGCGCGGGTTCAGGACGTGGAGGGTAAGGATGTCCATCCGGGTGACCACGCCGCGGAGGGCGTCGTCCTCGGTGACGGGCAGGATCTTGACCCTGTTCTCCGCCATGACCGTCGCGGCCTCGGCCAGGGTGGCGTCGGGCCGGATCGTCCTCACGTTCGTCGTCATCACCTGGTCCACCGTGACGGCCGCGCTCTTCATCGCTTCCCTGCGGTACTCGTTCCAGTCGCCAAGCGGGATCATGCCGCCCAGGATGTCCAGGAAACCGGGGGACTTGATGTCCGCGTCGCGGAAGATGAGGTCACCCTCGGTGACGATGCCGACAAGCCTGCCCCCCTCGACGACCGGCGCGCCCGAGATGCCGGCCTCCGCGAGCGCCTTGATCGCCCCCTCCACCGTCTCCCGCGGCCCGAGCGTGGGCCACTCCTCGTGCGCGATGTCCGATACCTTGAGCTCTCTTATGTCCTGCTGGTCCACCCCGGTCCCCCCGTGTCGCGTTGCCGAACAGCCACCATTCTAAACGGCTTCTTCCCCGACGGGTCCCCACTCCCTGCGCACGGGCTCGATACCGACCGCCCTCCTCGCGTCTGGGTCGAACTCGACGAGCGCGGCGTTGAGCACCACGGGCCCGCGGGTCTCCACGTGGATGCCCCGCCGCCCGTTTGGGACGAACAGGCCGAGAAAGTCGTCGCGGTCGAACCCGATGACGCTCTCCCGGCAGCCGGTCATGCCGACGTCGGAGGCGTAGGCGGTGCCGCCGGGCAGGATGGAGGCGTCCGCGGTCGGGACGTGGGTGTGCGTCCCGAGCACGGCCTGCGCCCTCCCCGTCAGGTGGTACCCGAGCGCCTGCTTCTCCCCCGTCGCCTCCGCGTGCGAGTCCACCAGCACGATGTCGGCACGACCCTCCAGGTCAGCCAACGCCTCGTCCGCCGCCTCGAATGCCGACGTTCTGGTCCTGTCTATGAAGACCCTGCCGAGCACGTTGACGACCCCGACCCTGGCGCCGCCGGCCTCGAACGTGCCCCAGCCCCGTCCTGGGTGGTGGCCGTCGAAGTTGGCCGGCCTCACGACCCTCTTCTCGTTCTCCAGGAAACCCTCGTGCCCCTTCTCGTCGAAGGAGTGGTTGCCCAAAGTGAGGAAGTCGGCGACCTCGAGCAAGGCGGCCCCGCTCTGGGCGGTGATCCCACGCCCGGAAGGCGCCGAGTTCTCCGCGTTGACGACGACGGCGTCGAGCGCCAGATCCCTTCGCAACCCGGGGATGAGGTCCAGCGCCGCCGCGCACCCGGAGGGGCCCACCACGTCCCCGACGAAGAGCAGCCGGAAGGTCAAAGGATCTCGCCCATCGCGGGCGAAAGGTACTCGAGCAGGTCGGTGGCGAGCATGCTCTCGGCGGGCCATCCGGTCCCCTCCAGCCACAGCTCGGCGGCCCGCCCGTGGACCCAGGCGCCGGCGCGGGCCGCCTCGAACGGCTCCATGCCGCGCGACAGGAGCGCCCCGATCACGCCGGATAGTACGTCCCCCGTCCCGGCGGTCGCGAGCGCGACGCCCCCTGTCGAGTTGACCGCCGCCCTCTCCCCCTCGACGACGAGCGTGTCCGACCCCTTGAGCAGCACGCAGCAGCCGTTGTCGTGGGCGGCCTTCCTGGCCGCGTGGAGCCTGCGGGCAGAGACCTCCGCAGCTCCAGAGCCGAGCAGCCGGCCGAGCTCGCCGGCGTGGGGCGTTATCAGGGTGGGGGGCTCCCGCCTGGCAAGGACGTCCGTGCCGGCGAGGGCTGTTACGGCGTCGGCGTCGAGGAGGACGGGGAGGTCGGTCCCGGCGAGCAGGGCCTCTACCAGGCGGCGTCCCTCCCCGCCGGAGCCGATGCCGGGCCCCACGACGAGCGCCGTCGCCCTCTCGGAGTGGCCCAGGATCTCCCCGGCGGCTTCGGCGCTCATGCCGCCGGACTCGCCCTCCCTGACGCCGTGGACGATGGTCTCGGTGAGGGCTATATCCACGGCCGGGGCCGCGCCCGCCGAGGTCGCGAGGAACGTTATGCCGCAGCCGGCCCGCTCGGCGCCGCGCACGCTCATCACCCCCGCCCCCGTCATCGCCCGGGAGCCGGCGACGACCATCACGGCGCCGGCGGAGTACTTGTGGGCGGGGTCCCGCGTGCGCGGGACGAGGCCGCGGAGCGACTCTGTGCCCGTCCACGACAGGGAAGGCTCCACGTCGGCCTCGGGCGGGATGCCGATCTCCACGACGACCGTCTCGCCGGCGTGCTCCCGGCCTGGGGAGATCACACACCCCACCTTCGCCGCGTGCGCGCACACCGTAAGGCCGGCCCGCACCGCCCCGCCGGCGACCTCTCCCGTCGAGCCGTCCACGCCCGAGGGGATGTCAACGGCGACCGTCTTCGCACCGGCGCGGTTGAGCCTCTCGATGATGCCGGCTTCTTTCTCCCGCACCTCCCCCGCGAACCCCGTCCCTAGCAGCGCGTCCACGACGAGGCCGGCCCCGCCGAGCAGTTCGTCGAGCGTCTCCGGGCCGTGGACGTCCACCCCGAGGTTCCTCAAGACCCCGAGGTAGGTCGCGGGGTCGCCGGAGTACCCGTCCTTGGTTGCGACGACGGCGACCTCGGCGCCAGACCTGTGGAGCTCGCGGGCGATGACGAACCCGTCGCCCCCGTTGTTGCCGCCGCCGCAGACTACGAGGGTCTTGGGGAGGCGGTCCTGGTAACGGTTCAGGATCTCTCCGGCCATGGCCACGCCGGCGCGTTCCATGAGGACGCCGCCGGGGATTCCGAGGCGCTGGGCCCCGCCGTCCGCGCGGGACATCTCGTCGGCGGTGTAGAGCTTCACCGCTCCTTGCGCACTACGCAGACGGCGACGGCGGAGAGCTCGGAGTGGGTGATGGAGAGGTGGAGATCCTCCTCGCGGATGCCGACCATGTCGGCGAAGCGTTGGATCTTGCGCCCCGTGATGCGGACCGTCGGGGCCTGGCGCGGCTTGCGGACGACCTCGACGCCGTTCCACTGGATCAGGCCACACCCAAGGGCCTTGGTCACGGCCTCCTTTGCCGCCCAGCGCCCCGCGTAGTGGCGGTCGAAGAATCGGAACTTCTCGCAGTAGGCGATCTCGTCCGGCGTGAAGAGCCGCTGGCGGATCCTGGGCGTGCGTTCGAGGGCGTACCTCATCCGCTCGACGTCCACCACGTCCACCCCGACACCCGGCACGACGAATCCATCCATAGGCCCTATGTTACGCGAGATCACGTGCAGGTAAAAGGACTATAGTAAGCAGCATGCGAGCGACCTCCGACGCGGTGATCATCGGTAACCCGACGAGCGGGCGCGCGGGCGACCGGGATTTCCTGGAACGCCACGCGGAGGCCCTGCGCTCCGCGGGGCTCTCCGTCGAGGTCCTTAACACGGAGCACCCCGACCACGCCACGGAGCTCGCGGCCGAGGCCGGGGAGCGCCTGGTCGTGGCCGCGGGGGGCGACGGCACGGTGAACGAGGTTATAAACGGCCTCTCCCCGGAGGCTACCCTCGGCATCCTGCCCCTTGGCACGGCGAACGTGCTCGCCAGGGAGCTCGGGCTGCCGCTCGACCCCGGGGGGGCCTGCCGGCGCATCACGGAGGGCGGCGAGACGCGGGTGGATCTAGGGGTCGCCATAGACCAGGATGGCAACGAGCGGCGCTTCGCCTGCATGGCCGGCGTGGGCTTCGACGCGCAGGTGGTCGGCGAGGTAACGCCGCGCCAGAAGCGCTACCTGAGAGGCCTCGCCTTCCAGGTTACGGCCTTCAGGGTGCTCTTCGGCAACAGGTTCCCGCCCGTCAGGATCTCCTCCGGCGACGGGGTCCGCGTCGCGAGGTTCGCCATCGTCGCCAACGGACACTACTACGGCGGCGACTACAGGGTGACCGGCCCGGGCCTCCTCACAAGCGGCGCGCTCGAGACCGTCCTCGTCGAGAAGGTGGGCCACCTGCTCCGGCCCGACGTCTTCTGGGGCATCATCTTCCGCAGGCCCCTCAACCGCACCATGGAGTCGTTCAAGGCCACCGAGGTCCACGCGGACTCCGCCGGCGACCACGTCCCGATCCAGATCGACGGCGAGCTCTGGGGCGAACTGCCGATGTCCTTCCGCGTCGAGCCCGGAGCCCTCAAGGTAGTCTGCTGAATTAGAGGCTTCAGGCTTCAGGTTTTGTCTATCGCCGAAGCGCGTGGGCCTCCTACCTCAGGACCTGAGGTAGGAGGCCCCGTTCACGTCGACGATGGCCCCGGTCATGAAGTCCGGGGCTTCGGAGGCCAGGAACACTACGGCGCGGGCGACCTCCTCGGCGGTGGCGACGCGGCCGAGGGGGCTCTGGGCCCGGATCCTCTCGCCCTCCGGGCCGCGAAGCACGGTGTCCGCCATCTCGGTCTCGACGAAGCCGGGGGCGACGACGTAGAAAAAGACGCCGTGGGGGGCGAGCGCCTGGGCCATGGACTGGCTCATGGCGTTCAGGCCGGCCTTGCTCGCGCCGTAGGCCGGCGTCTCGGGCTCCCCGCGGAAGGCCCCGCGCGAGGAGACGTTTATTACGCGCCCGCCGCCGCCCTCCATCATGACCCGGGCTGCCAGGAAGGAGAGGTTGGCGGGGCCGAGGAGGTTGGTAGCGATGGTCCGGGACCAGGCTTCCTGCCAGCCCTCGTAGTCCACCTCTGGGACGGGGTGGGCCTCGAAGATGCCCGCGTTGTTGACGAGGACGTCGATGCCGCCCATCTCGCGCGCGACGGCATCGACGAGGTCCCGCGCGGAGCCGGCGTCGGCCACGTCCGCTCCGAAGACCGCGTGCGGCCCGCCCTCCAGAGAGGCGAGCGTCTCCCCGGCCGCCTCCCGGTCGGCGCGGTAATGGACGGCTACCCGCGCCCCCCGCTCTGCGAGCCCGCGCGCGATCTCGCGCCCGATCCCGCGCGAAGAGCCCGTCACCAACGCCACCTTCCCAGAGAGATCCACCCGTCCTCCTCGGTAATTCGTCGCCGGAACCGCCTGGAGGATCAGTCTAGCGGTTCGCCGCCCCCGCGGGTGCACCGCGGACGCGACGGGAGATCGGAAAGATCTCCGGGGCTTGCTCTGGGCGGATCAGCCGGCCGGCGGCTGGGCCTCGTAGGATATCCAGTCCACGTAGGTGTAGGCGGTCTTCTTCGGCTTCTTGCCCTCAAGCCAACTCGGGAACCAGGAGTTGACCATCAGGTGCATGGAGGTCTGCGGGACGCCCGTGTCCCAGGTCCTCATCTCGAGGCCGTCCACGTAGAAGGTCACGGCGTCTTGCGAGTAGTCGAAGCGGTACTCGTGGAATCCGGTCGCGGGGTCGAAGGGGAGCCGCGCGGTCTCGGTGTGGGTCTGGCTCCCGCCCGCGTAGGTGGTGAGCATGATCCGCCGCGTTGAGTCGTTGAAGACCTCTATGTCCACCTCGCTCTCCAGGTCAGGGGCCTTGTAGAGAAAGAACCCCGTGATAGAGGAGGGCGCGTTGGGTAGCTTCATGCGGGTGGAGTAGGAACCGTAACCCTGGGTGGCCGTCGTGGAGATCTCGCCCCCGTTTAGGGTGCGGGCGGGGAGCTTGATGCGCATGTTCTCCCCGTCCACGTCGATGTTGGCCGGGTCGAGGTAGGTGCGTCCGAGCATGTGATCGCCCTTCGACCAGCGGGCTGGGTCGAGGCCGGCGAAGTCGTCGTGGAAGCCGAGGTCCCCCGCCGCGGCGTCTCCGGCGTCGGAGAGCAGCAGGCAGGTGCAGCACACCGCCACAAACGTCACGTACCAAGCTGCGCGAACTTTCGGCAACCCGACCACCTCCCCCAGAGGTTCGTAGGCTTTGCGTCCCCGCCTCGCGACGGGTTTGCCTTTTTCGTATGTCCGCCGGAGTGTGGCAGCTGGCGGCGGAATAGTCGATATGCCAGGCGGCCGATTTCCCAGAAACGGGCCGCAACCCCGAACCGACCGAAGAGACGGCCCGTCAGACCTGGCGCGGCCCCCGGGGGATCGGAAGTCCGTCGCAGCCCCGGTCCACGAAGGAAACGAAGCCCCGCTCGTCCTCGCGGGGGGTTGGCGAGCCGGCTCGCGGGACGGTGAAGCTACGCGAGGGTCAGAGGAGCTCCAACCGCAAGAGCGGCGGACGCCTGGCCTGCGGCCAACAGGCCGGCGCCGAGGCCGATGGCGAGGAACACGGCCCCGAACAAGAACAGCCCAGCCGCTATCAGGCCGAGCACGAGGGCGTCCCTCCGGTAGCCCTCGCCAAGGTCCTCCTCGGAGCGGTGGCTGATCAGGAACCGCCCCTCCCCGTCTTCGCCCTCGGGGGCCCCGATCCGCCCGTCCGCGCGGACGGTCCCCAGGACGTACACCGGCCCGTCGATGGGGAGTACGTGCTCCACGTGGCGGTACCCGAGCGTGTGCTCGCCCTGGCCCAGTTGCACGGTTACGCCGCCTATCTTCAGGCCGCCCCCCGAATCCGCGGCCTCCTCGAACCGGTTCGTCACCTCCAGGGCGTCCACCTCGGCCCCTTCGCCGCGCACTTCTATCGCGCCGGAAGCGTCTTCCACCGTGAACGGCGCGAAACGCTCGCTTTCGGCCATCATCTCCGTACGCCTCCTCGTCTTGAGGTCCCCGTCGGCGTCCCGGTCCGTCTCGCGGTACTCGCGGATCACGCGCGACACGTAGTAGGCGCACTCCCTCCCCGCCATCTCGCTCGTCAGCGGTTCGTCGCACCGCAGGGCGCCCTTCACCTCGACGAGGGTGCCGACGGCCGTCTCCGCCGCCGTCGCGGCGCTCGAGGTCTCGGTGTCGCGCATGAGCCCGGTCTTGCGCAGTTGCCTGCGCCTGAAGTAGACGAGCACCCCTGCGGCGACCCACATCAGGACGCCGAAGAGCCCGAAGATCAGGGTGAACATCATCATCTGCGCCTCCTTCTCGAAGAACCTGGCGGCTGTTGCGGCCGGCGGCTCACCCGCGCACCGTGAACGACCGGGTCGTGGGCGCGGGGAGCGCGTTGCCGGCGAGGTCCCCGGCCACATCGGTCCCGCCCTTGCCGGTGGCGACGTAGGTCGTCCCCGGCCTGAGGCCGACCGCCGGTCGAGGACGGCCCTCCGGGTCGTCGCGTCGTAGCTTACCCTGGCGGCTACCCTGGCGCCCCCTTCCTGCGCAGGGTGAAGGGCGGCCGTCACGTTGGCCCTCTGGGAGACGTTCCTCGCCCCCGGCGCCGGGGTGACCCTCGATATCTCGGGCGCGGCGACGTCCAGCGCCCCTATCGGGGTCGTTGTCGAAGCCCGAGCTCGCGGCCAACCGGCTCGCGGCGCCGCCCGCCCCCACGAGGTGGACGGACGTGGGATCTCCGTTCGGCCTGCTGCTGTTGAAGGCGTTCCGGACGCCTTCCGCGGAGAAGGCGGGGTGGTCGTCGCCCATCCCGTTGTCGTCTGTGACGTTCGTCTTGCCGCCGCCCCCTGAGCCCATGACCCAGACGTCCGTTCCGCTGGAGTGGGAGCACGTAACGGTGCCCCTGAAGGCCGGGCGCGCGCCGTCCGGGGACCAGGAGGGGTCGCTGCTCGAACCGCGGTGGGAGTAGCCAGGCAGGTTCGGGCATCCGGGGAGGCGGGTCTTGGGGGTGAGGTTGACCCGGTCAGGCTTGAGGCTGGCACCGCCGACTACCCCGCGGGCTCCCCTTAGCCGTCGGACGATGAGGCTCGCGAAGAGCCCTGCTTCGTGCGGCTACCGGGGTCCCCGGGGCAACGCCGCGGCCTACTCGACCGTGACGCTCTTCGCGAGGTTGCGGGGCTTGTCCACGTCGAGGCCGCGGTCTGTGGCGACCTCGTGGGCGAGGAGTTGCAGGGGGACGGTCCAGAGGAGGGGGCGCAGTATCTCCGGCGCGTCGGGGACGGAGAGCACGACGCGTCCTACCCGGGCCGCGGCCTCGTCGTTCTCGCGGGCTATGGCGACGACGTTCGCGCCGCGGGCTGCGGTCTCCTCGACGTTCGAGAGGGTCTTCTCGCGCAGCACGCCCTCGCCGAGGATCGCGACGACCGGGCACCGCTCGTCTATGAGGGCTATCGGGCCGTGCTTCATCTCGCCGGCGGCGTATCCCTCGGAGGGGATGTAGGAGATCTCCTTCAGCTTCAACGCGCCCTCGAGCGCCACCGGGAAGGCGGGCCCGCGGCCGAGAAAGAGCGAGCACCGCGCGTCATCGAAGAGCTCGGCGGCCTCCCCTACCTTGCCCTCGAGCAAGGCGAGGGTGGCGGCCACCTTCTCCGGCGCCCGCCTGAGGTCGCGGCCCAAGGAGAGAAGCTCGTCGTCGGCGACGGTCCCCCTGACGCGGGCTAGCTCAAGGGCGAGAAGGTCCAAGACGGCCACCTGGGCGGCGAAGGCCTTGGTGGAGGCGACGCAGATTTCGGGCCCCGCCTGCGTGAGCAGCACGGCGTCGGCCTCGCGCGTGATGAGCGAGCCGCGCGTGTTGGTCACGGCGAGGACCCTGGCGCCGAAGGCCCTGGCCGTCCCCACGGCCGCGAGCGTGTCGGTGGTCTCCCCGCTCTGGCTTATGGCCACGACGAGGGTGCTCTCGTCCCCGACGGGGTCCGAGTAGCGGTACTCGCTGGCGACCGCCACCTCGACCGGGACGCGGGCGAGGCGTTCGATCATGCCCTTGCCGAGCAGCCCGGAGTGGAGCGCGGTGCCGCAGGCCACGACGACGACGCGGTCGACGCCAGAGAGGTCGAGGCCCATCTCCGAGAGGTCGACCCTGCCCCCGGCGTCGAGCCGATCCGAGAGGGTAGCCCGCAGGGCCTCGGGCTGCTCGTGGATCTCCTTCATCATGAAGTCCTCGTAGACGCCGAGCTCGACGGCCTCGGCGGCCCAGTCGACCTCGAAGGGCTCGCGCTCCACCGGCTCCCCGCCCTGGGTATAGATGCGGACCGAGGAGTCCGTGACCTCAACGACCTCCCCATTCTCGACGACGAGGAACTCGCGGGTCTCGGCGAGCAGCGCCTGCACGGCGCTCGCCAGGAAGTTCTCCCCATCCCCCAGGCCCACGACGAGCGGGCTCTGGTGGCGGGCGGCAACGACGACGCCTGGCTCGCGGGCGCTTACGGCCGCTACCGCGAATGACCCCTCGAGCCTGCCTAGCACGCCCGTGAGCGCCTCCCGCAACGGCTCCCCGGCCTCGACCCTCTCTGCGAGCAGGTGCGCCATCACCTCGGTGTCGGTCTCGGACCCGAACCGGACGCCGCGGCCGAGGAGCTCTTCTTTGAGCTCGGCGAAGTTCTCGATGATGCCGTTGTGGACAACCGCCACGGCGCCCCCGCCCCCGACCTGGGGGTGGGCGTTCTCCTGGCTCGGGCGCCCGTGGGTTGCCCAGCGGGTGTGGCCGATACCAGCCCGCAGCCGCGAGAGGTGACCGTTCTGGGCGGCGACGGCCCTCCCGAGGTTCTCCAGCCTACCTACCTCCCGGATAGACTCTATGCCGCCGCCCCCGTGCAGGGCGAGCCCCGCCGAGTCGTAGCCGCGATACTCCAGATGCTCCAGACCCTGCATGAGCACCTCTACACAACGCTCCTTGCCGACGTAACCCACGATGCCGCACACGGGCACACCTCCCAATATTCCGCAAATTAAAGTCCTGTTGGGGCGAAGAGAAAAGAAGAGAAGAGGCAGGACCGCACGGGTCCTGCCCGGGCCGAACGGCGTTTTGTCCCCGGCGTCGCCGCCGGATTTTGTCGCCGCCCTATCGACCGCCCGAAGCCGAGACGCACCCGCCGAATAACTCGATGAACGTCTCCCTCGTCGACTCCCGCTGTTAGGCTTTCTGCTCGGGAGCCCTGGCGCTTGTTTTTGTTCTCTTCATCCCGCAAGCCCCGACCACTGCGTCGGGCCTACCGGTCTCGCCTCTGAAAGATCTTCTCCCGCACCTCCTCTGACGGAATCGCAACCCGTTAATTTTAACCGCGGCGGCGAAAAAAGGAAACCCCGCTCCTCAGAAAAGGCCGAGGTCCACCACGCCCAGCGCGGCGAGCAGGGCCACCATCACCGGCTGGTGGACGAGGTAGATCGCGAGCGAGTTCCTGCCAAGCGGCAGCAAGGGCCTCGCCGGAACCGGCGCGGACGCGGGCAACACGTCAGGCCGCCTCATTTCGCCGTAGACCACGTTCCCGAAGAAGATCCCGACGAGTACCACCCCGAACCACGGCAAGAGCGGCCTGTAGTCCGGCATGGCCAACCCCTCTGGCACCACCCCGAAAGGCAGCAGCCAGGCGCTCCCGGTCGGGTCCCCCGCCTGCAAATACAGCCCCGCGGCGAAGATGCCGGCGCCGAGCACGAGGTTGGCGAACCTGAGCCTCAGGAAGGGATAGGAGAGGACGATAGAGACGCCGATGAGGTGAAGTATCCCGAACGCGACTATCCCCATGCCGAAGACGAGGAACACAACCGTGAGCAGCATCCCGTAGCCGAAGATCCTGAGCCCCCTGAGCAGGTACTTCCTGAACCCTCCGCCCCTGGCGTAGCTGATGGCGAGCGAGACCCCGGCCAAAAACAGGAAGAGGCTCGCGGTAGCGTCTGAGAAGCGCGCCCAAAAGCCACTCACCGCGTCGACGTCGTAGCCGCCGAAGGCGTAGAGGTCGTAGGTGAAGTGGTAGACGACCATCATGAGGATGGCGACCCCGCGGGCGGCGTCTACCTCCCAGTACCGGTCTTCCTTCGTCGCGCTCCGCTCCGTGGCAGGTCCCCTCTCGGCCGTCGCGGGGATCATAGCGCAGCCCCGCCCGCCGCGGACCGCGTTCGGATCGTGTTGGGACCGCATGGGTTAGGATTGTCGGATGGAGAGCCAGGACTTCGCCATCCGAGCCGCACGCCGGGAGGACGCGGAGGCCGCCGCGCGGCTGTGGATGCGCAGCGCTGAAGAGCACACCTCGCACGACCCCGTCTACGCCACGGCCCCAGGCGCCGAGAAGACCATGCGACGGTTCCTGGCCGACCTCGCCCGCAACGGCTACGCCTTCGTCTTCGTGGCGACGGTCGGGGACAGGATGGTCGGCTTCGTCTCGGGCGAGCTGCGGGAGGGCTCCCCGACCTTCCTCCCGAAGACCTGGGCCTCCGTGGACGACGTCTTCGTGCACCCCGACTACCGCAACCGCGGCATAGGCCGCGCCCTCATAGCCAGCGTCGAAGGGTGGGCCAGGAGGAAAGGCGCCAACGGCGTCTCACTGCAGGTCGCCGCCGCAAACGGGCGGGGACGCAAGTTCTACGAGGACCTGGGCTTCCGGGAGATCTCGGTGTACGAGGTGCTTGAGTTCTAGAGCCGTCAGCTATCAGCTTTTGGCCGTCAGCCTTCGGCTTCTTTACCGATGGGCAACGACCTCGAGAAGACCCGCACTTCGGCCTCCGGCTCGTAGCCGCAAGCCGCGTAGAAGGTGCTCGCGTCTTCTTCTACCTGCGCTTCAAGGTAAGAGATGCCGCGGCGCGCGCAGCGGTCGTGCGCGGCCTGCAGTAGGGCCGCTCCCAGGCCCCGGCGTCTGGCCCTGGGGTGGACGAAGAGGTCTTCGATGCTTGCGAAGGGGGCGCCCAAGGAGACGTTCGGGCGGAGGGCGAGTACGAGGACGCCCGCCATCCGGCCTTCGAGGTGGGCGGCCAGCACTTCGAGGTCGCCCGCCTCGACCTGGCGGCTGAGCTGTTCCACGAAGGAGTCGGGGACGGGTTCGCCGTCCCTTAGCCATTCTTCGAGCAGGCCGAGGGGCTCGCGGAGCGCCGTGGCGGGGACCGGCGACACCTCGACGGGGCTCATCGCTGGAGGGTGAAGATCCTTGCGGCGGCCTCGACGGCCGCCTCTACGTCGGCGTCGCCCACGCCGAGGTGGGTGCAGAGGCGGACGTATCCTGGCTTGCCCGGGGTGGCGAGGACGCCCTCGCGGGCGAGCGCCTCGAGGAACTCCTCGGGCCTCTCGACCTCGACGAGCACGAGGTTTGTCTCCGGCGTCGCCACCGTGTATCCGACCTCCCTCAACCTGCGGGCGAGGGTGCTGGCTCGTTCGTGGTCCTCGGCGAGTCGCTCCTGGTGGTTCTCAAAGGCGTAGAGGGAGGCGGCGGCGATAACGCCGGCCTGGCGCATGCCGCCCCCGAAGGCCTTGCGGGCGCGGCGGGCCTCGTGGATTGCCTCCTCGGTGCCGGCGAGCAGGGAGCCGACGGGGGCGCCGAGGCCCTTGGAGGAGCAGACGGAGACGGTGTCCGCGTGCTCGCACCACTCGCGGGCCGGGATGCCGGTCGCGGCCTGGGCGTTGAAGAGCCGGGCGCCGTCGAGATGGACCTTCAGGCCGCCCTCCCGCGCCACGCCGGCGACGGCAGTGAAGTCTTCCAGCGGGTAGGCCGTGCCGCCCGCGGTGTTGTGGGTGTTCTCCAGGCAGAGCAGGCGCGAGCGCGGGAAGTGGACGTTCTCCGGCCGTATGGCCTTCCTGACGGTCTCGGGGTCGAGGACGCCGCCCTCGCCCGGGAGCGTGCGCAGCTGGACGCCGGAGAGCAGGGCCGGGGCTCCGCCCTCGTAGACGAAGACGTGGGCGCCCTCGTGGATCAGCACCTCCTCTGCCCTGCCGGTGTTGACGTGGACCCCTATCTGGTTTGTCATCGTCCCCGACGGCGCGTAGATTGCCGCTTCCTTGCCGAGAAGGTCGGCGACGTACTCCTCGAGTCGGTTAACGGTCGGGTCCTCCCCGAAGACGTCGTCCCCTAAGGGTGCCTCCATCATGGCCCGCCGCATGCCCTCCGTCGGCCGCGTTACCGTGTCGCTGCGAAGATCTATCATGAAGTTCCTCCGTTCTTGTCTTTTCCGATTACGCGCTTCGTGGTGGCAAAGTGGGTCTTTGCTACCCGGTCCAGCTCCCCGCGTCCGCGCTCTCGCACGACGCGGCGGCCCGCGTCGAGGACGTGCGTCGCCCCGAGCGGCAACCTGAAGCCGACCTCCCCGGAGAGACGGTCCACCTCGTCCAACTGACGCGCCCGAGCCAGGATCGAGGCCGCCGCCACCGCCGCGTCGTCCTCGGCCCGCGGTCGCACCTCAAGGCGCACCCCGGGCGGCACCACGGGCGCCAGCCGCGACCGCGCGGACTTCGCGTACTGGTCCACCACTATAAGCTCTACCTCGTCTTTAAGTTCATGGATGATCCCGGCGTCCACCTCGCCGAGCAGGTCGTTGACGGTCCCGGCGGCATTGCGCCTCGCCTCGTACTCTTCGGGCCCGAGGACGACGACGCGGACGTTCTCCTGGCCGGCGGCCTCGAGGATGCGCCCCGCCATCGGCCGCGCGCCGAGAACGCCGACGGTCTTCGAGTCCCTTACCCCGATCTCCCGCAGTTGCGCCGCCATCTCCGCGCCGGTCACGCGCACGCCCGCAACCACGAGGGGGCCGAAGTAGTCGCCCTTGCCGGCCTCGTCGATCCCGAGCCGCGGCGTCGGGTCGAGCCCAGGCCTCGGCCCCGAGGGAACCCGGTTCCGGCCCCCTCCGGCCTTCCCCTCCCCCGTCCGCCAGCCTTCGAGCACCTCCGTCAACCTTGAGGCTTTACCTCCGGTAGACACCTTGCCCGTGCGGTAGACGTTCAGCTTGGCGGTCTCGCCGTTGCGGACGAGGTCGTACTGGGTGCCGTGGTCTATGGGCCGGCTGGCGGCGACCTCGGCGCCCTCGTCGTCGAGCAGGCGGCGCAGGCCCGTAGGTATCTCGTTCGGAGGGCTCAACTGACCTCGAAGCCCGTCAGGTCGTCGCCTGGCGGCCCGTATTCGGCGTCTACGTTCTCGACGGAGGCGTGCGGCGGTCCCTGCCCGCACCACCGGACCATCTCCTCGACGTCCTCCTTCTGGCCCTCGAAGACGGCCTCCACGTCGCCGTCCGGGGTGTTCGTCACGTAGCCGGAGAGGCCCAGCTCCTGCGCCTTCTGGCGGGTCGAGTCGCGGAAAAACACGCCCTGCACCCGGCCGCTTACGCGGACGCGCGCCCTCGTGCGGTCGTCCTGTTGCACGCGTTCTACCTCCAGGGGAGTAGTTCCACATGAGTCTAACCCGTGTTTGGGCGGTACAGGCCGATATGCTAGCCTAGAGCGGCTATGGAGGCACGGGGGCAGATGGCGACCGAAGGGTCGGACGGGAACGGCACCGGCGGGGTGCTTCTCACCCTGGTCGTCCCGACGCGCAACGAAGCGGACAACGTGGCCAAGCTCGTCCGCAAGTTGCGCGAGGGGCTCGGCGGGGTCGAGTACAGGATCGTCTTCGTTGACGACTCGACGGACGGCACGCCCGGCGTGATCCGGGGCCTCGCCGAAGAGGACGGGCGCGTGACGCTTCTCCACCGCGAGGGCGCCGAGCGAAAGGGCGGCCTCTCGACGGCGGTCACCACGGGGATGGAGATCTTCTCCGGGGACAGCGAGTTCACCTGCGTGATGGACGCGGACCTCCAGCACCCGCCCGAGAAGGTACGCGAGATGCTCGAGGTCGCCCGCTCTGGCGACGCCGACGTTGTGGTGGCGAGCCGTTACGCCCGTGGCGGAAGCTACGAAGGGCTCTCGGGGCGGGCGCGGCGGGCGGTCTCTTTAGGGAGCAAGTCCCTTGCCCGCGTCGTCTTCAAGGAGGCACGCAAGACCACGGATCCCATGACCGGCTTCTTCCTGGTGCGCAACGAGGCCATCTCGGGCATACAGTTCAGGCCCACGGGGTTCAAGGTGCTGCTGGAGATCCTCGTCTGCGCGCCGGAGCTGCGGGTCGCGGAGGTGCCCTTCGGGTTCAGGGCCCGCAACGCAGGGGTCTCGAAGGCGAGCCTCAGGCAGGGGATCGAGTACCTCACCCACATACTGAGCCTCTTCTGGTACGTGCCTTCGGCCGGGCGGTTCTGGAAGTTCGCCCTGGTCGGCGCGTCCGGCGTGATCGTCAACAGCCTCGTGCTCATCACGCTCGCCGAGGTCTTCGACGCCCACAAGGTGATCGCCTGGATGTTCGCCGTCGGCCTCTCGATCCTTAGCAACTTCCTCCTGAACAACGCCTTTACCTGGCGCGACGTCAGGCACTCGAGCCGCATCCACTTCCTGCTGCGCGGCGCCCTGGCCTACCCCGTCGCCGTCGTGGGCATCGGGGCGAACTTCGCCGTCTTCTACCCGCTGCTCAAGTACGTCTCAGACGACTTCCCGTTCTACGTGATCTTCAACTTCCTCGGCATCCTGGCCGCAACGGCGGTCAACTTCGCCCTCTCATCGCGGCTCGTCTTCAGGCCCTCGCTACCCGAGAGCCTTGACCCCGGGGCGCCGCCGAAGCAGATCGCCGAAGATATGCGCCGCGAGCTGAAGGCCGACCGCGTCCTCCTCGTGACCGTTCCCGACCTCTCCCCCATCGGCGGTCACCCCGCGGACCTGACGGCTGCGGAGCGGGGCGTGGTACGGCTCGTCACCGACACGGCCCAACCGACCCTCACGGTCACAGGCCCCCGACGTCTGCCCCAGGCCCGCACCAACGCCCGCTGGGCCAACTCCCTGGCCGTCCCCGTCCTCGCCGGCGGCCTCCCCGTCGGCGTGGTCTACGCCACCCGACGGTCCACCGAACCGTTCACCGAAGAAGACCTGCACTGGCTCACCGCTTACACCAGCACGGCCGCGCCGATTTTTGGCTAGTCAGCCCGGCGCCTCTGGCGCCTTACGGCACGCTTCGGCCCGATTCGCGGACCTCGCTCTCAGCGGTCAGCTTTTTGCTGCGTGGGGCGCGAGTGGGGCGCGTTTTGCGATTGTTACGCGGCGAGAACGGAGGCGAGACGAAACCCGCGAATCGGGCGTCCCGGCGACCGAACGCCCGAACGCCCGAACCGATTCCTCCTCCCGGGGAATCGCGGGCCGGACCCTACCACCCCTCCCCGCCGGTAGAGCCCTTGATGTCCCCGTATATCGACCCAAGGTTTAAACCGAGCCCCTGGCCACGGGATCCATCCGCCAAGATTATTAGCATCCCACCCGATGCCACGCAACGCTCCCAAATCCCTGTACCTAAGCGGATAACTCTCCAACGCCTCCCTCGATGCACGATATGGCCCCGATACCCCGGCGGGCGGCACAAGATGTTGAGTCTGAACCAATAGGCGAATCTTGGTTTTTTTGTAGTATGAAGTCCAAGTATAGGTTTATACTGGTCGAAGGTGGTGGCCCGGTCGCTATGCTCGCGGGTGGGTCGGGGCGGCCAACTTCAAGGTGTGTCGGCGTTCCCTGGCGATGAGGCGGAAGCCGGCACGCCTGAGGATAGGGGCAGAGGATACGGTGTTGGCCTTGGTGAGGGCAAGGGTGGCGCCGAAGGCGTGGGCGTGGCGGCATCGCTCCGCCACCAGGGAGCGGTAGGCGCCCCGGCCCCTGTGTTGTGCGCGCGTTCCGGCGCCCCACAGGCGGACCGTCTCCCCCGTCACCTCCGCGCCCGCGGTCGCGACTATCTCCGGTTCTTTGCCCGCGTTTTCCTGGACGGAGGCAAGATACCGGAGGACGACCGGCGCGTCCTCCGGAGCGTCCTCCGGGGCGTGGGGCCTTCGTCTGCCGCGGCCTTCGAGTTTCGAGAGCCCTTCCAGGTAGGCGCGCGTGTCCCGTTCGTCCCAGGCTAGCCCGTGGAAGACGCTGGCGTCTACGGAGTTCGCGCGGCGGAGGTCGGCCCCGTCCTCGACGAGGCGGGTGCGCACGTTGGCGGGTACGCGCAACGCGGGAAGCCTCGGCTGCGGGTCCATGCCCAGCTCGAAAGCGAGTACCTCGAGGTCTTCCGTCTTCTCGAAGCCGTGTTGTGAGAGCAGGTCGTCCATGAAAGGCGGGGACACGCCGTCGCCCGTGTGCCAGACGAGGCGCGCGCCGCCGGCGGCGCGCGCCTCTTCGATGGTCCGGAGGATCAAGGCTTCGGCCTCCCCGCGGGCGGGCCAGGAGCGCCAGACGCGGCTGGCGCCCCGCGGTGCAGGCAGGTGGACAAGCAAACGCCCGGCGTCCTCGGCGAGAATGCCGGAGGGCGGGACGTGCACCCAGCGCTCGGACTCCCGGAGCATCGCCTCGCGCGTCCAGCGCCCGTTCGGTCGGTCCCGCCGCTGGGGCGTCACGGGTGGGGCCCGTCCGGGCCGGGCGGCGTCGCGGAGAAGAGCAGCGTGTTGCGGAGCGTACCGTCCGTGCCGACGGCGTCGTTGCGCAGCGCGCCCTCCAGGCGGAAGCCGGCGCGCTCCGCGACCCTCGCGCTCGGGCGGTTCGACGGGTCGCACCGGATCTCCACGCGCTTCGCCCCGAGGGTGTCGAAGGCGAAGGCCGCTATGCCGCGGACGGCCTCGGTAGTGTAGCCCCGTCCGGAGAATCGGGTGCGGCACCAGTAGCCGATCTCGAACTTCGGAACCTCCCAGTCGATGCGGTGCAGCCCGCTGCTCCCGACGAGCGTCCCGGTCCCCTTCAGGTAGAGGTGCATCCTGAGCTCGGTCCGCTCCAGGAACCGTACCCGCGCCACGCGCACGCTCGCCTCGGAGTCGTCGACCGTCGCGTGCTCCCCGGGCCAGGGCATCCACGGAAGCAGCTCGTCCATAGACTCCCTGACGGCGGCATGCAGCTCGGGGCCGTCGCCCGGCATTGGGGATCGGATCCGGAGCCGCCCCGTCTCGAAGACCTCCGGGAAATCCTTCAGTATCGGTGGCCGCAAACTTCGACCTCCCTGTCGCCTCGACAGAGAATACACCCGAGAGACGCCCGCAGAACAGGAGTACCTGGGCGTGGCAGGGATGGCTCGGGGTCCGAATCCGTGCCAGAATAGCCCCGTCGTGCGGTACTTGGTGTGGGATTTCGACGGGACGCTCGGGTACCGCGTGGGGCGCTGGTCGTCAGCGCTTCGTTCCGTGCTAGAAGAAGCGGTGCCAGGCCACGACCGCGCGGGGGAGGCGCTGGGCGCGCAGCTACGCGGCGGGTTTCCCTGGCACACCCCCGAGGTACCGCACCCGGCGCTCTCTTCGCCCGATCTCTGGTGGGACGCGCTCCTCCCTGTCTTCGTTCGGGCCTTCGAGGACGGTGGGGTAGAACCGGCCACCTCGCGCGCGCTCGCTGGCAAGGTCCGCGGGGCCTACGTGGACCCGCGCCACTGGCGGCTCTACGACGACGCGGCCCCCGCTCTGCGGGGCCTCTCCTCGCGCGGCTGGACGCACCTGATCCTCTCGAACCACGTCCCGGAGCTGCCGGATATTCTCCGCGCCCTCGGGCTCGAAGACTTGATTCTCCGGGTCTTCAACTCGGCAGAGAGCGGGTACGAGAAACCGCACCCGCGCGCCTACGAAGGCGTGCTGGAGACGGTCGCCGGTGCCGAGGCCGCGTGGATGGTGGGCGACAACCCGCAGGCGGACGTGCGGGGCGCCGAAGCCGTGGGCCTGCCCGCCATCCTCGTCCGCGGCCAGAAGCGCGGAACGCGCCGCCACTGCGAAGACCTCTCCGGGGTATCCGGCATCATCGAGAACTCGTAGCCGCGACGAGGCTGGCCGTTGGCCGGGGTAGATCCACCTCGCCGGCGGACACGACCCCCTAAAAGGGTCTTTCCCCATGCCCGAAACCCGACGCCTCTAGCCCGGGCGAGGCGGCGCTTTATACTACGGCCATGAGGCCAGTGTGTTTTCTTAGCGATTTCGGCCTTTCCGACGACTTCGTCGGGACGTGCAAGGGCGTGATGCTGGGCGTCGCCCCGGGGTTGGCCATCGTCGACCTTACCCACGACGTGCCCGGCTTCGCCGTCGAGTCCGGGGCGGAGATCCTGGAGCACGCAACCCGCTACATGCCCAAAGACGCCGTCTACCTCGCCATCGTGGACCCGGGCGTCGGCACGGAGCGCAGGGGTCTGGCCCTTAGAACCGAGCGGGACGCGCTGCTCGTGGGCCCCGACAACGGCCTGCTCGTCAGGGCGGCCGACTCCCTGGGCGGCATCGCGGAGGCGGTGGTGCTCGACAACCCCGACTACCAGATCCACCCCGTCTCGAACACCTTCCACGGCCGCGACGTCTTCTCCCCGGCCGCCGCCCACCTGGCGGCGGGCACGCCCCTGGCACGGCTGGGCCAGGCGGTGGCCCCCGGCTCCCTGGTTCGCATCGAGGAGCAGGAAGTCGCCGGAGGCCGGGCCGATACTCTGGAGGCCGCGATCATCTCCATAGACCGCTTCGGGAACGCGAGGCTCTCGCTCTCCTACGAGGACCTGGGGCTAGAGTACGGCGATTGGCTGCGGGTCGACGCCGGAGACGGGCAGATGTCCGTCCGGTACGTCGAGACCTTCGGGGTCTCCAAGGCAGGCGAGCTGGTGCTCGTGCCTGACTCCCACTGGCGCCTGAGCCTCTCGATCAACAGGGGCAACGCCGCCCAGGCGCTCGCCCTGAAGCTCGGGGCAAGGGTCCGATTGCTGCGCGCGGAGGACCCAGCCGGTGCCCGCGCCTGATCGGAAACCAAGCGTCCCCGCGAGGGAGCCCCTCTCGTCGCGGGAGCGGGGTCTGATGGTGAGGGCCGCCGCGCTCCGCCCCATGAACGTCCTCGTCCTCGCAATAGGAATCGTCTTTTTCTTCGTGACGCTTGCTTGGTGGGCGCTGCCGCTCACCCTGGCGACCTACGCGGCCCTCGTCGCCCTGGGGTCGGGGGACCCGCTCCTCCGGCAGCGCGTGCTCGGGCAGGACGAGCCGGTGGCCCCGCAGACGCAAGACCTCTCCCCCGAGCGGCGGGCCAGGTGGCTTCCCCGCGGCGAGACCCGGGAGAGGATCGACGCCGCGCTCGCGGAGTACCGAAAGGTCGTGGCCGCCATTGGGGCCTCGGACGACGTTACCCGCGCCGTCCTCGACGACACCGTGCCCAGGTTGCACGCCGCCGCCGACCGCCTCGTGGACGTCGCGCTCCAGAGGGAGAAGGCGGTGGAGACCGTGAGGGACCTGCGGGGCAAGGCCGGGGCGGGACCAGGATCCGAGAACCTCCGGAAGCTTGAGGCGCACATAGACGAGGCGGACGCGGAGATCTCCGCGACCTCCCGGGAGCTGATCGACCTTCGCGCTAAGGTGGTCAGGGTCTCGATAGACACTAACAACGCCAAGCGGGCCAACGACCTCAACGCCTCGCTCGACGAGCTGAACGCCCGCCTCGAGGCCCTGGGCGACGTCGCAGCCCCCAGCGAGTAGCGTCGCCGCGATCGGGCAAAACCCGGCATCTTGGGAGAGTGACCGACCCGGACGGGTGATGCGCACCGAGGGGTTCGACGCCACGCTCGCGGAGGCAATTCCGCGAAGCACCGGGGAGCAAAATTGTCCCCCGACCTGGCGGATCTACGGTTGCGGCTGCGTGAAAAAGGACGCGATGGTACCGGAACCCGGGTCGCCGTGCCCTACCAGGCCGCGTGGCACCACGGGAGAGACGAGCCGCACACCACGCCGAGAAACGCGAACGTCATCTGGCACAGCCGCTGAACTACCCCCGCCACCCCGAAACAAAGAGCCACGAGCCTGGACAACGCCGCCGGGCCCGCAAGCTCGGCCTTCCCGAGGGCGTAACCGTCCTCACGTCCCAGAGGACCGTCTGCCCACGACGGGCAAGGTTCCGGATAGATAAGGCGCGGAGAGAACGGCCCGTACGACGACCCGGGGCGCCGCGGAAGGCCGGACCAAGGGTGGGAGAGAAGAGGTTGGCCTGTCGGTGGACCGATCCGGTCCGAAAAGTGGGGTGTGAGCGTGTTGGGTGCCCGGAGCCGGGCTACGCGACGAAATGGCGGCAGGAAGGGTTCGGCTAGGCCGAGCTAGCCCGCCAGCCGCGGTCGTTTTCCTCTTCTTCGACGGGCTCGGGCTGGGGCGCCGGGCGATGCACGGGCACGCCGCTTAGCTCCTGCCTGGACTCTTCGACCGAGACCAGGGAGTCCTGAAACCAGTCCTCGAGCTGGCCCATCACGCGGTCCCTGTAGACCTCGGAGCCGCTGGAGACCTCTTCTGCGTAGCGCTCCGCGCCGTCGATGATCTCACCCGCCCGGCGGTCAGCCCTGCGGCAGAGCTCGGTCTCCGGGACCATGGCGTTCGCCCTGTGGTGGGCCTCTTCTACGATGCGCCGGCCTTCCTCCTCGGCGGCGGCCACCGTTACCCCGCACTCCCGCCGTAGCGCCTCGGCCTCTGCCAACTCGCGGGGCAACGAAGCCCTAAGCTCATCGAGCATCACGAGCAGGTCCGAACGGTCGACGACCGCCCGTCCCTTGCGCATGGGCACACCCGAGGCATCCTGAACGATCGCCTCCAACTCGTCCAAAACCCCGCTTATGTACTGCATGTCTTCTCTCATGGGGGCAACCCTAGCATGCCCCTTACGGCTACGCCAGCCTTTCTGAAAGTATTTTTTGATGCTCACCTTCATTGTGAGGTCTAATTTGATCTTAAGGTTAAGTGCAAGCCTTCCACGTCGCTTGATGGGTTTTTCTGGAGGCCACGGCGTCGGGTCTCTGCGCCTTACAATGGCGGTTTATGGAGTTATCCACAACGGGCAAAGGATGCCGGTAAGGTTCAACCGCCTCCCAAGGGAGGGGTAAAGTCGGCGTGCAGGCCCCGTTTCGGGGGCGGGACGGTGTGAGCCCCGTGACAAAGTCGCGGGCGTCCGCGAGAGAAGTGAAAACGCCGCCAGGCGGAAGGGTATGCAACGTCCGAAAGCCCGCCCGAACGGGTGGTGACTTGCGATGGAAACACCGTGACCGGCAGGACCGCGGGCAACCACGGGGTGTACGTGCCGCGCACCAGGGAGGAAGATGCATAGGGCCGTCGAGGTTGCGGGTCAGAGTTGGCGGTTGGCAAAGCCGGCGGCGATCACCGTGATAGCCATGGGGATCAGGCGCGCGGGGCTGAGCGCCCCCTCGAGTAAGCCCGGCGTCAATACCAAGACGAACGGGATGGCGGTGGCGATAACGGCGACCGCTATCGCCAGGAGTCCGCCGTTGCGCCCACCTGCGCGGTAGATCAGGGTCCCCGCGCCATAGCCCGCGGCGGCGTGGATGGCCCACGTTATGAACCCGAAGATCCCGAGGTTCAAGAGCACGTACGCCACCACGGGCACGCCGGCGGCTGCGATCCCGACCCCGGCCAGCAGGGTCTTTATCATCTGGTTCCTCTTCATGACGCCGGCCCTGGCGCCGCGCGGGAGCCTGGCGTCGTCTGGGCACTTTATGCCGACCTCGGTCTGGCGCATGCACTCCGTGCAGATGGGCCGCCCGCAGGTTGCGCACGAGACGCGCGTCTCTCTCTTGGGGTGCCGGTAGCAGTGCATGGGTTCGGACATCAGCGTCCCTTCCGGTTCTGGCGGGCGCGCGCCAGCTCGCCGCGGGGCATCAGGACGATCTCCCGCTTGTAGCTCTGGTGTATCTCGGCGACGTCCCGACGGTGCTCGATCTCCTGCCTCCTGAGCTCTTCCCGCAGGAGCCGGTTCTCCGTCGCCAGCCTGGCAACGCGGCCCTCGAGGTCGAGCACGGTCTTGACCCCCGCCAGGTTCATCCCCATCTCCTGGGTGAGCCGCTGGATGTGACGACCGAGCTCGACGTCCTCCTGGGAGTAGAGGCGCGTGTTCTTGATGCTCTTGCGAGGGCAGAGCAGGCCCTTCTGCTCGTACATCCTCAGGGTCTGGGGGTGGACCCCTATAAGCTCGGAGGCGATCCCGATCATGTACAGCGGGCGCTTGCGCAGGCTCACGACCCTACCCTCCTGAACAACTCGGCCCGCACGTCCTCGTCCCGCTCCTCGGCGAGCGCCTCGAGGATCTCACGCTCCCGACGCCTTAGCTTCTTCGGCACGACGACCCCGACCCGCACGATGAGGTCGCCCCTCTCGGTCCCGCCCCGCTTGGTCCTTGGCGCCCCGGCCCCCCTTACCTTGAACTGCTTCCCGTTCTGGGTGCCGGCCGGTATCTTGAGCCTTACCGTCCCGCCCCCCGGCTTCGGGGCCTCGACCTCGGCACCTAGCGCCGCTTCGACGAAGCTCACGGGCACGTGGACCACGAAGTCGTCGCCCTTCCTCTTGAAGACCGGATGCTCCTCGACCCGCGTCACCACGAAGAGGTCCCCCGCGGGCCCACCGTTCCTCCCGGCGCCCCCTCGGCCCGGCACCCTTACCTTCATCCCGTCCCTGGCACCGGCCGGTATCCTCACCTTGACCTGCCTCACGCCGCGCGTCTTCCCGTTGCCCCGGCACCTCGGGCACGGCG
The DNA here is from genome assembly GCA_035264945.1 of Rubrobacter sp. Classification (GTDB taxonomy): domain Bacteria; phylum Actinomycetota; class Rubrobacteria; order Rubrobacterales; family Rubrobacteraceae; genus Rubrobacter_D. Next base: position 28,638 of record DATFPF010000024.1, read on the forward strand.
TCTCCACGATTGAGCCCCTGCCCCCGCACCGGGTACACGCCGTCGAGAGCGCGAACAATCCCTGATCCCTGCTCTGCGTCCCGAGCCCCCCGCACTGCGGGCAAGTCCGGGGCGAGGTGCCGGGCGCCGCCCCGCTCCCCCCGCAGTCCCCGCAGGCCTCCTCGACGGGTACCCCGACCCGCGTCGTCACGCCCTCGAGCGCGTCCTTGAACTTCAGCCTTACGCTTACCGTAACGTCCTCGCCTTTAGGGGAGGCCTGCCGGCCGCGGGTGCCGGTGGTCGCCTGGCCGAACACGTCGCCTAGGTTGCCTAAGCCGCCGAAGAGGTCAGAGAGGTCGGAGAAGTTCCTGAAGTCCGCGCCGGCCGCCGAGCCCTGCCCGGCGGCGTTCCCGGCCCCGAAGAACTGGCGCGGGCCCTCGTCGTATTCCCTGCGTTTCTCCGGGTTCGAGAGTATCTCGTACGCCTGCTGGATGCCCTTGAAGCGCTCCTCGGCGGTCCCGTCGCCGGGGTTCGCGTCGGGGTGGTACTTCCGGGCGAGGCGGCGGTAGGAGCGCCGGATCTCGTCCTGCGAAGACCCTTTGGATACCTCGAGAACCTTGTAGAGATCCTTCGTCTCCATAGCCTAAGCCTGTTTCGCAACCACAACCTTCGCAGGACGGATCGCCCTGCCGTTGAGCAGGTAGCCCCTCTGGAAGGTCTGGAGTACGGTCCCCTCTTCGTGCTCGTCGGAGGGTTGGCCCATTACGGCCTCGTGGACGTTCGGGTCGAAGGGCTGGCCGTCGGAGGCGACGGGCAGGAGGCCCTCGTTGGCGAGCACGTCGGCGAGCTGCCCGCGGGTGGCCTGGACGCCCTCGCGTATGTCCCCCTCGGACTCGAGGGCGCGGTCCAGGTTGTCCAGGACCGGCAACAGCTCCTGCACCAGCTTCTCGGAGGCGGACTCGAGGAGCCTGGTCCGCTCGCGCTCCTGGCGCTTGCGGGAGTTGTCGAACTCGGCCTTCAGGCGTCGGAGGGAGTCGAGGTACTGGTCCCGCTCCCTGCTCACGGCCTCGAACTCCGCAAGTGGCACGGAGGGCTCCTCGACGGCCTCGTCCGTCTCGTCAACGGCGCCCGTCTCGTCGATTATGTCAGGGTCCGAGGGGGAGCCCTGGACCTCCTCTACGGGCTCCACCTCCGGCGCCGCCTCTGGCGCCGCCTCCGGTGCCGCGTCGTCGCCGGGCAGGTTCGGGTCGCGCCTCTCCTCTTCCCCGGCCAACTTAGCGACGCTCCTCGTCCTGCCGGTCCTCGTCCTCGACGACCTCGGCGTCCTCGACAAGGTCGTCCGTGTCGGTAGCGTCCGAGGAGGCGGACTGCTGCTGCTCCTGCGCCTGGCTGTAGAGGGCCTCGGAGAGCTTGTGGGAGGCGGTGACGAGGGCCTCCTGCTTGGTCTTGATCTCCTCTATGTCCCCGCCGGCGAGGGCCTCCTTCGCCTCCTTGATGGCCTGATCGATCTCGAGCTTCGTGTTCGGGTCGACCTTGCCGTCGACGTCCTTCATGGAGCGCTCGACGGAGTAGACGAGGTTGTCCGCGTTGTTGCGGACGTCCGCCTCCTCCTTGCGGCGCTTGTCCTCCTCCGCGTGCGACTCGGCGTCCCGCATCATCTGCTGGATCTCCGAGTCAGAGAGCCCGCCCGAGGCCGTGATCGTGATCCTCTGCTCCTTGCCCGTGCCGAGGTCCTTGGCGCCAACGTTCACTATGCCGTTCGCGTCGATGTCGAAGGCGACCTCGATCTGCGGTACACCCCTCGGCGCCGGCGGGATGCCGACGAGCTGGAAGTTCCCGATAAGCTTGTTGTAGGCCGCGATCTCGCGCTCGCCCTGGTAGACCTTGATCTCGACCGAGTTCTGGTTGTCGTCGGCGGTCGTGAATGTCTCACCCTTACGTGTAGGTATAGTGGTGTTCCGCTCGATCAGCTTGGTGAACACGCCGCCCTTGGTCTCTATCCCGAGGGAGAGGGGCGTCACGTCGAGGAGCAGCACGTCCTTTACCTCGCCCGCGAGCACGCCGGCCTGGATAGCAGCACCTATGGCGACGACCTCGTCAGGGTTGATGCCCCTGTGGGGCTCCTTGCCCGTGATCTCCTTGACCTGCTCCTGCACCGCCGGGATGCGCGTCGAGCCGCCGACGAGGATCACCTGGTCGACCTGCCCCTGCTGCAGCCCAGCGTCGCTCATGGCCTGCCGGACCGGACCGGCCGTCCCCTCGACGAGGTCGGCGGTAAGGTTGTTGAACTGCGCCCGGCTGAGCGTCAGGTCCATGTGCTTCGGCCCGTTCTGGTCGGCGGTGATGAACGGCAGGTTGATCGAGGTGCTAGTGGTCGAGGAGAGCTCCTTCTTGGCCTTCTCGGCGGCCTCGACGAGGCGCTGGGCTGCCATCTTGTCCTTGGAGAGGTCGATGCCCTCGGCCCGTTTGAACTCGGCGACCATCCACTCGACGACCTTGGCGTCGAAGTCGTCGCCGCCGAGGTGGTTGTTGCCGCTGGTGGCCTTGACCTCGAAGACGCCCTCGCCGAGCTCAAGGATTGAGACGTCGAAGGTGCCGCCGCCCAGGTCGAAGACGAGGATGGTCTGGTCCTCTTCCTTGTCCATGCCGTAGGCAAGCGCCGCCGCGGTCGGCTCGTTGATGATCCTCTTGACGTTGAGGCCGGCGATCCTACCTGCGTCCTTGGTCGCCTGGCGCTGGGCGTCCTCGAAGTACGCCGGCACGGTGATTACCGCATCCGTCACCTCCTCGCCCAGGTAGTCCTCGGCGTCCTTCTTGAGCTTCTGGAGGGTCATCGCGCTGATCTCCGGCGCGGAGTAGCTCTTGTCGCCTACCTTGATCTGGATGTCCCCGCCAGACCCGGACTCGACCTCGTACCCGACGCGCCCGGCCTCGGTCTTGACGTCGCCAAAACGGCGGCCCATGAAGCGCTTGATCGAGTAGATCGTGCGGTCCGGGTTCGTCACCGCCTGCCGCCTGGCGAGCTGGCCGACGAGCCGGTCCCCGCTCCTCTTGTCGAAAGCCACCACGGAGGGCGTCGTCCGCTCCCCCTCGGCGTTGGTGATCACCGTGGGATCCCCACCCTCCAACACCGCCACGCAACTGTTCGTCGTCCCCAGGTCTATGCCTATGCTCTTGCCCATGCCCCTGCCTCCCACGATAAAGTGTTATCTGAGTTGGCGCTAGTATAAAATCTTAGTGTCCCACCTTCAAGTCTTCGGGACCATGTTACTCGCGGTGGCCTCTTGCAAACACGAGCATAGAGAAGGACCCCGCCTGGTGTGGCGGGGTCCTCTCTGCCAAGCTTACCTGTTGGCGTCGGTTAGCGGATGGATACGAAGGCGTCGATGTCGACCCTTGTGCCCGTCGAGGATGGGTTCCTCGCGCCGAGCACGCGGACCTCGAGCTGGTGGGTCGCGGCGGCCGACAGGTTGTCCCTGCTGAAGAGCACCTGCTTGGTGCCGACCGTCGGGCTGTAGAGGTCGACGGTGGCGACCCTCACGCCGTCAAGCCACACCTCGGCCCGGCCGCGGTTCGGACCGGTGGTACCGATCCACTCGGCCTGGGTGCCGGTGAACTTGTATGTTGCCTTGTCCTTGCTGGTGCTGGCGTGCCTGACGGAGCCGCCGAAGGCCCCGGTGACGGCCTGGTTGGTCCAGGTGCCACCGTAGCTGATGGCGCCGTTGCCCTCCTGGACGGCGCTCAGGTTGAAGGCCGGCGCGAGCGACCAGGCGCTGCAGTTGGCGTTGTTGCAGGCGCGGACCTGGTAGCGGTAGCTGCCGTTGCTCAGGTTGAGCGTGGTGCTCGTCGCGGTGCCAGGCTGCGGGGTGACGTCGGTGAACGCTCCGCCGCCTATGCTCTGCTGCAGCTGGTAGTGGGTAACGTTGCCGCTGGCAGAGGGCGCCCAGTTCAGCTTGACGGGGACGGTGTTGGCCCCGAGCTCGGTGCCCGTGATCGCCTGCGTCGGCCTGCCGGGGGCGGCCGGGGCCGCCACGTCGGTGCCGTTGCCGCTGAGACCTATGTTGAAGTCGCCCTGGTTGGCGGCGCTGGTCTGCAGGTTCAGGCTCGCGCTCCTCGCGCCCACGGCCTTCGGCGAGAAGGTAACGCCGACGGTGCAGCTGGCGCCGGGGGCGAGGGTAGCGGGGCACGTGTTGGCGCCGATGGCGAAGTCGCCAGGGTTCAGGCCGGCGATGTAGGCCGACGAGGCCTTCAGGTCGCTGCTACCCGAGTTGGAGAGCCTGACGCTCTTCTGCGCGCTGGTAGAGGCGGGGACCGCCGACTGATCGCCGAAGGCGAGGTTGTTCGGGGCCGCGTCCGCCAGCGGGGCGTTCGGCTCGGTGGGAGCCGTGCAGTCCGGGGTCGCCGGGCCGCCGGCTATGCCCGCGCCCGTCTCGAAGATGGTGCCCTCGGTGCCCGCGAGCGGGGCACGACCCAGCCACTGGGCCGCCGTCTCGGCGTTTACGGCGCGGTTGACGTCGTTGGCGTTGAGGCCGGTGTAGGTGGCCGTCCACTTGGTGGAGCCGGGGGCGTCGTAAGAGAGGGTGCCGTCGGCTGCGGTGCTCGCGGCGCGCAGCTCGTTCCTGCCGTTCAGGGCGAAGTTGTTGCCCGTGGAGACCAGGCGCTGCTCGATCTGGTCGACCGGCAGGGGGTTGCCCTGCGCGTCGGCCGCGGTGCCGTGCACGACCACGGTGCCTGAGGCGGTCTGGATCGCGCGCTGCGAGGTGATGTTGGCCGTCGTGGTCTGGTCCGCGATCCCCTGGGAATTCGTGGCGCGAACCACGTCGCCGGGGCGGATGTCGGGCGTGTTGACCGTCCAGCAGCCGCCGGCCCCCGCGTGGTTAACCTCGACCAGGCCGGTGGCGTCGGGCGTTATGCCGTTGCTCTGGCTGATGGTCTGCCAGACGCCGTTCGCGTCCTTGCGGAGCACGCTGACCTTCACGGGACCCTCGGCGGCGTCGAAGCCGCTGGCCTCCACGTAGTCGCGCTGAGGGAAGGAGATGATGCCGTACGGTGCGACCGGCGGATCGTTGGCGATCACGGCGGTCACGGCGGCCATGGCGGCCCTGTCGGAGCGGTTGCCCGCGGAGTCCACAGCGTCGACCTTGTACTTGTAGGTACCGGCCGCGAGGTTCTCGTCCGTGTAGGTGAGGGTTGACCCGTTGACCTGGCCGACCTTCTGGCCGTCACGGTAGATGCCGTAGCCGGTCACGCCGACGTTCCCCAAGGTGCTCGCCCTGGCTATCCCGGCTCAGTGGCCCCGCTTCCGCGGCGAGCGCGACCTCTGGCGCTTCGCCGACGCGCACCTGCGTCCCTACTTCCCCAACCTCTGCGCCCAGGGCCAGTTCAACAGGCGGGTGCGCGCCC
>DATFPF010000025.1:0-18496 GCA_035264945.1 Rubrobacter sp.
GTTCGCAAGAAAAGTTCCAAAACTAGTCTATGCGGGGGATACGCTCGGCCGTACGTGCACCCATACTGCGGGCACGAAACGGGACGCAACACGAATGAACACGAATGGCCAGACCGCCATTCGGGGAGGAAGCGCGATGCCTCAACGGCAGCCGATCACCGCGGAAACGGCGGAGGCCATCCTCGATGCCTTCAACGCCCACGATCTGGACGCGATCATGGGGTTCTTTGCGGACGATTGTTCCCTGGATATGCCCCGTGGGCCGGATCCCTGGGGGCAGCGTTTTGTGGGCAAGGCGGCCGTGAGAGAGGGGCTGGCCACGCGCTTCGAGGGTCTTCCGGACGTCCACTATAGCGACGACCGCCATTGGATCAGCGGGAACATGGTCGTCTCGGAGTGGCTGCTGACGGGAACGAGGCCCGACGGGGAGCGGGTCGAGGTTCGCGGATGCGACCACTACGAGTTCCGAAACGGGAAGGTGGTTCGGAAGGACGCGTACTGGAAGATGGTCGAGAAGCCGTGATGGGTTTCTTGCGTTACACCTCGAAGAGTCGTATTCACCCAACCTCGTGGAAGGTTCCCGGAGGTTCCTAAAGATCTTCTTCCTCGTGACGTCTGTGGTAACGCTGGGGATACGGTAGTCCGCTAGAGTGGTGCCGTGACGAGAGAGGCAAGGGAGCCGGGGCGAGAAGTCGGTGGCATGGGCCCTAGCGCTGCCTCCTGGCTCGCCTGGTCGTTGTGCGGGATCTCCGTGGCGCGTTCTTGGTAACAGTCGCGCTGTTCTTCCTCGCCGTGCAGCCAGAGCACGTCTCCTTGTGGCTGCGCCCCGAGACGGCCCCGAGGGCGCAGCGACGGACTAGCATCCCCTCATTCACCAGAGTGCGTGGAAGGATCGTGTTCCCCGAAGTCCCCATCCAGTCCCCTGAACTCCGGAGATCCTCGAGGCCGGGGTAGAGGTCAAGACGGGCGGGCCTGCGGGGTAGACCCCCGCAACCGCCCGGCGGTATACTCGACGCTTGCGGCGAGGCCGGAGGCGGGTAGGAGGACGTGGACCCCTCGGATCACGATCGTAACGATTTCCTTGGCGGTGCCTCGGGCGGCGCCGGGGCCACGCATGCGCATGGCCCGCCGGGCGCGGGCGACGGGTGGTTGCGCTCGGTGGTGGAGAACTCATCCGAGATCGTCACCGTGGTCGACCCGGACGGCACCCTGCGCTATGCCAACCCCGCCTTCGGGCGCACGCTCGGCTACGACCCCGTTGAGGCGGTCGGCACGATGAACGTGCTCGACCACGTCCACCCCGACGACCTGGCGCACGTCCTGGAGGAGACCGAGGAGGCCCTCGCCAAAGGGGGCGTGGCCACGAACAAGGCCGAGTACCGCTTCCGGCACAAGGACGGCTCGTGGCGGTGGATGGAGAGCGTGGGCACGTACCTGCTCGACGACCCGTACGTGGGGGGCGTGGTCGTAACCTCCCGAGACGCCACGGGGCGGGTAAGGGCCCACGAGCGGCTCCGCTTCCAGGCGCAGCTCCTGGAGGCGGTGGGCGAGGCCGTGGTCGCCCTCGACGCGGACGGCGGGGTCGTCTACTGGAACCGGGCGGCCGAGGACATGTACGGCTGGTCAGCCGATGAGGCGATGGGCCGTCTCCTAAGGGAGATGGTCGTCCCGGAAGACCTCCGCGGGAGGGCGGAGGAGATCATGTCGGAGGTGAGGGCCGGGAGCGCCTGGACCGGGGAGTTCGTGGTAAGGCGCAGGGACGGCACGCTCTTCCCCGTCGAGGCCACCAACACGCCCGTCTTCGGCGAGGACGGCGTGCCGGCGGGCGCCATAAGCGTCTTGAGGGAGATCAGCGACCGCAAGGAGGCGGAGGAAGCGCTTCGGCAGTCCGAATCGGAGCTTTTCTCCGTGCTCGAGAGCATCACCGACGGCTTCTTCGTCCTCGACCGGGAGTGGCGCTTCTCCTACGTCAACCCCCAGGCCGAGATCATGATGGAGAGGGCCGGGGAGGACCTCGTCGGCGAGAGGATCTGGGAGGACGCCACGTTCTACCCGGAGTACCGCAGGGCCGTGGAGGAGGGCCGGACGGTCAGCTTCGAGGCCTACTACCCGCCCCTCGGGAAGTGGTACGGCGTAAGGGCGTACCCCTCGGGGACGGGCCTCTCCGTCTACTTCCAGGACGTCACCGAGCGCAAGGCGATGGAGGAGCAGGTGCGGAACGCCGAAGGACGCTCCCGCACGCTGATAGAGCGCATACCGGTGATCGCCTACATGCGGGAGCCGGGGGAGCGAGGCCGCACCACCTACCTCAGCCCCCACTACGAGCGGGTACTCGGCTACACCCCCGAGGAGGCCCTCGGGGACCCCGACCACTGGGGCGAGATCACCCACCCCGAAGACCGGGCGAGGCTGGAGGCCGAGAGCCGGCGCGCCAACGAGACCGGCGAGCCGTTCGACATGGAGTACCGGCAGTTCGCCAGGGACGGGCGCACGGTCTGGATCAGGGACGAGGCCGCCCTCGTGAGGGACGAGGACGGGAGGCCGCTCTACTGGCTTGGCATCCAGACGGACGTCACGGAGCGCAAGGAGGCCGAGGAGGCCGTCCGTGAAGCCGAGGGAAGGTACCGCACGCTCGTCGAGCGGCTACCGGCCGTCACCTTCGTCGACCGCGCCGACGGCTCGGAGGAGTCCCTCTACGTCAGCCCCCAGATAGAGACGATGCTCGGCTACACCCCGCAGGAGTGGGCGGCTGGAAAGCTGTGGCGGGAGAGGCTCCACCCCGACGACAGGGAGCGGGTGCTAGCCTCCGACGAGCGCTTCGAGGTTGGGGGGGAGCCGGTCGACCAGGAGTACAGGCTGTTCGCCAAGGACGGGTCGGTTGTTTGGGTGCGGGAGGAGACCGTTCTCGTGCGCGACGAGGCGGGCGAGCCGCAGTTCGTGCAGGGCATCATGAGCGACGTGACGGGGCGCAAGGAGGCCGAGGAGCGGCTGCGGCGCGCGGAGGAGCGCTACCGCACGCTCGTCGAGCGGATGCCGGCGGTCACCTACATACAGGAGATCGGCAGCCCCGACGCCGCGACGTACATAAGCCCGCAGCTGGCGGCCCTTACCGGGTACTCGCCCGAGGACTTCGAGGACCCCGACCTCAGGTGGCGCATGGTCCACCCCGAAGACCGCGGGCGGATGCAATCCGAGAACGAGAGGACGCTCGAGCCTGGGGAGGTCTCCGTGGCGGAGTACCGGGTGCTCCGCCGGGACGGGCGCACGGTGTGGGTCCGCAACGAGTCGGTGATCGTGGAGGAGCCGAACGGCTCCCGCTACTGGCAGGGTTTCATGGTCGACGTAACCGAGCGCAAGCGGGCCGACGAGGAGATGCGCAAGGCCAGGGAGGCGGCAGAGGAGGCAAACAGGGCCAAGAGCCAGTTCCTGGCGAACATGTCGCACGAGATCCGGACCCCCATGAACGGCGTCATAGGCATGACGGATCTCCTCCTCGACACGGGCCTCTCCGAGGAGCAGAGGGAGATGGCCGAGACGGTGCGCTCCTCGGGCGAGCACCTGCTCTCGGTGATAAACGACATACTCGACTTCTCAAAGATAGAGGCGGGGAAGATGGAGATGGACGCCGTGGGGTTCGACCTGCGGGCGACGGTCGAGCACGCCTCGGCCCTGCTCGCGGAGGGCGCCCAGAAGAAGTGCCTTGAGCTTGTGGCCTCCATCGATCCGGGCGTGCCGACAGCCCTGGTGGGGGACCCCGGTCTCCTGAGGCAGATCCTCGTGAACCTGCTCTCCAACGCCATCAAGTTCACCGAACGTGGCGAGGTCGTCCTGCGGGTCTCCTCGACGGGCAGGCCAGGTGGCGGTGTCCGCTTCGAGGTCTCGGATACCGGCATCGGCATGACCGAGGAGCAGAAAGAGCGACTGTTCAGCGCGTTCTCCCAGGCCGACGCCTCGACCACCCGCCGCTACGGCGGCACGGGCCTTGGCCTCGCCATAAGCAAGCAGCTCGTCGAGCTCATGGGCGGGGAGATGGGGGTCGAGAGCGAGCCGGGCAGGGGAAGCACCTTCTGGTTCGAGGTGTCCTTCGGGGAGCAGACGGAAGCTTCGTCGCCCGACCGTCAGCCGGCGATGCTACGGGACCTGCGGGGGGTGCGCGCGCTTATAGTCGACGACAGCGAGACCAACCGCAGGGTCCTGAGCGAGCAGCTCTCCGTCTGGGGGATGGTGGTAGGGGAAGCGGAAGACGGGGCGGGGGCGATCGGGGAGCTGCGCTCCGCCGCCCGAAGCGGCGAGCCATACGACGTGGCCCTGTTGGACCTGCAGATGCCGGGGATGGACGGGATGGCGCTGGCCGACAAGATAAAGGCGGAGCCCCTCGTAGCATCCACCCACCTGCTGTTGCTGACCTCGGTCGGCCTGCGCGGCGAGGCCAAGGAGTCCCTGCGGGCTGGCATCGAGGCGTACCTCGTCAAGCCCGTCAGGCAGCCCGATCTGCGCGACGCCCTGGCCGCCGTGATGGCCGCGCGCAAGACGGACGCAGACGAAGACGAGGGGCGCCTGGTCACGCGCCACACCCTGCGGGAGGCGCGGGCCTCTGTCCCCCAGGTCCTGGTGGCCGAGGACAACCCGGTCAACCAGAGGGTGGCGCAAAGGATGCTCGAACGCCTCGGTTGCCGGGTCGAGGTGGTCCCCGACGGCGTCGAGGCCCTCGCGGCCCTCTCTTCCGGGAAGCCCTACTCGGCGGTCTTCATGGACGTGCAGATGCCCAACATGGACGGCTACGAGGCGACCGCCGAGATCCGCCGGAGGGAAACCAGGGAAGGGAGAGATCCCATCCCCATCATAGCGATGACGGCCAACGCCCTCGTGGGCCACAGGGAGGAGGCGCTGGGGGCCGGGATGGACGACTACGTCTCCAAACCGGTGAAGATCGACGAGCTCGCCGCGATCCTCGATCGCCTAATCCCCGAAAGATGGTAGCGGCCCAAACAGAAAGTGTGGTTGGTTGGTTTCGGGGTCTTCCCGCGATGGTAATTACCGTGGTCGGGTGGCACTGAAGGCTAGACTGTGAGGAAAGGCTAGTGGGCGACAACGTGAGCAGGGGTGAGCAGGCGGCGGAAGAGGTGGCCCGCAGGTGGATGGCCACCATGCAGGCCATGGGGGATCAGCTCCTGAGGCAGCAGCAGACCTTCCAGCAGATGATGCAGGAGCAGATGAGCAGCTACGTTCAGCTCCTCAACACCCCGCCGTTCTACGTATCCCAGCGGCCGCAGCAGGAGGGGCAGCAGGCCGCGGGTCAGGCCTTCCAGCAGGCCTCCGAGCAGTGGATGGAGTTGGCCCGAAAGCAGCAGGAGGCCTTCCAGCAGATGTCGCAGCAGTGGTCGGAGCAGGCCCGGACCCAGCAGACCGTCTTCCAGCGGATGGTCCAGCAGTCGATGAGCGCATACACGGACCTGTTCAACCCGCCCTCGGGGTGACGGTCCGCTGGCGGCGCGTGGTGCAGGCGTTTTGTTGGAGGCCGACTTGTTCTTTCTCGTTTACGTGAGCTCCGCCGTACGGCCGTTTTCGCGGCCTGAGCTGGAGGACCTTCTGGCGACGAGCCGCGACAACAACGCGAGGGCGGGGGTCACGGGGATGCTCCTCTACAAAGACGGCAATTTCATGCAGGTAATCGAAGGAGAGGAGGAGGCCGTCAGGGCGCTCTACGACAAGATCGGGAACGACCCGCGGCACAGGGGTGAGATCACCCTCCGCCAGGACTTCACGGAGGGGCGGCAGTTCCCGGACTGGTCGATGGGGTTTCGCGACCTCCAGTCCCCGGAGGCCCGCGCCATCCCCGGCTACAGCGAGTTCCTGAACACGCCCCTCACCGGCCAGGAGTTCTCCGGGGACCCGACCCGCGCCCAAAAACTCCTGCTCACGTTCAAGAAGACCATGTGAAGATGACGTACCCTGGCCCCCCGGCCTCGTACCGTGGCGGCCAGCCTTCTTAAGGGGCCGCGCGTATCCGGGGCCGCCGCGCGTGGTTTCGGGGCCCTTGCGCGGGGCGCCTTCTGATATCCTCGCGTGCGTTGCGCGTGCGTTGCCAGAATTTCGAACAACACGAGAGGGGACGGGCTCTGCGGCGTAGGTTCACCAGACGGGATTTTCTGAAGGCGGCCGGGGCCGGGACGGCCGGGGTGGCCATGCTCGGCGCCGGCGCGTGCAGCACGGAGCAGGGCGTCAGGAGGGCGCCCCAGAGGGAGGAGACCGGCGGCGGTGGGGGGCAGAACGTGGTCCTGATCATCGTGGACACGCTGCGCAAGGACCACATCGGGGTGTACGGGAACGACTGGATGCAGACGCCCAACCTCGACGCTCTGGCGGGTGAGAGCCTCCGCTTCACGCGGGCCTACCCTGAGTCCACGCCGACCATCTGCGCCCGCAGGGCCATCCACACGGGCACCCGCACCTGGCCCTTCAGGGACTGGGACCCGCCCGAGGGGGAGAACATCTCCCTGCAGGGGTGGCAGCCGATACCGCTGGATCAGGTAACGCTCGCCCAGGTGATGCAGGCGAACGGGTACCTGACCATGTTCGCGACGGACAACCTGCAGCAGTACAAGCCGGCCTACGATATGCACCGGGGCTTCGGCGTGTGGGACTTCCTTCGCGGGCAGACGACGGACAGGTACAGACCGCTCTGGACGTGCCCCCCAGAGAGCCTGGAGCGCGCCCTCGTATCCGACGTCTCCGGGACGGGCGGGGAGGAGTACTTCGCCCAGTACTTCGCCAACGTGGCCGACCGCGCGGACGAAGAGGACTGGTTTGCGCCGAGGGTCTTCAAACGGGCCTCCGAGTTTCTGGAGGCGGCGAAGGACGTGGGGCCGTTCTTCCTCACCGTGGACGCCTACGACCCCCACGCGCCCTGGGACCCGCCGGAGAAGTACGCGAATATGTACTCCGACGGCTACGACGGGCCCGAACCCTACGCCGCGGTCTACGGCCCGAGCGACTACCTGACGGAGGCGCAGGTTGACCGGATGGGCGCCCTGTACGCAGGCGAGCTGACGATGATGGACCGCTGGCTCGGCCACTTCCTGGACAGGATGGAGGAGCTAGACCTCTTCGAGGACACGCTGGTCCTGCTGCTCAGCGACCACGGCATCATCCTCGGAGAGCACGGGCTCGTCGGCAAACCCCACTACGCCCTCTACAAGGAGACGGTGGACGTGCCTTTCATGATCCGCCACCCCCAGGGCAAGCTCTCCGGCGACACCAACGACTACTATGCCTCGACCCACGACGTCGCCCCCACCATCCTCGGCCACCTCGGCATCGAGGCCCCCGAGCAGATGAACGGGCAGAACCTCATGGCCTTCTTCGAGGGCGGCGAGCCCGAGGCGCGCCCCCACTTCACCTTGGGCTACCACGACCACGTCTGGGCCCGCGACGACCGCCACATCATGTTCTGCGCCAGCGACGGCTCCGGCGCCAAGCTATTCGACGAGCAAGAGGATCCGGAGATGAACAAGGACATCGCCGCCGGCAACCCGGACATCGTCAAGAGGATGTTCGAAGGGTACGTGCTCAGGGACGCCGGCGGACCGCTGCCGGAGTACAGGTAGGTTTAGGCATCGGTTATAAAGTTTCGGGTGGGCCTGTCGACGGTGCGCTCGCGCGCGAGAAAGGGGGCGGGGGGATCCCGACCGGCGTCATGGCCGCCGCGGCCCTCGGTTCTCGGGGGACCCGCGCCCGCCGCGGTGGGAGGCGCGGACGGTGAGTGGGCCGGGCGAGCGGGGGGCGGTCGCGACGGAGGTCGCGCTGGTCTTCGCTGCGGTCTTCTGGGGGCTCAACTTTGCGGCCACCAAGTACGCGGCCGGGGCCATACCGCCGATGATGCTCGTCGCGCTGCGGTTCTCGGTGGGGGGCGGGCTCATGTACGCGGTCCTGCGGGTTCTCGAGCCCAAGAGCGGGCTGGCGAGGAGGGATCTCCTCCCGATGGCGGCGCTCGGGTGCTTCGGGGTGGCCACGGCCCAGACCGGCTTCACGTTCGGGGTAAGCCTCACGAGCGCGGCGAGCACGGGCCTGATCTTCGCGACCGCCCCCGTGTGGGGCCTCCTGCTCGGGGCCCTGCTCGGCCTGGAGAGGCCCACCGGCCGGGGCATCGTGGGCGTGGGCCTCTCCGTCGCGGGCGTCGCAGCCGTCGTCTCGGAGGGGCTCGGGGAGGGCGGCACGAGCCTCGTCGGCGACGCGTTCGTCCTCGCGGCCGCCGTGTGCGTCGGCGCATACGCCGTCCTCTCTATGCCGCTCCTCGAGCGGTACTCGCCGCTGGCCGTCGCGACCTACCCCGTGATCTTCGGGGCGCCGTTCCTGCTGCTGCTGAGCGTCCCTTCGGTGCTCGGGATGGATTGGGAGAAGGTCGGGCCCGGTCCGCTGCTGGCCGTCGGGTACGCGGCGGTGTTCGCCACCGCGTTCGCCTTCACGGCGTGGCAGAGGGGTATAAGCCGCATCGGGGCCAACCGGGTCCTCGTCTACCAGTACCTGATAACCCTCGTGGGCGTCACCTCGGGCATCGTCTTTTTCGGGGAGACGCTTGGGTGGACCAAGATAGCGGGTGGGGCCGTGATCCTGCTCGGCGTCTACCTGGCCCGCCGCTAGCCCGTCCCCGGAGATTGCGGCGCGCCGATCTCGGGTACGGGTACGCCCATCGTTGTGGGTGCCGCACGAGGATCGTCGCGGCGCTTCGGGGAGAGGGGAGAGGGTAGCATGGCCGACCAGTCCACCGCCGGCGGGGGCGGCAACAAGGGTTTCGTCTACGTCACGGCCGGCGTGGCGGCGCTCGGCGGGTTGCTCTTCGGGTACGACACGGGGATCATCTCGGGGGCGCTGCTGTTCATCAAGGAGGACTTCCGGCTCTCGGACACCGGGCAGCAGCTCGTCGTCGCCTCGCTGCTCCTAGGCGCGGTCTTCGGGGCGCTCGGGGGCGGGCCGCTCGCGGACAGGGTGGGGCGGCGGCGCGCGATCATGGCGGCCGCCCTCATCTTTATCCTGGGCTCGCTCGCCTCCGCGTTCTCCACGGGGACGGTCTTTCTGGCGGTGGCGAGGTTCGTGCTGGGGCTCGCCGTGGGCGGCGCGGGGATGGTCGTGCCCGTCTACATCGCCGAGGCCTCCCCGAGCAACATCCGCGGCTCGCTCGTCTCGCTGCAGCAGTTCCTCATCACCGTCGGGATCCTGCTCTCGTACCTGATCAACTACCTCCTCGCCGGCGCCGAGGCGTGGCGCCTTATGCTCGGCCTCGGCGTGGTGCCGGCCGCGGTGCTCCTGATCGGCATGTTCTTTCTGCCGGAGAGCCCCCGGTGGCTCGTCAGCGTGGGCCGGCGCGACGAGGCCCGCGGTGTGCTCAGGCGCTCGCGCGGCTCCGACGAGGAGGTGGACGAGGAGATAGGCGCCATCACCGGCCAGGAGTCCGCGGAGGAGCGGACCCGCTACAGGGACCTGTTTCGCCCCCGCTACAGGCCCGCCGCGACGGTCGGGATCGGGGTCGCGTTCATCAACCAGATGGTCGGGGTCAACGCGGTGATCTACTACGCCCCGACGATCCTGAAGGACGCGGGCTTCGGGGCCTCTGGCGCCATCCTGGCGACGACGGGCATCGGGCTGGTCAACTGCCTGGTCACCGGCGCGGCCCTGCTCTCCATCGACCGCGTCGGGCGCAGGCCCCTGCTCCTGGCCGGCACGGCCGGCGTGACGGTCAGCCTGATCGTGCTCGGCGCGGCCTACCTTCTCCCGCAGAGCTCAGGCGGCCTCCTGAACATAATTCTCGTCGGCGGCCTCATGGTCTACATCGCCTCTTTCGCGGCCTCTCTGGGGATCTGCATCTGGCTCCTGAACTCCGAGGTCTACCCGCTGGAGATCCGGGGCAAGGGCTCGGCGGCGGGGAGCATCACCCACTGGGCGCTCGACATGGTCATCGCCTTCACCGTGCTTACCCTGATCAACACGATCACGGAGACGGGCACGTTCTGGCTCTACGCCGCCTTCGGCCTGGTCGGCATCCTGTTCTTCTACCGCGTCGTCCCCGAGACGAAGGGCCGCAGCCTGGAGGAGATAGAGGCGGACATGAAGGGCCGCGGCGTCGAGGGAAGCCCCCGGGCCGCCGGGAGGTAGGGGCGGGCGCCCGGATCTCGCCCCGAACCTCCGGACCTCCCGGGGCTCAGGCGGATGCGTCCCGGGAGGTCCGGAGGAGACCGCGGTCCCGCCGACCCCGCACGTCGAGGGCCCAAGCCCCAGGACGTACCTTCCCCGGTCATGGTCGACCGCACCAACTCGGGCAACTCCTCGGGCCGGCGCTTCGGCTCTCGCCGGCCGGGGCTACCGTAGGCCGACCGTCTCGAGGCGCGTGCGCAGGGGCTCGTGGACCTCCGCGTAGAGGCGCTCGTACTCGGCGCGGTCCCCCGAAGGCTCGAGGGCTGTCTCGTAGTCCGGGGCGGGGACGGATTCAACCCCCGAGAAAACGCCCGCCCCGACGCCCGCGAGCATGGCGGCCCCCCGCGAGACGCACTCGGGGTCTGAGACGACGCGGACGGGGAGGCCCGAGGCGTCCGCCTTTAGCCGCGCCCACATCCCGCTCTGCGCCCCGCCGCCGAGGAGCGTTATCCGCGAGGGCGTGCTCCCCGAGACCGCCACCGCCCGGGCAAGGTCGTGGTTCATCTTGAGGGTGAGGCCCTCGAGCACCGCGCGCAGGAGGTGGCCCGGCCCGCCCCCGTTGCCTAAGGCGCAGAGGAGCAGGCCGTCCGCGTCGGGCCTCTCGTCGGCCGGCGGCAGGCAGACGCCGCCACCGCCCGGCGCGAGCCCGGCGGCCTCGCGCGTCCAGCGGGCCAGGTCTTCGTTTGTGCCTCCTAGCAGTTGCTTGAGCTGCTCGACCAGGCCGCCGGACCTCGGCAGGGTCGCCGCCACGTAGTATTTCCCCGGCAGTACGTGGCGCCCGACGGGCAGGCCGAGTGCGTGGCCCGTCGCGTCGAGGGGCGGCCCCGTGAGGGTGAGCAGGGAGGCCTCGGCGGTCCCCATCGAGTCGACTATCTCCCCCGGGGCCGTCGCCCCGGCGCCGAACGCGCCGCAGATGTGGTCGTGGCCGGCCACTACCACCGGCGTGCCGGCCGGCGCCGAGAGCCTTTGCGCCGCCCGCGCGGTTAGCCCGCCGGGGACGGCGCCGGCCTCGCGGACGGGGGGCAACAGGCCAGGCGGGACGCCTGCAAGGGCGCACAGCTCCTCGTCCCACGCGCCGGCCCGGATGTCGTAGAGCATGGTCCTCCCGGCGAGGGAGGGTTCGGTGGCGCGCTCCCCGGTCATCCTGAAGACCAGGTACTCGGACATACCGAGCCATCCCGTCGCCCGCGCGAAGAGGTCAGGCGAGTCTTCCCGCAGCCACTCCAGCTTGCAGGCGGTGGGGAGCGGCGTAACGTGGAGGCCCGTCCGGGAGAAGAGTTCGGCGGCGTCGATGCGTTCCCGCCAGCGGTCGGCCTGCGGGGCCGCGCGGCCGTCGAACCAGGCTATGGCGGGGGCCAGTGCTTCGGCGTCCTGCCCCAGGAGGAACCCCGACTCCGCCATGCTCGCGACGCCGATGGCCCGCGGCGGGCCAGCACCGTCGATTACCTCGCGGGCCGCCCCGAAGGCCGCCTCTTCCAGGGCGTCCGCCGCGTACTCGGCGCCGCCGTCGGGGAGCCTCGTCGTGGGGGTCGGCCGGCGGGCGTCGGCCAGGAGGCGCCCCGCCTCGTCGTAGGCTCGCGCCTTCACTTGGGTGGTGCCGATGTCGATGCCAAGCAGCGTCAAGACGCCTTCCCCGGGCCCGCCTCCACGGCCTCGGCACTTTACACCGGCGTTCGACGACCGTAAAGTGTCCCGGCGGCGGCGCTCGCGCCGTTCCCGGTCGGCGAAAACACCTAGAAGGAGTCCCCGTGGCACAGATCGCAGACGCCCGAACACTGTACGCGCGGGCCTACGCGGAGCGCTTCGCGATGCCTGCCTTCAACGTCTGCAACCTGGAGATGGCCCAGGGCTGCCTGGCCGCGGCCGAGGACGAGCGGGCCCCGATCATGCTTCAGACCTACCCGGGGGACCTCGAGCACGGGGGGGACGCGCTCATCGCGCTGCTCAAGAACCTCATCGAGCGGGCGGACGTGCCGGTGATCCTGCACCTCGACCACGGCCAGGACCCGGAGATGATCTCGGCCTGCCTGCGCCAGGGCTACTCCTCCGTGATGTTCGACGGCGCGGACCTCGCCCTGGAGGAGAACATCTCCCGGACCCGCGAGCTGGCGGAGATGGCCCACGCCAGCTCGTCGTCCCTGGAGGGCGAGCTCGGCCTCTTCGGCGGGGACCATGGCTCCGTTCGGTACACCGACCCCGACGAGGCCGGACGTTACGCCGCGGAGTCCGGCGCCGACACCCTGGCGGTCTCGGTGGGCTCCGAGCACCACCAGCAGAGCCGCCTCGACCTGGAGATCCTAAGGACCATCGCCGACCGCACGGGGCACCCGCTCGTGCTGCACGGGGGCTCGGGCATCCACCCCGACGACGTGCGCGAGGCTGTGGAGTTCGGGGTCGTCAAGATCAACATAGGGCACGCCATCTCCGGGGCCATGACGGAGGGCGCGCGCGAAGGCCTCGAAAGGGACCTCGACCACTACGCGATGCTCAAGGTGATGAGGGAGAAGGTGCGCGCGGTCGCCGCGGAGAAGATACGCATCATGGGCTCTTCGAACCGCGTCTAGAGTCGTAAGCTTTCCGACCACGTTCGCGTAAAGGTCGACTTCCTTGCGGGCTCTGTCGCCCGTCGGGCAATCCAGACGGATGCATCGGGGCCGCGAGTCCCCGAAGGAAGAGCTGACGGCTGGCGGCTCAACTTGACAATGGTTCCGAACATATGCAGTATCGCGGCAGGGTGATGGGGAAAGAGGTGAACGATGCGTACGTGGTCGTGCCGGCGGTGGTGGCCGCCGAGGAGCGGCGCCCGGCGCCGGTCTCCGAGGCCCTCGTCGGGCCCGCGGTCGAGGGGCCGCGCAAGCCCGGCGTGGTGGCGGTCGTCGGAACCGGCGAGGAGACGGCGGCCTGCCGTCCGAGGCTCCCCGAGGCGGCATAGGTTCGGAGTGGAAAGGGAAGAGGCTTGAGCGCCGAAAGCTCCGAAAAGAACCGTTCGGACGGAAAGGTCGTGCTCGGCACGAAGGGCGTCAGCAAGTCTTTCGGGGCCGTGCAGGCCTTGAAGAACGTGGACTTCGAGGTGCGCTCGGGGGAGGTCGTCGCGCTCATCGGGGACAACGGCGCCGGCAAGTCCACGTTCATCAACGCGATAACCGGCGTCTTCCCGCCCGACGCCGGGGAGATCACCTTCGAGGGCGAGCGCGTCCGGTTCGTGTCCCCCCACGATGCCCGCGAGAGGGGCATCGAGACGGTCTACCAGGACCTCGCGGTGGCACCCCAACTCGACGCCGTAGGGAACATCTTCTTAGGGAGGGAGCGCTACAGACCTGGCATCCTGGGCCGCTTCGGGCTCCTGGACCAGGCGCGGATGCGGCGGGAGACCGAGGAGCAACTCGCCGACCTCAACGTCCGCATCAGGGACCTAGGCAAGCCCTTGAGCACCTTCTCCGGCGGGCAGCGCCAGGGAGTTGCCGTGGCCCGGGCCGTGATGTGGGCGAGCAAGGTCGTAATAATGGACGAGCCGACGGCAGCGCTCGGGGTGGCCCAGGTCGAGATGGTCCTCGACCTTATACGCCGGGTGCGCGATACCGGCATACCCGTAGTTTTCATAAGCCACAACATGCCCCACGTCTTCGACGTCGCGGACCGCATTTGCGTACTGAGGCTCGGGGAGCTCGTGACGGAGTTGGATCCTAAAAAGAACTCAACGGACGACGCCGTCGCGGCCATGACCGGCGCCGTGCGGTCCCGGGAAGGAGGCGCGCGGTGACAGAACCACCGGCAGAGCGGGCGCGGGAGCCCGAACCCCAGCCCGGGCGCCGGCTCGCCGGCCTCTCTTCCGTGCTCATCGTCGGCATCCTCGCATTTCTCGTCGTCGTGTTCACGATCATAAACGGCACGGCGTTCTTGAACTTCGGCAACTTCGTGAACATAGCCGTGGACGCTTCCGTGCTGCTGCTGCTCGGGGTGGGGATGACGTTCGTCATCATCACGGCCGGCATAGACCTCTCCGTCGGCTCCGTGCTCGTGCTCTCCGGGGTGGTCGGCGGGCAGGTGATGGTGGCGCTCTCGGGGACCTCGGAGCAGGTGCAGAACTACCAGTTCCCGAACCAGGCCGTGGGGATACCGGCCGGGATAGCGGCAGGGCTCCTGACGGGGCTCGTGTTCGGCCTCTTCAACGGGCTGCTCATAACAAAGCTCAAGATGCCGCCCTTCATCGTAACGCTCGGGACGCTCGGCATCGGGCTCGGGCTGGCGCAGATACTGACCGGTGGGACCAACGTGCGCTTCGTGCCGACGGCGATACAGTCCCAGATCGGGACGAAGGAGTTCTTCGGCTTCCTGCCGGTCCCTGTCGTGATCTCGCTCGTGGTCGCCGCGGTCGCGGGCGTCGTGTTGGCGAAGTGCGGCTTCGGGCGCTACACGTACGCCATAGGCTCCAACGTCGAGGCCGCCCGCAGGGTCGGGATAGACGTGGACCGCCACCTGCTAAAGGTGTACGCCCTCAGCGGGCTGCTCGCCGGGCTCGCCGGGTTGCTGGACCTCTCCCGCTTCAACACGACCTCCATCGGCGCGCACTCGGCCGACAACCTTGCCTCCATCTCGGCGGTGGTCATAGGGGGGACGAGCCTGTTCGGGGGGATAGGTACCATGGTGGGGTCCGTGGTCGGGACCTTTATCCCGGCGGTCTTGAGGAACGGGTTCATCATTCAGGGGGTCCAGGCCTTTTGGCAGGAGGTGGCCGTGGGGGTGGTCTTGATCCTCGCCGTGTTTATCGACCAGCGGCGCAGGAGCGCCGAGGAACGGATGTAGGGGCGAACTACTAGGGGAAAGGGAGCGCAAGCATGGGTAGAGGTTCTTTGGCGGCGCCCAGGATGACGCGCCGCAGGTTCTTGGGGCTCGCGGCGGCGGGTGCTGGCGCCACGATGCTAGGCGGTTGCGGCGGGTCCGGGGGATCCGGCGGGGGAGGGGGCGGCGGGGAGAACTACCGCATAACCCTCATCCAGGGCGTCAGCGGCGACGAGTTCTACATCTCGATGGAGTGCGGGGCGAAGTCCAAGGCCGGCCAGCTCGGCGCCGAGCTCAACGTGCAGGGACCCGCGGAGTTCTCCCCGGCGGAGCAGACCCCGATCCTGAACGCCGCCGTCCAGGCGAGCCCCGACGCCATCCTGATCGCGCCGACGGACACGACGGCGATGGTCGGGCCGATCCAGACAGCCATAAGCCAGGACATCGCTGTCTTCACGGTCGACACGTTTATCGAGAAGGACATAGCGCTCGCGAACATCTCTTCTGACAACGTGGAGGGCGGCCGGCAGGCGGCGAAGGCCCTGGCCGAGGCCATAGGAGAGCAGGGCAAGGTCTTCTGCATAAGCGTTACGCCCGGGATCTCCACGACGGACCAGCGGCAGCAAGGCTTCGAGGCTGGCCTCAAGGACTACCCCGACATCGAGTACCTGGGTACCGAGTTCTGCGACGACGACGCGAACAAGGCCGCCTCGATAGCAAACGCGAAGATCCAGGCCGAGCCCGACCTCGCGGGCATCTTCGGCGCCAACCTGTTCTCCGCCCAGGGCGGCGCCGCTGGCACCCGCCAGGCCGGCAAGGAGGATCAGGTAAAGATCGTCGGCTTCGACGCGGGGCCAACCCAGGTGCGGGACCTGCGCTCGAAGACCGTTGACGCCTTGATCGCCCAGCACCCAGCGGACATCGGCTCGAAGGGCGTCCAGATGGCCGTGGACTACCTGAAGTCCGGTAACGAGCCATCCCAGAAGCAGGTCAGGACGGGCCTTACCATCGTCACGCGGGAGAACATAGAGCAGCCGGAAATCGAGAAGTACCTCTACAAGGCCGAGTGCTAGCCGCCGTCGGACGGGTCGAAAGGAAGGGGGGAGGATGGATCGGTACCCGCTAAAGCTCACCTTCCACGTGCGCGAATACTATTTCGGGGAGCGCCTTATTCCGGAGATGCTCGGCAAGGAGGGCGTGCCGGAGGGCGTGGTCGCGGAGACGTGGGAGATAAGCGACTACCGCGACGCGCCGGCCACCGTCACGAACGGCGCCTACGCCGGAAGGAGGCTCCGCGAGCTCGTGGAGGGGTTTCCCGACGCCCTGGTCGGGGAGGGTTGGCGGGGGCCGCACTTCCCGATCCTCATCAAGTTCCTCGACGCCTCCCACATGCTCCCCGTCCACCTCCACCCGGACGACGAGACCGCCAGGAGAAAGCACGGCGAGCCCCACGGCAAGAGCGAGGCCTGGCACATCCTGTGGGCCGAGCCCGACGCCTCGATTTTGGCCGGCATAAAGGAGGGTTTCTCCCGCGAGGACCTCTTCGACGCCTTCAAGCGGCAGGACTACGATTCGGTGATGCCGCGCTACGATATCCGGGCCGGGGACACCGTCTACGTGCCAGGCGGCATCCTCCACACCTTCGGCCCGGGGACCCTGATCACCGAGGTCCAGCAGACCTCCGACCTCGGCCAATTCGTCATGCCCGAGGACCTCTACGGCAACCCCCTGGACGAGGACGGGTGGAACGCCAACATCGAGGCGACCCTCGACGAGCTCGAGACGGACTTTATGCCCCGCCCGAACCCGGGCCTCGCGCTGGAGGACGGGCCCAACCGGAGGGTCCTCTGCTGCGCCGGCCCGCACTTCGTCCTCGAACGCTGGACGCTCAGGCGGGCACACACCGTTCCCTCCCGCCCGGACCGCTGCCTCACGCTCTCTAACGTCGGGGAGGGTAGCGTGCAGCTCCGCTACGAGGGTGGGGTAGAGGCGCTCGGGCGGGCGGAGAGTTGCGTCCTGCCGGCGGCGATAGGCGAGGTCGAGGTCGTGCCCGACGGGGAGGCTAGCGTGGTCGTTTGCTACGTCCCCGACCTGGAGAGGGACGTCGTCGGGCCGTTGCGCGGGGCCGGGCATTCGGACGAAGAGATCCGGGGCCTCGGGCAGGTGGAAATCTAGCCGCCGCGGCGGGAGATCGGGGGGAGGACCTTGGGTAAGATAGTTGCGCTCGGCGAGGTTGTCTCGGACATCTACAGGGGCGAGAACCTCTCCGACGTGGAGCTAGGCTTCGTCGCCAGGCCGGGAGGGGCGCCTGCGAACGTAGCGGTGGCCGCCTCGAGGCTCGGCGCCGGGGCCGCCTTTATCGGTAGCGTGGGCGAGGACCTGTTCGGTGACTTTATCCTGCGCGCCCTCGAGTCCGAGGGCGTCGAGACGGGCGGCGTCAGCCGCCGGAGCCCGCCGACGCGCACCTCGCTGGCCTTCGTGGAGGTGGCCCCCGACGGGGACCGCGAGTTCACCTTCTACCGCTCGAGCCCGGCCGCCGACGAGCTTCTATCGGCCGAGGACGTAACGGAGGACCTCGTCGTCGGGGCCTCCTTCGTGAACTTCGGCAGCATCCCGCTGATCCGGGAGCCCTCCCGCTCCGCCACACACCGCATCGCGCAGCTTGCCCGCGAGCACGGCGTCCCCGTGGCCTTCGACGTGAACTTCAGGGAACACCTTTGGGAGGGCAGGGAGGCGGCCCGCGAGGCCGTGGACCCGCTGCTCGACCTCTCTACTATCGTCAAGCTCGGCGACGACGAGCTCGAGCCGCTGCTCGGCACGGACGACGCCGATGAGGCCGCGCGGAGGCTCCTTGACCGCGGCGTCCTGCTGGTGCTCGTCAGCAAGGGGCCCGAGGGCGCGTTCTACGCGACCCGCGGGTTCAGGGGCGAGGTGCCTACCTTCGACATCGGGGAGGTAGTGGACGCCACCGGGGCAGGCGACGCCTTTCTCGCGGCGACCCTGGTCCACCTCTCGGACGGGCCCCCGGACGAGGAAGAGCGGGTACGCGAGGCGACGCTGCGCGGCTGCGCGGCGGGCACGCTCGCCTGCACGGGCTTCGGCGCCATGAGCGCCCTCCCCACGAGGGACGAGCTGGAAAGGTTCATGGCGGAAAGCGTAGGGGCTTAGGCTCCAGGTTCGAGGCGTGTAGTTCCGAGAGCGGGGGTTGCGGGCGGGTTCTAGCGCCTTACCCGGCTGACCCCGACCGGCACGTCAACCAGCTCCCCGAGGCGGCGGGCCAGCGGTTCGAGGGATGGCAGCTCCGTGGCGGCGTGGCCCGCGTCTATCGCGGCGAGGCCGAGAGACCCGGCCAGCATGGCGTCGTGGTAGTCGAGGTCGCCGGTCACGTAGGCCTCCGCGCCCGAGGCGGCTACCTCCCGGAGGAACGAGCCGCCCGAGCCCCCGAGGACCGCGACGCGCCGGATCTCGGCCCTACCCCCTTCGGCTACCAGGCGCGCAGGGAAGCCGAGAGAACGCGAGACGTGGGCGC
>DATFPF010000026.1:0-1548 GCA_035264945.1 Rubrobacter sp.
CCGAGAGTCCATGGCGAGGATTCAGGGCCCTCGTAATGCTGCTCGTAGGTTTATGCTTGGTCCCAGTACTCTATTTCGGACTAGTCTTTATCTACAGTCACTGACCATCGATTTCAAAGAACCGGCTCCAAAGTCGCCGCGGCTATCTCCCCAGGCGGCTCGACGCGAGCCCCTGCGAGGTCCACGTCGAGCGCCCAGGACTTTGCCATGACACCCTGCGCCTCGAAGGCGGCCTGCATCGCAGAGGCTATCTCCCTCGCTATGGTCTCGGGTGCGAAGGCGAGTACGGCGGGGCCCGAGCCGGAGAGACAGGCTCCGTAGGCGCCGGTCTCCAGGGCGACCTCTATAACGTCTTCGAGGCCGGGGATGAGGTGGGAGCGGTAGGGTTGGTGGAGCCTGTCCTGCATGGCGACGCGCAGGAGATGGTACTCACCGGTGGCAAGGGCCCCTAGCAGGAGGCCGGAACGGCCGACGTTGAAGGCGGCGTCGCGGTGGGGGACCGAGTCGGGGAGGGCGCGGCGGGCCGCCGTGGTCGAGACGGCGAAGTCTGGGACGGCGACGACGACCTTGAGGTCCTTCGGTTCGAGGCGCACGGCGCTCACGCCGACGGGGGTGAGCGTGCCGATCACGAGCCCGCCGAGGAGGGCAGGGGCCGCATTGTCGGGATGACCGTCGAGCTCGCAGACGATGTTGAGCAGGTCGGGGGCGGCGATCTGACCCCTGAACAGGTCGTTGGCGGCGACGGCCCCGCCGACTAGCGCGGCCGCGCTCCCGCCCAATCCCCGAGTCGGCGGAATAGAGTTCTCCTGCACGAGCCGGAAGTGGGCGTCCGACTCGCCGACGAGCTCGGCGACGAACCGGGCTGCTCTGTAGGCAGGATGCCCCGGCCCGCGCGGGATCAGGTCGGCACCCGTACCGTGTATCTCGATCTCGGGGTGAGGCGACCTGTCCAACCCGATCCTCATGCTCAAGGAGAGCGCCAGCCCTACCGCGTCGTAGCCCGGCCCGAGGTTCGCGGAGGTGGCGGGGACGCGGACGGAGATCATGGGGAGTAGGGGAGGGATGCTGAAGCCAGGGTGTGGGTTCTCGACGCCCGCCTCGGCGATAGGTTCATGAGGGTCTATCCATCAAGGCCGCCACTGCTTCGAACGTGGCGGGGACGGGGTCGGGGAGCTGCACGCGGCCCAGGATCACATCAGGGTCCTTGAGCCCGTGCCCGGTCAGGACGCTCACGACCGTGCCCTCCGGAACCCTGCCCTCACCGGCTAGCTTTACGAGTCCGGCAACCCCCGCCGCCGAGGCGGGCTCGCAGAAGATGCCCTCCTCCTGGGCCAGCATCTCCTGGGCGGCCAGGATCTCGGCGTCCGTAACGCTCTCTATGAGCCCCCCCGACTCCCGCGCCGCCGACAGGGCCCCCTCCTTGCTCGCGGGCGAGCCTATCCTGATCGCGCTCGCAACGGTCTCCGGACTCTCGAAATCGTGGCCGGCCACGAGCGGCGAAGCGCCCTCGGCCTGAAAGCCCAGCATGCGGGGGACCAAGCCGGCGTG
>DATFPF010000027.1:0-3258 GCA_035264945.1 Rubrobacter sp.
AGTTGCGCTGGCAGAGATGGGTGATGCGCGTCGGCTTCAACTACCGCGAGGGCCTGGTGCTGCACCGCGTCGGCTACGAGGACGGGGGCAGGGTGCGTTCCGTGGCGCACCGGCTGTCCTTCGCGGAGATGGTCGTGCCCTGCCGGGACCCATCGCCCGACCACTACCGCCGCACCGCCTTCGACGTCGGCGAGTGGGGCCTCGGGTTCATGACGACCTCGCTCGAGCTCGGGTGCGACTGCCTCGGTGAGACCTCCTACCTCGACGCCACCCTCCACGACTTGAAGGGCGAGCCGCACACCGTAAAGAACGCCGTCTGCATTCACGAGGAGGACGACGCTGTCCTCTGGAAGCACGTGGACGAGGTCGCAGGCGCCGAGGTACGCCGCTCGCGCCGCCTCGTCATCTCCTTCCACGCGACCGTCGCAAACTACGAGTACCTGGTGTACTGGCGCTTCTACCAGGACGGGAACATCGAGTGCGAGGTTCGGGCCACCGGCATCATGGTGACCTCGCATTTCGAGGGCGAGAAGCCGCCCTACGGCGCGCCGATGGATGACCTGGTCTCGGACCGTCCGGGGACGCGCTTCGCGCCCCGCGCGATCCGGGCCGCGAGCAGCCCTTCAGGCCCGGAGCTCGAGACTGGGATCGACGCGATCGACGAGCTGCGGGTCGTGGACTTCGGTGACGCGCCGGTACTACCGGCCGATCCCGTCCGCTCCCACGCCGCCATAGAGGCGACCGTCGCAGAGGTGCTCGGGGCGGGCGCGATCCCGGTGATCCTCGGCGGGGACCACTCCATCTCCGAGCCGGACGTGCGCGCCTGCGCCGCAGCGCATGGGCCAGTGGGCCTGGTTCACTTCGACACGCACACCGACACGGGCGCAGAGGTCTTCGGCGTCGAACTCTCGCACGGCACGATAATGCGCAGGCTCGTCGAGGCCGGGCACGTAGACCCGCGGCGCTACGCGCAGATAGGCCTGCGCGGCTACTGGCCGGGGGAGGCCGAGTTCGCCTGGCAGGCGGAGCGGGGCATCACCAGCCTCTGCATGCATGACGTCAGGGACCTCGGCCTAAGGGAGGTCGTCCGTCGGGCGGTGGAAGCGGTGGGATCAGGACCCGTTTTCCTAACCGTGGACATAGACGTTTTGGACCCAGCCTTCGCGCCAGGCACGGGGACGCCGGAAGCAGGTGGGATGACCACCGCCGAGCTGCTCTGGGCCGTGCGGGAGGTGGCGATGCAACTTGACGTGATCGGGGCCGACATGGTCGAGGTGATCCCCACGAGCGTGGGATCGGCGGACATCACCGCGCTCGCCGCGGACCGGATCGTCAGGGAGATACTCGGCGGCATCGCCGTGCGCCGGAGAAGACGGTCTACCAAAGAAATCGACGACGAAGAGGAGTGATGACGGGGACGAAAACACCGAAAAACTGCGTTGGGGAGAGCAACGTCATGACCGGGCTCGAAGCCTGAAGTTACCGCCTACAGCACGGACCGCTCGCGCCGCCCGATCTTCGGATATCCTGCAGTTTAGGAACAGACCACGACCACGAGGAGATCATGAGTATTGCAACCTCTGAGCAAAGCGTAGTCGACAGAGTAAACAAGCAGCTGTTTATCGGGGGCGAGTGGCGTGATGCTTCCGAAGGCAACACGCTCGCCGTCGAGGACCCCTCGACCGCCGAACCACTCTGCGAGATCGCGGACGGCACGCCCGAGGATGCGATGGCAGCGCTCGCCTCGGCCGACGAGGCGCAGGACGAGTGGGGCCAGACGGCGCCGCGCGAGCGGGGTGAGATCCTGCGCCGCGCCTTCGAGAAGATAGTGGAGCGCACCGACGAGCTCGCCCTCCTGATGACCCTGGAGATGGGCAAGGCCATCGCGGAGTCGAAGGCGGAGATCGCCTACGCCGCCGAGTTCTTCCGATGGTTCTCGGAGGAGGCCGTCCGCATCGAGGGCCGCTACGCCATCCCGCCCGCGGGAGCCGGGCGCATGCTCACGATGAAGCAACCCGTCGGCCCTTGCCTGTTCATAACGCCGTGGAACTTCCCGATGGCGATGGGTACGCGCAAGATCGGGCCAGCTATCGCTGCCGGCTGCACGATGGTGATGAAGCCCGCCCAGCAGACCCCCCTCTCCATGCTCGCCCTCGCCGGTATCCTGGAGGAGTCCGGCCTTCCCGGCGGCGTCCTTAACGTGGTGACGAGCTCCTCCTCCGGCGGCACCATGGGACCTCTTATCGCCGATCCGCGCGCCCGCAAGCTCTCCTTCACGGGCTCGACCGAGGTAGGGCGCAAGCTCGTCGCCCAGTCGGCCGAGCAGCTCCTGCGTGTCTCCATGGAGCTCGGCGGTAACGCCCCGTTCCTCGTCTTCGACGACGCCGACGTCGACGCCGCGGTCGAGGGCGCCATGGTCGCCAAGATGCGCAACATCGGCGAGGCGTGCACCGCCGCCAACCGCTTCCACGTGGCAGGCGGCGTCGCAAACGAGTTCGCCGAGAAGCTCGCGAAGCGTATGGACGCTATGAAGGTCGGGCGTGGCACCGAGGAAGGCGTCGAGGTGGGCCCCCTCATCGACGGCGACCAGCGCGATAAGGTCGCTGATCTCGTAGAAGACGCCCTGGGCAAGGGGGCCAGGGCAGTGGTCGGCGCCGAGAAGATAGAGGGGGCGGGCTACTTCTACCGCCCCACCGTCCTCGACGATATTCCCGAGGACGCGACGCTCCTCAAAGAGGAGATCTTCGGCCCCGTGGCCCCGGTGGCCTCCTTCGATTCGGAACAGGATGCCATCGCCGCAGCCAACGACACGGAGTACGGCCTCGTCGCCTACGTCTACACCAGCGACCTGAAGCGTGCCCTGCGCGTCTGCGAGGGCATCGAAACCGGCATGGTCGGCCTCAACCAGGGTATGGTCTCCAACGCCTCCGCCCCTTTCGGCGGCATCAAGCACTCGGGCTTCGGCCGCGAAGGAGGCGCAGAGGGGATCGAGGAGTACCTGGAGACGAAGTACGTAGCCATCAACCTGTAGCAGGGGCGCTTCGCGAAGCGCCCGAAAGGAGACTATGTCGGATAGGACGATGCAGGTTATCAACCCGGCTACGGGGGAGGACATCGAGCTGATACAGATCTCCTCGCGCGAGGAGATCGATGCGGCCGTCGAGCGGGCGCGGGATGGTTTTCGCGAGTGGCAGGGGTTCGCCGGGCTGGATCGGGCCGAGGTTATGCACGAGATCTCCGCGCGGTTGCGGGGCCACG